>NZ_JBIUSS010000003.1:17306-118886 GCF_044741445.1 Kitasatospora sp. NPDC088160 | reverse complement strand
TCGGCGGGGGGCGTCGGTGTACACGCGGTCCCCCGCCCTGCAAAACCCAAACAAGCCACCCCCCCGCGGCGCGCCCCCCCCCCGCGGCCCCCCCCCGCGGGGGGCCCCCCCCGCCCCCCGCCGCGCCCCTCCCGGCTCTTCCGGCCCCCGGCCCCCCGGCCCCCGGCCCCCGGCCCCCGGCCCCCGGCGTCTCCGCCGAGAATTCCCGCCGCCCGCCATGGAGTTCCCGAACCGCCCGATGGGCCGTCACACGCCGTTCACGTCCCGGTCGCTGACTTTCGGATGAATGAGGGCCGCCCACAGTTGTACAGCCAACTGCCGGGCCCTCCCTTCCCCAGCCTCCGTGACCAGCCGCGCGCGGACCCGGCGCCGACCCCCGGCGGACCGGGCCCCGGGCGGCGGACAGGACAACCGTGGCCGCAGGCAGCGCCCTGACCCTCACCTCCTCCGCCAACCCCACCGAAGGCGACCGGCTCACCTTCCACTGGACGACCGACGCCCCCGACGCCAAGAACTGGGTCGGCGTGTACGACGGCGACCGCCAGCCCGGCAACGGCGGCTCCCTCCTCTGGAAGTACGTCCCGGGCACCTCCGGCGACCTCCAGCTCGACACCTCCGCGCTGACCGGCGGCCCCTACACCGCCTACCTGCTCGCCAAGGACGGCTACGGCGTCCTCGCCCGGACGGCCCCGTTCAGCTTCCGCGCCAAGCCGGCCGTCGTCCGCCCGCACAGCGCCGTGGACGCCCTCACCACCGCGCCCGTCGCCCCCGGCGCGGCGGTCTCCGTCAAGCTCGGCGGCCTCTGGTCCCGCCCGGTCGGCAACCCGGCGGGGATCGCCGTCTTCCGCAAGGTCAGCGGGCCGTCCTGGCTGAACGTCACCGCCGACGGCACGCTCACCGGCACCGCGCCCGCGGCGGGCAAGAGCCCCGAGCTGGCCGTCGTCGGCGTCAAGGACAGCGCGGGTGCCGTCGACACCGTCACCGTCCTCATCCCCGTGGTCGACCCCGCCGCGCCGCCGCGCCTCAAGGCCGCCAGCTGGAACCTGCACGACGCCGGCGCCGGGTACACCGACGCCCTGGAGAAGCAGCTGCGGGTCGTCCTCACCCAGGGCCTGGACGTCCTCGCCCTCCAGGAGACCGCCGGTGAGCGGGCGAAGACCCTGGCCGACGCGCTCGGCTGGTACGCCTACCAGAGCCCCGGCAGCGTCGGCATCCTGAGCCGCTACCCGCTCGCCGACGTCACCCCGCCGACCGCCGACCTGCCCGCCGCCGGGGCCACCGTGCAGCTCCCCGGCGGCCGGACCGTCCGCTTCTGGACCGCGCACCTCGACGAGGCCGGCTACGGCCCGTACGCGCTCCAGGACGGTCGGACGGCCGCCCAGGCGGAGGCCGCCGAGACCGCCTCGCTCCGCCTGAAGCAGGCCAAGGCCCTGGCCGCCGCGGTGCGCGCGGACATCGCCCGGCGCACCCCGGTGGTGCTCGCCGGCGCCCTCTCCTCGCCGTCCCACCTGGACTGGACGGCCGCCACCGCCGCCGCGCACGGCGGCGTCGGGGTGCTCAACTGGCCCGTCAGCGTGGCCCTTCAGGGCGCGGGGCTGACCGACACCTTCCGCGAGGAGCACCGCGACCCGGTCAAGTTCCCCGGCGCGACCTGGTCGCCCACCCGCAAGCAGCGCGGCGCCAAGCCCGAGCCGCAGGACCGCATCGACTACGTCCAGTACGCCGGCCCGCTGAAGCTGGTCGAGGCGCACACCCTGGTCGCCGACTGGCCGCAGCCCGAGCCGAACACCGCCGCCAACGAGTGGCCCTCCGACACCGCCGCCGCCGTCGCCACTTTCCAGCTCTGAGAGGCCAGTTCGTGATGTCCGAGCTCTCCCGCCGCACCTTCGTCGGCGCCACCGCGGCCGTCGGCGCCACCGCCCTGACCGGATTGGGCGCCGCCCCCGCCGAGGCAGCCCCCGCCGCCGCCCCTGCCGCCTCCGGCCGGCTGACGGGCACCATCAAGGACGTCAAGCACGTCGTCGTGCTGATGCAGGAGAACCGCAGCTTCGACCACTACTTCGGCACGCTCAGCGGCGTCCGCGGCTTCGGCGACAAGCAGGCGCTCCAATTCCCTTACGGCGCAGACGTGTTCCGCCAGCCGGACAGCCGTCGCAGCGACGGCGGCGCCATGCTGCCGTACCGGATGGACACCTCGAAGTACAACGCGCAGAACGCCGGCGGCCTGCCCCACGACTGGGCGACCGGCCACCAGGCGATCAACAACGGCGCGATGAACAAGTGGATCGCCGCCAAGGGCGAGCGCACCATGGGCTACTTCACCCGGGACGACATCCCCTACCAGTACGCCCTGGCCGACGCGTTCACCCTCTGCGACGCCTACTTCACCTCCCTCGCCGGCCCGACCGACCCCAACCGGCTCTACCTCTGGACGGGCACCTCCGGTCCCGGCCGCGACGGCACCACCGGGCCCTGGATCGACAACACCCCGGTCACCGACAACCCCGTCGCCGACTGGACCACCTACGCCGAGCGCCTGGAACAGGCCGGCGTCAGCTGGCGGGTCTACCACAACCCCAGCAAGGACGACCGCACCGGCGACTACGACGACAACGCCCTCTCCTACTTCAAGCAGTTCCACAACTTCCCTCCCACCGACCCGCGTTACATCAACGCGATGACCAAGTTCGACCCGGCCGCCTTCGACCGCCACTGCAAGGACGGCACCCTGCCGACCATCTCCTGGCTGGTCGCCCCCTACCTCTTCTCCGAGCACCCGGAGGCCGGCCCGGCGTACGGGGCGCACTGGGTCGACCAGGCCCTCCAGTCGCTGATGTCCAACCCGGCCGTGTGGCAGCACACCGTCTTCCTGGTCATGTACGACGAGAACGACGGCTACTTCGACCACATGGTCCCGCCCACCCCCGAGCCCGGCACCCCCGAGGAGTTCACCCAGGGCCGCGCCATCGGCCTCGGCAACCGCGTCCCGCTGTGGGTCGTCTCGCCCTGGTCGCGCGGCGGTTGGGTCAACTCCCAGGTCTTCGACCACACTTCCGTGCTGCGCTTCATGGAGCTGGTCACGGGCGTCGCCGAGCCGAACATCTCGGCCTGGCGCCGGTCCGTCTGCGGTGACCTCACCAGCTGCTTCGACTTCGCCGCGCCGAACCCGTCCGTCCCGTCGCTGCCCGACACCACGGCCCTGATGGCCAGGGCCGACGCGGGCACCAAGCTGCCCGGCGTCGCCCTCCCGGCGGTCGGAGCCCAGGCGATGCCCGTCCAGGAGCGCGGCGAGCGCCCGCACCGCCCGCTGCCCTACCAGCCGTGGGCCGACGTGGAGGTGGACCGCAAGACCGGCAAGGTCACCTGCACGATGAGCAACGACGGTTCGGTGGCCTTCCCGTACACCGTCTACCCGAACATCGCGCTGCCCTTCGCGGGCACCCCGTACACCGTCGCCCCCGGCGCCACCGCCCGGTACGTCTGGGACGCCGCCGCCACCAACGGCCGCTACGACTTCACCGTCCACGGCCCGGACGGCTTCGTCCGCCGCTTCGCCGGCACCGTGGTCCGGGACGGGCAGGACGGCCAGAACGACATCGGCGTACCGATCGTCACCGCCGACCTGCACGGCAGCGTGCGGCTCACCTTGCAGGTGGCCAACGACGGCATGACCGACGTCTCCTTCACCGCCGCGCCCAACGACTTCGCCGGCACCGCGCAGACCGTCCGGGTCAAGCCCGGGCAGCAGGCGAACCTGTCCTGGCCGCTGGACAAGCAGGGCCGCTACGACGTCGTCGTCACCGCCCACACCGGCCTGCGCTTCGTACAGCGCTACGCGGGCTGGGTGCACTGACCCGGTGGCGGCGGGCCGCGGGCCGGGGGCGCCGAACCGGTGACCCCCGGCCGTGGCTCGGCCGTCCGGGCGGGGCCCGGGGCTACCGTCGGGCGCATGCAGAAGATCACCACCTTCCTCTGGTTCGACGACCAGGCCGAAGCGGCCGCCACCTTCTACACCTCGCTCTTCCCCAACTCCCGCATCACGCAGGTCACCCGCTACCCCGAGACCGGCCCCGGCGGAGCCGGCTCGGTCATGACCGTCGCCTTCGAACTCGCCGGGCGGGAGTACGCGGCCCTCAACGGCGGCCCCGAGTTCCACTTCACCGAGGCCATGTCGCTACAGGTGGAGTGCGACGGCCAGCAGGAGGTCGACGAGCTCTGGGCCAAGCTCACCGCCGACGGCGGCCAGGCGGGCCCGTGCGGCTGGCTCAAGGACCGCTTCGGCCTCTCCTGGCAGATCACCCCGCGCGTCCTGCTCGACCTGATCGCCGACGAGGACCGGGCCAAGGCCGGCCGGGTGATGGCGATGATGATGCGGATGCAGAAGATCGAGGTCCAGCCGCTGCTCGACGCGGCCAGGGGCTGACGCGATGGCCGCGCCCGCCCTCCGCAGCACCCTCTACCTGCGCGCCACCCCCGAGCGGGTCTGGCACGCCCTCACCAACGCCGACGAGTCCGGCCTCTACTGGGGCCACCGCAACGTCTCCACCTGGCTGCCCGGCGCGCCCTGGGAGCACCAGCGCGCCGACGGCTCCGGGACGGCCGACGCGATCGGCGTCGTCGAGGCCGCCGACCGCCCGCACCGGCTGGTCACCACCTGGGCGGCGCCCGGGGAGCGGCGCCCGGGCGGTCCCTCCAAGGTCACCTTCGAGCTCCGGGGCTGGCACGACCTCACCCGGCTCACCGTCACCCACGACCAGCTGGCCGACGAGGCCGAGCGGGCGGACGTCGAGCGGGGCTGGTCGGCGGTGCTGTCCAACCTGAAGACCTACCTGGAGACCGGCCACCCGCTCCCGCAGGAACCCTGGTCGATGCCCTGAGCCCCCAAGCCCCCCAAGCCCCCGCCCCCCGGAGTCCGACGCGGGCTCAGCGCCCGGCCCGCACCGCCGGGCGCGCCCGCTCGCCCCGGACGAACCGGCGCAGCCCGGCGAACCGCGAGAACCGCTCCCGGCTCGCCACCGAGGCCCGGTCCAGCTCCTCCATCAGCCGCCGGCTGCGGTGCTCCAGGTCCAGTTCGTCCAGGATCCGGTCCACCTCGGCCAGTATCGAACCGTGCAACTGCCACGCCTCGGGGTGCTCCCGCACCTTCTGCAGCAGCACCTGGGCGACGTTCTCCCGGCAGGTCCAGGCCGCGGCCAGCTCGGCGGTCAGCCGCCGCTCCGCCTCCTCGGCGCTGCGGCTCACCTGGGTGGTGACCAGCACCGCGAAGCTGACCATGGCCCCGCCGACGTGCGCCAGCAGTTCCTCCAGGCCCACCGCGACGTCCGGCGGGAACAGCCGCTCGCCGGGCGCGCGCCGCTTGGCCAGGTCGGTCAGCGAGCGCGCCAGCACCCGGATCACCACCACGCAGATCTCCAGGGTGTCCAGCCCGGTGCGCAGCACCAGCCGGGACAGCAGCCCGTCGTTGATCCGCGGATTGAGCCGCAGGCTGTCCTCCGCCTGGCGCAGTGCCACGTCCACGTCGGCGATGGCGTGGTCGAGCCGGCGGGCCTCGTGCAGCTGCTCGGCGGCCCGGGCGACCGGGGTCGGACGGCCCAACTGCTCGGCGATGTCCAGCAGCAGCTGGCGGGCCCGCCGGGCGAGGTCCTCGATCGATTCCCCGGCGGTGTCCACCCAGACCGGCGGGGCGAACAGCAGGTTGAACAGCAGGCCGACGGCGGCGCCGATCAGTGTCTCCAGCACCCGGTCCCAGGCCTGCGAGGCGAGCCCGCTGACGCCGAGGATCAGCATGGCGCTGATCGCGACCTCCTGGACGAACTCCTCGACCCGGACGAACCGGCCGACGACCAGCGAGGCCAGGATGATCAGCCCGAGGCTCCACCAGGAGAGCCCCACCACGGCGCTGAAGCCGGTCGCGATCAGCACGCCGACCACCACCGAGTTGACCCGGCGGATGCTGGTCTTGAGCGTCGAGTAGACGGTGACCTGCACCACCAGCAGCGCGGTCAGCGGGGCCGTCAGCGGGGCCGGCTCGCTGCTGAGCCGGGTGGCCACCGCGAAGGCGAGGGTGGCGGCCACGGTGGCCCGCACGGTCTGGACGACGAAGGGTTCTCGGGCACCGCGGCGGATCAGGGCCGTGAGGGACTCCGGGAGAAGGGCCATGTCGCCCTTCTTTCCCCGTGGTCGCCCTTCACACCGCCGAGCCGTCCGACCGGCACCCGTATGCCCGGGCCCTGGCTCTGACCCGGGTGAGGGTCACGGCCCGGTGGGCTACGGCCTACCGCGGGTCCTGGCGGTTCAGCCGCAGCTTCCAGGGCGCCAGCGCCGACTCGACCTGCACCCCGATGCTCATCTTCGACGCGCCCTCGATCCGCTCCTCGAAGCGGATCGGCACCTCGCGGATCGTCAGGCCGCGCTGGACGACCCGGTAGTTCATCTCGACCTGGAACGAGTACCCGCTGCTCTGCACGGTCGGCAGGTCGATCGCCCGCAGGGTGCTCGCCCGCCAGGCCTTGAAACCGGCGGTGGCGTCCCGGACGCCCAGGCCGAGGATGGTGTTGACGTAGAGGTTGGCCCAGGCGGAGAGGGCCTTGCGGTGCCAGGGCCACTCCGCGGCGGTCGAACCGCCGGGCACGTAGCGGGAGCCGAGCACCACGGCGGTGTCGTCGGCCAGCAGGGCCTGGACCATCGCGGGTATCGCCGAGGCCGGGTGCGAGAGGTCGGCGTCCATCTGGACCACGACGTCGGCGTCCTCGTCCAGGGCCCGGGCCATGCCGGCCAGGTAGGCGCGGCCGAGGCCGTCCTTCTCGGTGCGGTGCAGCACGCCGACGGTGCCGCCGGACTCCGCGGCGAGCTTGTCCGCGATCTCGCCGGTGCCGTCCGGCGAGTTGTCGTCGACCACCAGCAGGTGCAGGCCCGGTACCGGGAGGTCCGCGAGAAGACCCGCGAGGACCGGAAGGTTCTCCCGCTCGTTGTACGTGGGGACGACGACAACGACCTTCGGGGAGGCCTCGACCATGTTCTGTTTCCCTCGTGCCCTTTCCGGCCGGCACCCGTGCCACGCCGGACGGTTGTCCTTGACGACCTGCTGTGGATGAGACCGTGTGAGTGTATCGGTGCGGCGGACGGTTCCTCGCCCCGGGTGACGGGCTGGGCACGGCCGGCCACGGCCCGGAAATCCGTTCGACCGCGATGCGTGCCCGGGGCGCCGCGGCACCGCCCCGATCCGTCGTTCCGGGAAATTTCTGCGACGGCCCCTCGCAGACGGTCCCTCGCAGCCCCCGACGGGCTACGCCCCGTCGTAGACGGTCGCGAGGTTGTCCCGGGCCGGGTGGGTCAGGCCGGCCGGGCCGGCGGCGAAGGTGCGCAGGACGTTCTCGGTGACCCGGCGGACCAGGTCCCCGGTCCGGGCGTCGATCCCGTGGTCGGCGCTGCCGCCCCCGGGCCCGTGCGCGTCCAGGGCCTCCACCCAGCGCATCGTCCCGGAGGCGAACACCCCGGCGCCGCCCGGCACGGTGTAGTACGCGGTGTCGGAATGCGAGCGGCGGCCCTCGCAGACCACGGGGGAGTGCGCGATCACCTCGATCGGACGCGGGGTGGGGAAGGCGGTGTCCACCCGGTCGTACTCGACGCCGACCAGGTGCGGGAACGACGCCCCGGCGGCGACGCCGGTGCCCTCGAACGCCCAGTGCTCCGGCGAGCCGACCACGTACGGGGCGTCCACCGGGTAGCCGTCGTAGATCACGCCGAGCATCGAGCTCTCCGGGTCGGCGCCCGGGCCGGCCCGGAAGTCGGTGGTCGCCGGGGCGCCGGCCTGGTGGCCCGGGTCCTGCGCCCACGCGTCCTTGTAGCAGACCACCGTCCGGTCCGGGCCCAGCTCCGAGGGCTCGAAGCGGACCCGGCGGAAGCAGCAATTGGCCCCCAGGACCGCCAGGTTGGTGCCGACGTCCCGGGCCGCGACCACCTGGGCGCGCTGCTCGGGGGACCAGTACTCGTCGTGGCCGAGGGAGAGGACGGCACTCGCGCCGTGCAGCAACCCGGGTTCCCGGGCCACGTCGATCCCGGTGGTGTAGGCGAGCGGCAGCCCGAGCCGCTCGGCGAGCGCGACCAGCGGCGCCTCGTACACCAGGAACAGCCCGGCGCCGTGGTCGTAGTCGTAGGGCCGGTCGAAGACCACCCGCAGCGAGCGGGTGGCCAGACCGCCGGTGGGGCCGTTGTAGAGGCTGTACCCGCCCCACTCGTTGTACGCCTGCCAGGTGGCGGGGGCGCTCATCACGACCGTCCGCCCGGCGGTGGCGGCGGAGCGGACGGTGAGCGGGACGTAGCGCTGGCCGGAGCCGTCCTCGGCGTCCAGGCGCAGCAGGTAGGCGCCCTCGGGCCAGCCGGTGGTGTCCACGGCGAGGGTGCGCTGCCAGCCGGTCAGCACAGTCCTGGTCGCGGGGTCCACGCGCGGGGCGGGCTGCCGGCCGCCCGGGACGTGCTCGCGGCGCCAGACCAGGCGGGCGCGGGCGCCGTCGTACCAGCCGGTGCGGTAGGCGGAGACGGTGAAGGCGGCGGCCGGGGTGGAGACGTGCAGGCCGAACTGCTCACCGGGCAGCACGCTGACCCGGTCGGCGAAGCCCTCGATGGCGTCGGCGGGGCCGGGGTCGGTGATCTCCCAGTCGGGCGCGCCGGGTAGGGACTGCTCCGGCGGGACGCCCACGTGCTGGGCGGCGGCGGTCGGGGCGGCGTCGTCGGGGGAGGGGCGCGGGGCGGGACCGTCGGACGAGGAGTGCGGGGCGGGGTCCGGGCGGTGGGTGCCGCAGGAGGCGGTGGCCGCCGCCAGCAGGCCCAGGCCCAGGATGCCCCGCCGACTCGGTTCCGCCACCGCTGCCTCCCTGGTGTCCGTTCTCGGCAAACCTGCACGCATCCGTCGATCGCGCGGATATCCTCGCCCGTTCCGGGCAGTGCGTGCGGCCCGCCGCGCCGGGACGGCCGGCACGACGGGGCGCCGTCCGCCACCGCTGAGGGCCGTCCGGGGCACCCCTGGCGTGTCCGGACGCGCTGCTCCCCGGCGGCACCGGTCCGGTCCCCTAGCCTGACCAGGCCCGCCGTCCGGCGGCCTTTGGGGGGCCGGAGCCGAGCGCGGCCGGCCGACTGGTGGACAGGGGTGCACGTGGTGTCGTCGGGTTCGGCCGATCCGGGGGTGGCACCCGCGACCCGCGGCGCGAGGTTCCGGGCGTGGATGCTGGAAGGCCTGTCGGACATGGCCAAGCAGCACCCCGGCCCGCATGCCGAGGCGCCGTACGTCAAGGGCCAGCGCTGGTGGCGGGTGATGTGCCTGACCGGCCTGGACTACTTCTCCACGCTCGGCTACCAGCCCGGCATCGCCGCCCTCGCCGCCGGCCTGCTCTCGCCGCTGGCGACCATCGTGCTGGTGATCGTCACGCTGCTCGGCGCCCTGCCCGTCTACCGGCGGGTCGCCCAGGAGAGCCCGCACGGCCAGGGCTCGATCGCCATGCTGGAGCGGCTGCTGTCGTTCTGGCAGGGCAAGCTCTTCGTGCTCACGCTGCTCGGCTTCGCGGCCACCGACTTCATGATCACCATCACCCTGTCGGCCGCCGACGCGACCGCGCACCTGGTGGAGAACCCGCATCTGCACAGCCTGCTGACCGGCAAGCAGGTGACGATCACCCTCATCATGGTGGCCCTGCTCGGCGGGGTCTTCCTCAAGGGCTTCAGCGAGGCGATCGGCATCGCCGTCGTCCTGGTCGCGGTCTACCTCGCGCTGAACGTCGTGGTGGTGACCAACGGACTCTGGCACGTGCTGAAGGCCCCGCACGTCGTCGGCGACTGGACCGACGCGCTCACCGCGGAGCACGGCAACGTGATCGCGATGATCGGCGTCGCGCTGATCGTCTTCCCGAAGCTGGCGCTCGGCCTGTCCGGCTTCGAGACCGGCGTCGCCGTGATGCCGCACATCGAGGGCGACCCGGACGACACCGAGGAGAAGCCCACCGGCAGGATCCGCGGCGCCCGCAAGCTGCTCACCACCGCGGCCGCGATCATGAGCTGCTTCCTGATCACCACCAGCCTCATCACCACCCTGCTGATCCCCGCGGACGCCTTCAAGGCCGGCGGGCAGGCCAACGGGCGGGCGCTCGCCTACCTCGCCCACCAGAACCTCGGCAACACCTTCGGCAGCGTCTACGACCTGTCCACGATCGCCATCCTCTGGTTCGCCGGCGCCTCCGCGATGGCCGGACTGCTCAACCTGATGCCGCGCTACCTGCCCCGCTACGGCATGGCCCCGCACTGGGCCCGCGCGGTGCGGCCCACCGTGATCGTCCTCACCCTGATCGCCTTCCTGGTCACCTGGCTGTTCGACGCCAACGTGGACGCCCAGGGCGGCGCGTACGCGACCGGCGTGCTGGTGCTGATCAGCTCGGCCGCCATCGCCGTCACCATCGCCGCCCACAAGTCAGGGCAGCGCCGCAGGACGGTCGGCTTCGCCGCGATCGCCGGGGTCTTCCTCTACACCACGGCCGTGAACATCGCCGAGCGGCCGGACGGCGTCAAGATCGGCGGCTGCTTCATCGCCGGCATCATGCTGGTCTCCTTCCTCTCCCGGCTCAAGCGGGCCTTCGAACTGCGCGTCACCGACGTGGTGCTCGATGTCGTCGCCGAACGCTTCGTCCGGGACTACACGTACCGCCCGCTGCGGCTGATCGCCAACGAGCCGAACAGCCGGGACCTCGCCGAGTACCGCGACAAGATCCGCCAGATCCGCGCCGACAACGACATCCCGACCGAGGACGACCTGGTCTTCGTCGAGGTCACCGTGCTCGACCCGTCCGACTTCGAGGCCGAACTGACCGTGCGCGGCGAGGTGTTGCACGACCGCTACCGGGTGCTGACGCTGCAGAGCTCCAGCGTGCCGAACGCGCTGGCCGCCCTGCTGCTGCGGGTGCGGGACCTCACCGGGCAGCAGCCGCACATCTACTTCGAGTGGACCGAGGGCAACCCCTTCGCCCAGTTCCTCAGGTTCTTCCTCTTCGGCCAGGGCGAGATCGCCCCCGTCACCCGCGAAGTCCTGCGCGAGGCCGAACCGGACCGCAGCCGCCGCCCGGCCGTCCACGTCGGCTGACGGCGCCTCCCCGCCGAACGGGTCGGCCGCCTCCGCCTCCTGCCACCGGCGGTCCGGGGCGGCGGCAGCCCGGGTCGTCCGGGTCAGCGGCTCGGGTGGGACTTGCTCCAGGCCGGGGCGACGAAGGCCACCAGGGCGACGGCGAAGCCGAGTTGGAGAAGGTGTCGGATCCAGTCGATGCCCGAGGTGTGGCGGACGCCGATCCATCCGGAGACGGCGTTGCCGAGCCAGGCACCGGCGGCGCCGAGCAGCATCGTCAGCCACCAGGGGATCGACTGCGGCCCGCGCAGGATCAGCTTGGCCAGTACGCCCAGCACGAAGCCGATGAGCAGAATCCACAGGAGCTGGAACATCGCAGTCCACCTTCCGGGCGCGGCCGGACTGACACCGGTGCGCCGAATCGCCGAGACGCGGTTCGTCCCATGATCGCCCGGATCGGCCGAACGGGCACGTCGGGAGCTTCTACGGCTCCGGCCGCGCCTGCTCGGTCCCGAGCCTCACCGACGACTCCTGGCAGCGAAGCGCGTCTCCTGACGGCCGGCCCTCAGCGCTCCAGCGCCGCCTCGACGGCCTCGCGGACGTCCGGGTGCGGGTCGTTCGCGAGGCCGTCGAGCAGGGCGGCGACGCCCGGGGTGGACCAGCCGGCGACGGCCCACACCAGTTCCTCGCGCACGGCCGGGTCCGGGTGGGCGGCCAACCGGGCGAGGCGGTCCAGTGGGCCGCGGCGGCGGCGCCCGAAGCTCTGCAGGGCGGCGAGCAGTTCGGCGGGGTCGCCCGGCTCGCCGGCGGCCTCGATCCGGGCGAGCAGGACGGGCACGGGCGGCGGCGGGGCGTCCAGCGGGTGCTGGTGGCGCTCGCGCAGCCGACGGCTGCCGTACCCGCCGACGGGCTGGCAGCCCATGCAGGGGCACGGCCGGGTGCCGTGGGCGTTCGGCTGGTAGCGCCAGCCGGCGACCTGCGGCACGCCGCGGATCCGGTGGACCTCGCGGGCGCCCACCGCGCGCGGCACGAACACCTCCCAGCCGCGCGGGTCCGCCAGTTCGGCGACCCGCCGCACCGCCTCGGCGGCGGGCACCCACTGCTGGGCGCCCCTCGCGCGGTCCCGGTAGTGCCCGGTCAGCACCTGCTGTGCGTCGTCCAGCCGGAGGTGCACCGCGACCAGCGAGCCCCCGGTGCCGAACCGGGCCAGTTCGCGCAGCCACTGGTGGGTCAGCGGGTACGAGGGCAGTACCGGGAAGCAGTACAGCCCGCGCACCCCGCCCTGCCCCCGGCTGTCGGCCCGGATCCCGGCACGGCGGATCCGCGGCGCGTTCGCCGCGGTGGTCAGGTGCACGAACATCGCCATGGTCCGGGATGCTAGCGGCTGACCGAACGCAGGCCCATCGGATTTCCTCGCGAGGCGCGGCGGGGCAGGTGGCGTCAGGCGGTGCCCGTTCGGCGGGTGATCAGGGCGGCGAGGCCGTCCAGGATGCGGTCCAGGCCGAAGTCCAGGGCCTGGTCGCGCCCGTCCTCCCCGGTCATGGCGGCGGCCAGGGCGGGGTAGCGGTCGGCGTGCTGGTGCACCAGTGTGCCGAGGGCGGTGAGGAGTTCGGCTTCGGGGGAGCCGTCGGGCCCGGCGGCGCGGGACTGCTGGGCGATGCTGCGGACGTGTCCGGCGAGCAGGACGGCGGCGTCCATCCGCTCGGGGCCGGTCAGTCCGTGGCCGTCGAGGGCGGTCACCACCCGTTCCAGCCAGGTGAGTTCCTTCGGGCCCATCACCCGGGGGCCGACGGTGGCATCGAGCAGCCACGGGTGGCGGCCGAACGACTCGGTCAAGTGGTGTGCCCAGGCGGTGAGTTGGGCCCGCCAGTCGTGGGCGTGCCGGCCCTGCGGGGGCTCGCCGACGGCGGCCTCGACCATCAGGGCGACGAGTTCGGCCTTGCCGGGCACGTAGCGGTAGAGCGACATCTTGGTGAAGTCGAGCAGCCCGGCGACCTTCTGCATCGAGACCGCGCCCAGGCCTTCGGCGTCCGCGATCTCGACGCCCGCCGCCGCGATCCGCTCCAGGCTGAGGGCCGGTTTCGGCCCGCGGGTGGGCTTGGCCGGGGGGCCCCAGAGCAGCCGCACCATGTCGTTCGCCGCCTCGCTCACAGTCCGCTCCCGTTCTGGGGGTTGCTCGTCCGACCTAACTGCGTCTACCGCACACAGCAGAAAACGGTATCCACCGGACACAGTTTCTCGACCCTCTCGGACGGAGTGGTTCCCATGAGCACCAAGGTCCTGATCTCGGGCGCGAGCATCGCCGGCCCCGCCCTGGCCCACTGGCTCGGCCGGTACGGCTTCGAGGTCACCGTCGTCGAACTCGCCCCGGCGCTGCGCGGCGGCGGCCAGAACGTCGACTTCCGCGGCCGCACCCACCTGACGGTGCTGGAGCGGATGGGCGTCCTCGACGAACTGCGCGCGCTCGACACCGGCGGCAGCCCGATGACCTTCCTCGGCGCAGACGGCCGTCGACTCCTGCACCTGCCCGCCGAGTTCGCGGGCGGCGAGCTGGAGATCCCGCGCGGCGAACTCGCCCAGCTGCTGTACCGGCACAGCCGCGCCCGCGCCGAGTACGTCTTCGGCGACTCCATCACCGCCCTGGAGGAGACCCCGGGCGGTGTGCGGGCCGCCTTCCGGCACGGCGCGCCGCGCGAGTTCGACCTGGTGATCGGCGCCGACGGGCTGCACTCCAACGTCCGCCGGCTCGCCTTCGGCCCCGAGCAGCGCTACGTCCGCCACCTCGGCTACTACGCGGCCACCTGGCAGTTCCCCGACGACCTCGGCCTGGCGCCCGGTTCGGTCGGCCTCAACGTCCCCGGCCGGCTCGCCTCGATCGGTGCCGACCACCGCGACCCGGCCCGCGCGGGCGCCTTCTGCCTCTTCGCCTCGCCCGAACTGCGCTACGACCGCCATGACCCGGAGCAGCAGAAGGCCCTGGTGCGGGACGCCTTCGCGGGCCTCGGCTGGGAGGTGCCGCGCCTGCTGGAGAGCCTGCGGCACGCCCCCGAGCTCTACTTCGACTCGATCAGCCGCACCGACGTCCCCACCTGGTCCAGTGGCCGGATCGCCCTGCTCGGCGACGCGGCCTGCGGCGCCACCATCGGCGGCATGGGCACCGGCACCGCCGTGGTGGCCGCGTACGTCCTGGCCGGCGAACTGGCCCGGGCCCGCGGCGACCACCGCACCGCCTTCGCCCGGTACGAGCGGCTGCTGCGCGGCTACGCCGAGGGCTGCCAGAAGGGCGGGGACCGCACCGGACCGTTCCTGGCGCCGCGCACCGCCACCGGCCTGCGTGTGCGCAACGGGCTGCTGAACCGGCGCTGGGTGCTGAACCGGATGCTGGAGCTCGGCAAGCAGGTCTCCAGCGTCGAGCTGCCGGACTACGAGCTGCCGAAGAGCGAGCTGCCGGGCAACGAGCTGCCGAAGAGCGAGCTGCCGGAGTACGCGCGCGAGTCGGCCGGCCGGTTCAGCGCGGCGGGCTGATCCGGGTGCCGCCGTCCAGGGCCGCCTCCACCTGGACGGTCGCCCGGGCCGGGCGCTCGACGGCCAGCGTGTGGTCCGGGACGGGCCGGTCGGCGGACCAGTCCGGGCCCTTGACGGCGAGCCGGGTGACCCGCCGGCTGCCCGCCGCGAGCAGGAACTCCGCTCCCTGCGGGGAGCGCCACCAGGCCCAGCCGACGACGTCCTGCTCGAACCGGCTGCACGCCCGCCCCGGGCCGCCGCCGGTGCGCTGCGGGCCGCGGGCGGTCGGCAGCAGGACGGCGGTGGCGGCGCTGCCCTCACCGGTCCAGCGGTCGGCGCGCAGGCAGACCCAGGACGCCGAGCCCGCGTTCTGCGGCAGCGGCTGCACCGCGAAGGCCCACAGGTTGAGCTGCTTGACGCCCGGCGTGCCGTCCGGGACGGCGCAGCCCGCGCTGGCCCAGGCCAGCAGCGCGTCCTGGCCGGTGGCCTCGCGCGGCTCGCGGGCCGGCTGGGCGCGGTCCGGCGGCGGGGAGTAGGTGAGGTGCGCGGGGACGAGCCCGCCGAGGTCGGTCAGCAGGAAGGCGTGCTTCTCGGCGATGGCGGGGGAGGAGTGCAGCTGGAGAACCGTGGCGCCGTGGCAGTCCGCGAGCCCGCCGCCCGGGACCGCCGCCGTGACCCCGTCAGGGTGGTCCAACGGCCGCGCGGGGGAGTCGGGTTGGTCGATCCGGCGGGTCTCGGCGGCGTCCACCCAGGGGGCCAGCAGATAGCGCACGGCGGTGCCCTGGCGACGCAGCACCACCGCGCCCGCCGTGGTCACGTCCGAGTCGTCGGCCCGGGCGAGGTCCAGGCCGCCGTCGCGCCCGTCGGCGTAGCGGGCGAGCCGCCGGCCGTCGAACAGCACCACCAGGGCGGTGCCGTCGACCGTCCCGGCGAACAGCAGGGCCGGCGGGGCGACGGGCGGCGTGGCGTCCACGCCCGGCTCGCCGCGGGTCTGCGGGCCGGGCCGCTCCCAGGCGGCCAGGGCGCGGCCGAGCAGCGCGCCGTCGTCGCGGCGGTCGCCGCGGGCGGGCCAGGCGGTGAAGTCGACCCGCGCGGTGTGCTGCCACCGGTCCGGCTCGACCCGGGTCAGGCGGGCCGGGTCGGCCGCGGTGCCGGACGGGGCGGGCGCGGGGCGGGCCACGGGCGCGGCCGGCCCGGAGTCGGCCACCACGGCCGCCGTCGTGCTGAGTCCGAGCAGGCCGACCAGCAGCGCGGCGCTCCACGTCCGGCGGCGGCGCAGCAGGTCGGTGGGCTGGACCCGCACCGCGCACGGGTCGAAGGCGGGGGGCTCCGGGTCCGCCCCGGCGGTCACGCCGGCCGCCGCCGCGACGGCCTCCTCGGGGTGCTCGACCCCGGCCCGTCGCAGCGCCCCGGCCGTCTGCTCCGGCGTCAGCCCCTCCACCGCGCGTAGGGCGAAGGCCGCCCGGGCGGGGGCGTCGAGGGCCGCGAGTGCGCGGTCCAGCGCCGCGTCCTCCTCGCCGCCGTGCGGGGTGAACAGCCGCAGTCCCCAGATCCGGGGAGCGGGCAGCCGCCGCGCGGGGTGCGGCCGCAGCGCGGCGCGCAGCACCCGCAGGCGCAGTGCGGCGTACACCGGGTCCTCGTCCGCCGCCGGCGGACCGGCCGGGCGGGTCCAGCGGGAGGGCAGGGCGCGCTGGACGGTCGCGTGCGCGGCCAGCACCCGGCTGTGCCGGTCCCGGTCGGCGGGCAGCGCGAGGTACGCCAGCCGGGCCAGCCGGCGGTAGTGGCGCACCAGCGCGGCTTCGGCCTGGGCCACCGGGCGCGCCGCGGCGCCCTGCGCCGACGATGCCGCGCCCATCGTCCGTCCTGCCAACGTGCCCTCCCCGGATGCCGTTCGTGCTGTCGTGGTGGACGGTCCAACGAGTCGATCATGTGATGGTTGCGCCGTCCGGGTCACCGGGTCGCCGGATCGCAGGGTCGGTGGTTTCGGCGAGGCGCCGGGCGGGCGGTGGTTCGGCACGGTGTCGGATCCGCGTTCGGCGGGCGGGCCCAAGGTCCCACCCGTTCAGCCCCTTGGCCCCTGGCGGCCCGTGCCACCGGGCGCGATGCTGCCGGTACCGGTCGGGACGATCCGCGCCCGGCCGCAAGAGTGTCGTGGACGAGGTGAACCGGCGTGCGGCATGCCACCGTCGAATCTGTGATGACCAGCCCCGTGGTCCGGGTTGCGCCCGAGACCGGCTTCCGGGAGATCGTCGCGCTGCTGACCGAGTACGACATCACCGGGGTGCCGGTGGTGGACGCGGAGGGGCGGCCGCTCGGGATCGTCTCCGAGGCCGACCTGCTGCGCACGCTGGCCGCGCAGGAGGATCCGGGCGCTCTGTTGCCAGCCCCCGAGGCGGCGCAGGCCGGCCCGGGCGGTGCCGTGACCGCGGCCGACCTGATGACCGGGCAGCCGGTCTGCACGACCCCCGGGACCAGCGTGGTCGCGGCGGCCCGGTTGATGAGCCGGCACGGGCTGAAGCGGCTGCCGGTGCTGGACGAGGACGGGCGGGTGACCGGCATGGTCAGCCGCGGGGACCTGCTGCGGGTCTTCCTACGCGAGGACGTGGTGATCCGGCGGGAGATCGTCGAGGAGGTGCTCGGCCGGATCGACGGGGTGAGCCCGGCGGAGATCGGCGTCGAGGTCGATCAGGGCCGGGTGGTGCTCAGCGGTACGGTGCCCGAGCCGTACCTGGTCCCGATCGTGCTCAACCTGTGCCGCTCGGTCGACGGCGTGGTCTCGGTCACCGACCGGCTCGGTGCGGGCGGGACGGCCGCTCCGGTGGGCTGATCCGTCGATCCGTCGATCCGTCGATCCGTCGATCCCGAGATCCTGCGATCCGACCGCTGCGCGCTGCTCCGGCCCGGGCGTTCCGCTCCGCATACTGCGGAGCGTATCGGGTAACTCACCCTGTGTGCCTGGCGGGTCGAACTGCCGGGGCGCCGGAGCACAGGGGAGGCGGCCGTGGCGGTCGTGTTCGACGCGGACTTCACTTCGGCCAGACAGTGGACCGCCGGGCGCAGCAGTGCCTACCCCCGGATGGGGCCGACCAACCGGAGCGACCACAAGCTCGACTATCTCGGCCGCGGCTACTGCCCGGGCGGCGTGTTCAGCGCCACCCGGCGGCTCGTCGGCGGGCTCTGGACGTGCAACCTGCTCACCACCGAGGGCAGTCCGGACGGCTTCCAGGCCCGCACCGGCGACCAACTGTCGGCACGCATCACGCTGCCCGTCGGGCTGGGTGCCTGGCCGGCCGTCTGGACCTGGCGGGGCGGCGGCAACGAGGTCGACCTCTTCGAGTACCACCCCGACCATCCGGACCTGTTGGAGTTCTCCAACCACGTCCGGGGCGGGTACCGGTACTGGCACGGCGCCGGCTCGGGGATCGCACCCGGGGCGACCTTCGACCTGCGGGTCGTGCTCGGCGCGAACTCGGTGGACTGGTACGTCGGGGACGAGCTGGTCTACGCGGACCTGCACGGGGTCGGTCCCGCCTGGCAGGCGTACCTGATCGTCAACCTGTCGGTCGCGGACGGCACGTACCACGACCGGCCGCCGCTGCAGGGGCCGGACCGGCTCAGCTGGGTCTGCCACAGCCTTCAGGTCGAGCGCTGAGCGTCCCGTCTCACGGGGCGAAGGTGGCGGTGACCGGGCCGCGCGGGCCGGAGCGCTGGAACCAGACCGTCCGGCGGTGCGCACCGATGTGCGCGGGGTGGGCCACGTACAGGTCGTCGCGCGGGGCGCGTTCGTTGCCGGGGGCCAGGGCCGCGTCCACGGCGCGTGCGGCGATGGCGCGCAACAGGGCGGTGGCGGTCGCTTCGGCCGCGGGCGGTGCGATGGCGAGCACGGTGAGTTCGGCCCAGAGCGCGGTGGAGACGTAGCTGATCGGGGAGTGGCCGAGCGCGGGGTGGGGGCGGTGGTCCCCGTGGCGCCGCAGCACCCCGGCCGCGACGAGCTGCTCGGGCGAGCGGTCGTCGGCCGGCGGGTGGTGGTTCATGGGCGGCAACGCTACCCCGGTGGGCCGGGCGCTGAGCGCCGGAACGTTTTCTCAGGCTTTCTTCAGGGCGCTTCGGTCCGGTGCGGGCGCACGATGGTGGTGAGGCGCTGGTCACCTCGGCGGGCCCCGGCTACGGGGCCGGAGGAGGAGGTCCCGATGAGGTACTGGCACGGACACGGCCACGTTCTGGGTGGCTGGGGCATCGGCGTGATGGCGATCTTGACTCTGCTGGTCCTGCTGGTCCTGGTGCTCGCCGCCATCGCCCTGTTCCGGTACGTGTCGCGGTCGCGCCGGCCGCTGCCGCACGGCCCGGCGGGTCCGGGTGCGGCGGCTTCGGGTGCGGCGGGGCCGGGGTGGGGCGCGCCGCACGGCGCGGTGGCCGGGCCGACGCCCGAGCAACTGCTCGCGGAGCGGTTCGCGCGTGGCGAGATCGACACCGAGGAGTACCGGCACAGGCTCGACACGCTGCGCTCGGTGAACGGGCCGGGTGACGGCTGAGCCGGGGCGCGGGCGGGCCCGCCACACGGTGGTACGTGTGGCGGGCCCGTCTGTGGTGGCGGCCTGGCCGGCGTTTGCGTAGCCCGTTCGGCCTACTCGGCGTGCGTGGCCTGCTGGGCCTATTCGACGACCAGCTCGACCGGGATGTTGCCGCGGGTGGCGCGCGAGTACGGGCAGACGTCGTGCGCCTGCTTGACCAGCTGCTCGCCGGTCCCGTCCGCGAGCGCCTCGGGCAGTTCGACGCGCAGCACGACGGCCAGGCCGAAACCGGCGCCGTCCTTGCCGATGGACACCTCGGCGGTGACCGAGACCTCGCTGGTGTCGACCCGGGCCTGGCGGCCGACCAGGCCGAGGGCGCTGGCGAAGCAGGCCGCGTAGCCGGCCGCGAACAGCTGCTCCGGGTTGGTGCCCTGGCCGCTGCCGCCGAGAGCGGGCGGCATCGCCAGCGCGAGGTCCAGCTGCCCGTCGGAGCTGACGGCGCGGCCCTCCCGGCCGTTGGCGGTGGCGGCTGCGGTGTAGAGCGCGTCCATGGTCGGTTCCCTTCGTGTGTTCCGGCGGCCGCCCGGGCCGCCCTCTGGAGATAAGTAGAGCACGCAATTCAATTGCGCACAACTAAATGGCGTGAGGGTGATCGGTACCATGGAGCCATGACCACGCTCCCCGGCATGGCGGACGAGGAACTGCTCCGCCTCGACCAGCAGATCTGCTTCTCGCTGAACGCGGCCTCCCGCGCCTTCGGCGGCGTCTACCGGGTGCTGCTGCGCGACCTCGGGCTCACCTACCCCCAGTACCTCGTCCTGCTCGTGCTCTGGGAGGACGGCGACCTGCCCGTCAAGCGGATCGGCGAGCGCCTGCGGCTCGACTCCGGCACGCTCTCCCCGCTGCTCAAGCGGCTGGAGGCGGCCGGACTGGTACGGCGCGAGCGCAGCCCGGAGGACGAGCGGTCGGTCACCGTCAGCCTCACCGCCGAGGGCTCCGCCCTGCGTGAGCGGGCCGGACAGGTGCCGCGCCGGCTGTTCGACGCGACCGGGCTGCCGGTCGAGGACCTGGCCGCGCTGCGCGTACTGCTGGAGCGGGTGACCGCCGCGCTCGACTCGGCGGTGGTGGAGCCGGCGTCGTAGTCGCGGCATTCGCCCTGTCAAGTCGGACGGCCCGCAGCCTGTGACGTGGGTCACGTGCGCCTGGGTCCCGGGCTCCTGTCGGGGCCGAACCGGCAGGTCAGCGCCGGTGTTCGAAAGTGAACGGAAACGGTCGCCAATTGTCCGCCCGATCCGGTCAACAACCCGGGCCGCCCGGACGGTTACACCACGAGCCCCCAGGGGCCGTCGGCGTGCCACCCGGTGGGCCGGCCAGCTGACCCACGAAAGGGGGGCGCGTGTGCTGAACACCCCCGGGCCGGGCGAGAAGCGGGACCTGCGGGCGGACCCGCTCGGCGCGCTGCCGGCCGACTTCGAGGCCTTCTTCACCCGCGAGCACCCGGGCTACCTCCGGTACGCCCAGCAGCGCCTGCGACATCGCGAGGACGCGCAGGACGCCGTCCAGAACGCGGGCGCCACGCTCTACAAGAACTGGCGCCGCGCCCTGGCCAGCGCCGACCCGCAGGCCTTCGCCTTCAAGATCGTCAAGGACGCGGTGGTGGACCTCCTGCGCGAGCGCCGCCGCGCCGAACGCAAACGGCTGCGCGTCATCGCGCAGCGCCGGCCCGACACCAGCCAGGACGAACTGGACCAGCTCGCCGAACTCGATGCGCTGGACTGGGCGATGGAGGAACTCGCGCGCGCCGCCCCGGTCCAGGCCGACGTCGTCCGGCTGCGCCAGGCGGGCCTGTCCTACCCGGACATCGGCCGCAGCCTCGGCATCGCGCACACCACCGCCCGCACCTACTACAGCCTCGGGCGACGCCACCTGGAGTACCTGCTGGAGCAGCCGGACGACGGGCAGGCGCCGTGAAGGTCACCGAACTGCTGCGGGCGGACGCCGCCCTGCTGGAACGCGAGTTCCGCGACCACGACCCGGCCGCCTTCACCCGTCGGCTGGCCGAGCGGCTCGCCGCCGCCCGCCGGCCCGCGCCGCCCGCCCGCGAACGCCCGGCCCGCCCGCCCGCGAACGCCCGGCCGCCGCACGCCTTCGGCGAACCCCCGTGGGCCGGCGGCCGGACGGAGCTCCGACGCGACCTGCGGCACCTGTGCGCCACCGTGGCGGGCGCGGTGGAACCGGGCGAACTGGCGCTGGACCTCGAACTCGCCGAGAAGACGGCCTTCCGCACCCTCGGCTGCCTGCTCTACGGGATGGGCCGCACCGCGGACGGCGTCTTCTGGTGGCGGATCGCGACGCAGTACGGCGACCGGCTGGCCGTGCACTGCCTGGCCGTCCACTACGCGGCCGAGGGCGAGACCCGGGACGCGGCCCGCTGGGCCGCCCAGGCCGAGGACCTCAGCGCCCCCGGCCACCTGCCCGCCCTGGCCCCGGACGCCGGGCCGGGCGGTGCCGCGCAGCTGGCGCGGGAGCTGGCCGAGCGCTACGACGGCGAGATCCTGCTGACGCTCAGGGACGTGCTGGCGGTGCGCCCGGGGACGGACGGCGGACGGCTGGGCCTGCGGTCGGTGCGGGGGAGAGGGGTGGTGCGCATCCGGTGAGCCGGGCGCTGGTGGGTGGAGGGCTGTGGTGGTGTGGGGCCCGGCGGCTCTGACAGCGGGCCGGCCGCCGAGGGGCGGCTCACGCGAGCCCGGTGATGAGGGAGGGCTCACGCGAGCCCGGTGATGGCGTCGCCGACGTACTCGGCCCCGATCACGGCCAGCACGGTGGTCGTGATCGCCGTGCTGTGGGTGGCCAGCCAGGCCTTCCACTCCCCGAGGGTCCGCGCCGAGCGGTCCCCGCGGAGCAGGTGGACCCCGAGCGGAAGCAGCGTGCACAGCGAGCCGATCAGCACCATCAGCGCGGCGGCCACCACCGTGCCGCCGATCCCGGCCGTACTGGCGGCGATCGAGGCCGCGCCGCCGACGGCCAGTGCCAGGTTCTTCGGGCCGGTCGTGACCAGGGCCACCGCGAGACCGGCCGACCGGCCCGCGCTGAAGCGGCCCACCTCCCGCATCCACCTCGGCGGCGCGGTGACGCGCCCCGCGCGGGGCCGGTCGCGCCACCGCTTCCAGGTCATCAGGACGAACAGGACGCCCAGCGCGAGCTCCAGCCAGTACGGCCAGTCCGGCCGGCCGCCACCCGAACCCAGTGCTCTGCCCGCCGCCACCACGACCGCCACCACCGCCGCCAGGCCGGCCGCCCAGCCGGCCGCGAAGGCGAGCCCGATGGTCCGCCCGCGCGGTGCGGCCAGCATCAGGACCACCGCGACCAGCGCCGGCGGGCTGATCGCGATGCCCACCGCCGACGCCAGCATCGAACCGACCGCCTCGCCCATCCCGCTCCCGCCTCCTCGCCGTCGCCCGGGCTCGCCCGGCGGGGCCGCCGTCCGGGCCCGCCTCCGGTGGAGCCGCTGCCCGGGGCGTCCGGTGAAGCCGTCGCCCGGGCCCTGCTCCCGCCGGGCACACGTCTGCCCCATTCAGCTACGCCCGGGGCCGCCGTGCACGGCCGGGGCCGCTGTGCGGGTGAGGCCCGGAGGGCTCAGGCCCGGAACGGCCGCAGCTCGCCCGGAACCGCCGAGGGCCGCCGCACCGGTGTGGTGCGGCGGCCCTCGGACGTGGTCACGGCAGCGGATCAGTCGTTGCCCGACTCGATCGCAGCGCTGTCGAGCGCGGTGGACTTGGCCGCCAGCGCCTCGGCGTCGGGGCCGGCGGCGGCGATCGGTGCCGCCCCGCCGGGCGCCAGCTCGCCGATCAGGCCGCTCCACGGCGCCAGCTGGCCGTGCACCGCGTACTGCTCCAGCTTGCTGCGCGAGTCGGCGATGTCGAGGTTGCGCATGGTCAGCTGGCCGATGCGGTCGTCCGGGACGAACGCGGCGTCGACGCTGCGCTCCATGGACAGCTTCTCGGGGTGGTAGCTGAGGTTCGGGCCCTGGGTGTCGAGCACCGAGTAGTCCTGGCCGCGGCGCAGTCGCAGCGTGACGCTGCCGGTGACCGGCTGGCCGACCCAGCGCTGGAGGCTGTCGCGGAGCATCAGCGACTGCGGGTCGAACCAGCGGCCCTCGTACAGCAGCCGCCCGAGCCGACGGCCCTGGGTGTGGTAGGTGGCGACGGTGTCCTCGTTGTGGATCGCGTTGAGCAGCCGCTCGTAGGCGGTGTGCAGCAGCGCCATGCCGGGGGCCTCGTAGATGCCGCGACTCTTGGCCTCGATGATGCGGTTCTCGATCTGGTCCGACATGCCCAGGCCGTGGCGCCCGCCGATCCGGTTGGCCTCGTGCACCAGCTCGACGGCGTCGGCGAACGCCCGGCCGTTGATGCGGACCGGACGGCCGAACTCGAACTCGATCGTCACGTCCTCGGTCTGGATCTCGACCGCCGGGTCCCAGAAGGCCACGCCCATGATCGGGCTGACGATCTCCATCGAGGTGTCCAGGTACTCCAGCCGCTTGGCCTCGTGGGTGGCGCCCCAGATGTTGGCGTCGGTGGAGTAGGCCTTCTCGGCGGAGTCGCGGTACGGCAGGTCGCGCTCGGAGAGCCAGGCGGACATCTCCTTGCGGCCGCCGAGTTCGGTGACGAACCGCTGGTCCAGCCACGGCTTGTAGATCCGCAGGCTGGGGTTGGCGAGCAGGCCGTAGCGGTAGAACCGCTCGATGTCGTTGCCCTTGTAGGTGGAGCCGTCGCCCCAGATGGAGACCTCGTCCTCGCGCATCGCGCGGACCAGCAGGGTGCCGGTCACGGCGCGGCCGAGCGGGGTGGTGTTGAAGTACGTCTGCCCGGCGGAGCGGATGTGGAAGGCACCGCAGGCGAGGGCGGCCAGGCCCTCCTCGACCAGCGCCGCCCGGCAGTCGACCAGCCGGGCCTGCTCGGCGCCGTAGGCGCGACCGCGGGCCGGGACGTCGGCGAGGTTCGGCTCGTCGTACTGGCCGATGTCGGCCGTGTAGGCGTAGGGGACGGCGCCGTGCTCGCGCATCCACGCGACGGCGACGGAGGTGTCCAATCCACCGGAGAATGCGATGCCGATCCGTTCACCGACCGGCAGCTTGCTCAAGACCTTCGACATGCATGCACCCTTGACCCGCGAGGCGCGGGCTCCTGACTTAGCGACGTGTGAGGGGATTCGGCGTATCCGATGCCCGCACTCTGGCATAGGTTTGCAGAGTATCGCAAGAGCATACGATCGGCTCGGCGAGGGGTGGCCGCTCCTGTTGCCGCCCCTCGCCGTGGCCGATCGGTGGTCGCCTGGCCTCAACCCGGCTTTCTCCCAGGCGCGTTGGGTGGCCGGACGCCGGGGAGAGGAGTCAGGAGGCGCTGTCGGCGTCCGGCCCCTGGGCGCGCAGGCGGCGGACGTTCTCCAGCGACTCGCGCAGTTCGGTGAGCCAGGTGTCGGAGTGGCGCTGCACCAGGCGGACGCACCAGGCGAGCGCCTCGCTGCGGCTGCGGGCGACTCCCGCCTCCACCAGGGTGTCGAGCACCTGCCGTTCGGGCTGGCGCAGCCGGGTCATGACGGGGGCGGAGACGGTGGTGAACATGCCCCTCAGGTCGCCGCACTCGGCGCCCCAGGAGACCTTGCGGCCGTAGCGGCGCTCGGCCTCCCGGGCGACGGCGATCCGGGCGTCCCTGGTCCGGTCGCGGAACTCGGCGATCCGGCCCTCGGACGCCGCTTCGCGCTCGGCGTCCGAGGCCGTCCGGTCGAGGGTGGGCTCGGTGATGCGGCCGACGACGGTGATCTCCTCGCGGTCCGCGGTGATCTCGACGAGATCGGTGAACAGGTCGGCGGGGAGGCGGCCGGTGAACCACCCCCGGAGCTCTTCGGGTGAGGTTGTAATCATGTAATCAGCATTACTCGGGGTGGGGGTGATCGCAAGACCCCGGGGAGGAGCGCCGGGGGGAGTGTCGGAGGGCCGTCAGCGTGCGGCGGAGACCGGCATCCGGGCCCGGGCCCGGATGCGCAGCCAGGGCGTCCGGGCGGCCAGTGCGCCGAGGCCTAGCGCCACCAGGTGCCCGGCGTCGGCCAGTTGCTGGTCCAGCGCCCAGGTCACGGCCAGCCCCAGCCCGAGCGCGGGCAGCCCGAACCGGCGCAGCGGGGCCGGGCCCAGGGCCAGCAGGCAGCCGGCGGTGCCGACCAGCCCGTAGCTGATCCCGACGTCACGCGCCCGGGACAGCGCCCCCGGGATCCGGGCGGTGAGCATCACCCACATGGCGCCCTCGGTGAGCAGGGTGGCGCCCAGGTGGCCGAAGACGAAGACCGCGCCGGCCCGGGCCGGGCCCCAGCGCCACTCGGCCAGGCCCAGCACCACGGCCACCGCCGCGATGCCCGCCCAGGCGGGCACCCCGTCGACCACCAGCCCGCTGGTGAACATCGTCCACCACTTGCCGACCTCCATGTGGTGGACGTTGCTGCTGTTGTGCCGGACGAACCGGGCCCGGGCGCCGTGGCTCTGGCCGGCCAGCCAGCAGGCCGTCGCGGTCAGCAGCAGCACGTACACCGTGGTCAGCCGCAGTCGGTCCGCCACGCGCAGCGCCGGGTGCCGAGCTCCGGGACCGGCGTCGATACCCGCAGGTGCGGTCGTCGTGCCGCGCTCGCTCATCGTGCCCGTCGCCCTCGCTGTGCGGTCCCGGTGGTGCCGCCCGGCAGCCCCCGGCGGCCCGTTCCGGGCGGTCAGAGCGCCAGCGTACGCCAGCCCCGGGTGATCTCCTCGCGGACCGAACTCGCGTTCGGTGCCGGGACGCCCGGGGCCGGAGCGGCCGTCAGCAGCTCCAGCAGCGCCGCGCCGTCCGCCGGGCGCCCGGCCGGGTCGGCGTTCAGCGCGCGGACCACCACGGCGGCCGGCGCCGGGTCCAGGGCGTGGACGGCGGCCGGCGCGGCGGGCTCGGGCCCGGTGTCCACGATCCGCCGGATCACCGCGCCCGTGCTGGTCGCCGCGAATGGGCTGGCGCCGTGCGCCGGGTCGGCCTGGGTCGGGACGTGCGCCGGGGGTTGCTGGGCCCCGGCGGCCGGTGCGTAGACCGTCCGCGAGACCCGGTCACTCGAAGGGCGCACCGCGTAGACGCGCCGGGGGCCGCCCCGGGTGAGGGTGAAGGGAACCGTCGAGGAGGCGCCGATGACCGGTGGCACCACCAACGCGCCCGGACACCGGCGCCCCTGGTGGGCACGCCTCGCGCACGCGGTCCGGACCTACGTCCGCCGGGCCCCGGGCACCTACGTCTGGCTGGCGATCCTGCTCGCCACCACACAGGTGATCCGCCACGTCGACAGCGCGACCGCCGACCGGATCCTGGAACGGCGCTCGACCAACCTGCACCACCTCCAGGTCTCACCGGTGCGCGTGCTGATCACCAGTGCGCTGTGGATCGCGGGCGGCGGCTGGCTGAGCTACTTCCTGCTCTACAACCTCTTCCACGTACCCGCCGAACGCTGGCTCGGCACCCTGCGCTGGATCTCGGTGGCGATGATCGCGCACGTCGGCGCGACCTACCTCAGCGAGGGCCTGCTCGGGTGGGCGATCCACCGCGGCATCGCCCCGCCGAGGGCCGTCTACACCCTCGACTACGGCGTCAGCTACGCGCTCGCCGGGGTGGTCGCGGTGCTCACCTACCTGATCGTGCGGCCCTGGCGGTACCTGTACGTGGCCGTTGTGCTGGTCTTCTACGGCCTGGGCGTCGCGCAGAGCCGGGACTACACCAGCATCGGCCACTTCAGCGCCGTGCTGATCGGCCTGGCCTGCTACCCGCTGACCCGGGACCGCCCGGGCTCCTGGGACCCGGTTGCCACGGGCCGGCTCGTCCGACGGCGGCTGCGCCGGCGTTGACGGTGGTGGTGGTGGTGGCGGCGGTGGTGCTTGGTGGCTGCTCCGTGGTGGTGGCGGCGTCGACGGATCAGCCGGTGCGCGGGGGGTCCGGGGCGGGCGTGCCCAGGTAGACGTTCAGCGGGGGCCCCTGGGCCAGCACCGCCCCCGCCGTGACGGAGAAGGTGACGGCGGCGCAGAGCGCGATCAGCCAGGACAGCAGTATCAGCACCAGCCCCAGCGAACCGTACTGGGCCAGACTGCGGTTCAGCGCGCCCGGCATGTAGACCCGGGCGGTCAGTGACATCGCGGTGGCCGCGGCGGCCGTCAGCAGCGCGCCGGGCAGCAGCGGCAGCCAGCCGACCCGGGCGCTCAACAGCAGGTGGGTGGTCCACCACCAGACCACCAAGGACGCCGCGAAGGTGAGCGGCAGGCCCAGCCAGAAGCCGACACCGAAACCGTCCCGCAGCGAGCCCTGGAAGAGCAGCACCGTCAGCCAGGCCACGATCCACAGCAGCCACCGCCAGGCCGCCGCCCGGGTACCGGCCTTCGGCAGCCGCCAGGCGTGCTCGCAGACCCGGGCCACCGCGCGGCTGCAACTGGTCGCTGACAGCAGTGCCATCAGCACGCCGATGATTCCGGTGGTGCCTCGCAGGTCCCCGGTGCCGTACAGCGCCTGGCGCAGCTCCTGATCCGAGGCGCCGGAGACGCCGAACAGCGCGCGGAGCGAGGCCACCAGCTGGTCCCGCACATCGGGCGGGGCGAACGCGGCCACCGCGAACAGCAGTGGTACGGAGGTCAGGAAGATCTGGGAGGCCATCCGGGTGGCGGCGTCCAGCAGTCCGGGGGAGAGCAGCCGGGCCGTCAGCTCGGTGATCACCGGGAAGCGCCGCTCGGCCTCGACCCGTGCCCGCTCCCACTGCCCGCGGCCCCGGGCCAGCCGCTCCCCCCAACGGCCGGCGGCCTCCCTCACCGACCTCATCCCTCGGTCCTCCCGCAGCGGGGCAACGATCCGCCCCAGTCAAGGCCAGCCCGGCCCGTCCCGCCACCGGAGGTGTCCGTCCGCAGGCGGGTGGGCGGCGTCGGGCGGCGGCATCGGGTGTGGGGATCGGGGACGGGGATCGGGGACGGGGAACGGGTGTGGTGTGGTGTGGTCGTGGGTCTACCGTCGGGGCGGCGGGCTCATGGGGCTCGTGGGACTCCGCCCGATGAGCGTGTTGAGCACGTTGAGGGCCGCCTTCTTGCGCTGGGCCTTGCGCGACCAGACCGCCGGGCAGACGACCCCGAAGAAGAACAGCAGCACCACGACGAGGCTCGGGGTCGCCGAGATGATCGCGATGGTGTTGTTGCTCTGGAATCCGGCCGCGACCGGGCCTGCGCCGGTCGCGGCGACTCCGGCCGGAGCGAGCCAGCGGGGGCCCGGTGCGGGCGGTGCGGTGCCCGTGGCCTGGACGCTTCCGCCCGACGCGGGAATCCCCGTACCCTCGTGCATGTAGTTCTCCGGGTGTTGATGGGGCTACGAGTGATGACGGCTTCCTGTTGACGCAGGGAGCCGTCGCTCCGTTGTGGGGCGTACGGCTCGTACCGACAGTGGCTACGATGACAGAGCCGTGGAAGGCCAAAAAACCGCAGAAAACATCGCGGGACTTGAGAAAGTTGATTTTGGTCCAGGTCAGAGGCGCACTGGCGTCATCGATGTGACTCACATCACAGGAAATGGGAGAGGAACTGTGAGGAATCTCACGGTGGGGATATGGCGCGCAGGCTCCCGCTGAGTGGAACGGGCCCGCTGGTCTCCTTCGCCCGCGAGCTCCGCGAACTCAAGGAACGCTCCCGGGGCACGGTCGAGACGGTCGTCGCGCGAGGCGCCTCGCGGACGGCGGTCTACGCCGCCCTGAACGGATCCCGCCTGCCGAGCGCCAAGAACCTGGACGCCATGGTCGAGGCGTGGGGCAGCGGCAGCGAGCTCGAACGGCGGCAGTGGCACGACCGGCGACGTTCCGCCGAGGAAGGCCTCGCGGAGGCGGCCCGGCGGCAGGGCGCGGCGACGGCCGGCCGCACACCCGAGGAGGAGGACTTCACTCGCGCGCTGCGCGGACTGTGGAGCAAGGTCGGCGACCCGTCGACCGAACGGGTGGCGCGCCACTGCGACCTGAGCGCGCGAACCCTCGACTCCTACCTGGACGGACGGACCATTCCGACGGAGTCGCGGCTTCGCGAACTCTTCGACGGGCTGTCCGCGCTGCGCGCCGATGACAGCGCCTGGCTGGCGGCCACCCGGGACACCTTCATCGGGGAGGTGCTCTTCCGCGCCCAGACGGCGCGGCAGGAGGAGCGGGCGAGGGTCAGGGAACTGGCCACGGCCCTCCCGGAAGGGCAGGCTCCCGTCGAGTTCGGCCCGTTCCCCGACGGCATCGGGCCGGTGCCGGGCGTACGACTGGGCCAGGAGTTCGACAACCGGCGGACGCTCTCGCTGGCCGGTGTGCACCGGCCGCTCCAGGCCGGTATCTGCGGTCTGCGAGAGCTCGGCGCGGAATCGATCGTGGTCTCCGGTGGGTACGAGGAGGGCGAGGACCTCGGTGATGTGATCCTCTACACCGGGGAGGGCGGGCGAAGCCCGCAGACGGGGCAGCCGGCCCGGAACCAGCAGCTGACGCGCGGCAACGCGGCCCTGGCGACGAGCGCGGCGACCGGGGCCCCGGTTCGCGTGGTCCGGGGAGTCACCACCGCGACCCGCTCCTTCTACCGCTACGACGGGCTCTTCCGGGTCGAGGACCTCTGGTCCGAGACCTCCTCCGACGGTTTCCTCGTGTGGCGGTTCCGCCTGGTCGCCCTTCCCCCGGCCGAACAGGCTGCGGCAGTCGCCCGGGTATCGGATCGGGTGACGGCTCAGGTAGCGGCTCCGGTGACGGATCGGGTATCGGATCGGGTGACGGCTCCGACGGATGAGGACGGCCGGGAGACGGGGCCGGTCCGATCCGCGACATCGATCGAGCGCGTCGTCCGGAACACCGCGATCGCCACCCACGTGAAACGTGCGCACGACTACACCTGTCAGGTGTGCGGTGTCCGCATGGTGGTCCCGGGCGGCGCCTACGCCGAGGCCGCACACATCACACCCCTGGGGAGACCGCACCACGGGTCGGACACCGTCGACAACGTTCTCTGCCTGTGTGCCAACCACCACGTGCTGTTCGACTTCGGCATGCTGATCGTCAACGACGACCTCACGGTGGTGAGCCGCGACGACAGCTCCGTGCTGGGCCGGCTGCGAGAGGCGGCGGATCACGTCGTCGACCGGAAGCGCCTCGCGGAGCACCGGCTGCGGCACGGGGTTCCCCGGCACGAGGGCATGCGCTGACCCCTGTCCGGGCCGGGCAGGAGCAGAACCGGTTGTGCTGGCCCAGCCGTTGCGGGTGGGGGCCGGTCGTCCGGCGGTCGCGAGGCTGCTGCCCCGCCCGCTCGTGGTGAGCGGGCGGGGCAGCGGATTCGGCCCGGGGGGGATGGGGGGTTGCGCTACCGGCTGACGGACTGGGCCAGGCAGAGGATGTTGCCCTCGCTGTCCTTGAACCAGGCGGCGCGGAGGTTGTCGCGTTCGGCGATGCCGTTGACGGTCTTCAGCCCGGGGAAGTCGTACTCCTCGAACGTGATGCCGCGCTCACGCAGGGCCGACATCGCGCCGTCGAGGTCGGCGACCTTGAAGCTGGCGAGGGTGTGGGCGGCCTGTCCGCCGCTGGGGGTGTGGTAGATCGTGAACTGGGTGCCGCCGCAGTCGCAGACCAGTTCCTCGTCGGTCTCCTCGGCGAGCTTGAGGCCGAGGGTGTCGGTGTAGAAACTCCTCGCGCGGGCGAGGTCGGCGGCGGGGATGACGGCCTGCAGTGGTGCGTCTCCAAGCATGGTGCTTCGCCTCCTCCTGCTTCCAGGCTAGGGACGTTGGCGGGCGGGCGCCCACGGGGGCGGGGGCGGCGATGGGAAGTGGTGGGCGGCGGCGGGGCGGGCTGGAGCCGGCGGAGCCGGGGCGTGTGCGGGCGGTCGCCGGGTGTCGCCGCGCTCGGAGAGGTGCGGTCGAGCGGGACGAGCGGGGCGCGGAGGGTTCTGCACGGTCGTTCGTGTGCTTTCGCGGGTGGCGGCCCCGTTCGGCGATCGGGTTGTCGCGTCCCGCCGCCCGGTCTCAGCCGCGTTGTGGCCAGTCGTGTGGCACCCGCTCCAGCACGCCGGCGCCGAACAGCTCGTACAGCGGCAGGGTCTCCAGGTGGACGTAGCCGATGTGGCAGTCGCAGACCGGCAACGGGCAGCCGCGCGCCCGCAGCTGGGTGCGGTAGGAGCCGTCGTACAGGTTGCCGAGGACGTCCCGGACGAAGTGGCAGCGGCGGACGGTGCCGTCGCCGTCCACGGAGAGCACGGACTCGCCGGTTCGGCAGGGGCGGTCGGCGCTGGGGTGGGCGTGCCGGCTGTAGCCGAAGTGCGGGTCGACGGCCGCCCAGTCTGCGGCCTCGGCGTCGGTGTAGGTGCGGCCCTCGGCGGCGTTGACCCAGAGGTAGACGCCTGCGGCGAGTTCGGCGCGCAGCCGGCGGGCCTCGGCCAGGTGCTCGGGCTGGCCGACCACGCCGACGCTGTAGCGCACGCCCATGGCGTCCAGCTCCCGGCACTTGGCGAGGAAACGCTCCCGGGTGACCTGGCCGGGGTGGTACGTCACCCAGAGCGCGAGGGTGTCGGGATCGGCGTCGGCGAGCCAGTCGGTCCGGCAGCTGAGGTTGGTCTGGATCGCCACCCGGCGTACGTGCGGGAGCCGACTCAGCTCGACCAGCGCCCGTCGGTACCAGGACCGCACCAGGCCCTCGCCCCAGGGCGTGAACAGCAGGGCGAGGGTGTCACCGCTGCCCGCCCGGCCGGCCGCCCAGCCGGTGAACCGCTCCAAGGCCGCGCGGTCGGCGCGCAGTTGATCGGGTGTGTCGCGGCGCTTGGCGAACGGGCAGTAGGGGCAGTCGTAGTCGCAGGAGGCGAGCGGGCCACGGTAGAGCAGGGTGAGGTCGCGCCCGCGGTCGGCCGCGTCGGTCGGTGCGCTCTCGGCGCTCGGTGTGCGCGGTGCGGGCGGGGTGGTGGACGGCAGGCCGAGGAAGGTCATTTCGCCTCGTAGGCCGTCATCAGGGCCCGGACCTCGGGCGAGAACAGCATCGGCCCGGCCGCGTCCGAGTGCGCCAGGCCCTCCGGGCTGAGCACCAGGCGGTCCCGGTCATCGGCGAGCCAGCCGCGCGCGGTGAACTCGGCCAGTTCCGCCGGGAAGTCGGCGGCCGGTGTGCTGCCGAACCGGGCCCGGTAGTCGGCCAACGGCATGCCCTCGGCTTGGAGCAGCGACTGCACCAGGTGCCGCCGGCGTGGTTCCCCGCCGCTCATCCGGTGCCCCACCTCGGCGTGGTGGAAGTCCTCGGTGGCGACGAAGTCGTCGATGATTCCGCGCACCTCGGTGGCGTTCACCGCGTAGTCGAAGGAGTAGTGCAGCCGCGAGGTGTAGGAGCGGGCGCCGCAGCCCAGGCCGACCATGCCGTCCGTCTGGCAGGCGTACTCGCTCGCCCCGGCCTGCGGGGAAGCGGCGCGGCGGAACATCCGCATCGACACCTGCTGATAGCCCTGGGCCAGCAGGTGGTCGCGGCCGGTGCGGTAGAGCGCGAGCCGGCGGGTGTCCCAGGCGGAGTGGCTCTCCTGCTCGCCTCGCCGGGCCAGGCCGGTGAGCGGGCGCACGTAGAGCGGGTAGAGGTACAGCTCCTCGGGCTGCCAGGCGAGCGCGGCGTCCAGCGAGTGCAGCCAACTGGCCTCGGACTGGCCGTCGATGCCGTAGATGAGGTCGATGTTGAGCACCGGGAACCCGGCGGCACGGATCCGGTCGAGGGCGGCCTCCACCTCGGCCCGCTTCTGCGGGCGCACGGCGGAGCGGGCCTCGGCGTCGACGAAGGACTGTACGCCCAGGCTCAGCCGGGTGGTGCCCCGGGCGGCCAGGACCTCCAGCCGGTCGGCGGTAGAGGTGGCGGGGGAGGCCTCCACCGAGAGCGGTATCGCCCGCAGGTCGGCGCCCATCCGCCGCTCGGCGATGTCGCACAGCCGCTCCAGCTCGCGGGCCGTCAGGTAGGTGGGTGTGCCGCCGCCGAAGGCGGCCAGCGCGAAGCGCGCGCCTTCGTCCAGCGCGGTGCGGACGGCCACCGCCTGGCGCTCCAGGGCGTCCAGGTACGCGGTGGTCAGGCCCTCGGGGCTGCCGATCCTGGTGAACAGGTTGCAGAAGCCGCAGCGGACCTCGCAGAACGGGATGTGCAGGTAGAGCGAGAGCGCGTCCTGCGCCTCGCCGGCCCACAGCTCGCGCAGCCCCGGGCGCTCGGGCAGCGGGCGGTAGGCGGTCTTGTGCGGGTAGGCGTAGACGTAGGACTGGTAGGGCGAGTCGGGGCGCGGGGGTGCGGTGGTCATGCGCGCTCCTCGGTGGTGGTGGTGGCGGTGGTGGCGGTGGCAGGGACGGCAGCGGCGGCTGGGCTGGCCGCAGGAGCTGCGGGGGCGGCGGGGTCGGCGGGGGCGGCGGGGTCGGCATCGGGGACGGCCGCGGGGATGGTGAAGTGGGCGTACGGGACGGTCCAGACCACCTCGTGGCCGATCCGGTGCCCGGTGTAGCCGTCCTCGCCGTACGCCGTGCCGTGGTCGGAGCAGACGATCGCGAAGCAGGGGCGGCGGGAGCTCATCGCCGCGAAGAGCCGGCAGATGTGGGCGTCCACGTACTCCAGGGCGGCGGCGTGGCTGGCCCGGGAGTCGCCGTGCTCACGGGTGGCGCCGGGCAGGTGGAACCAGTTGGGCTGGTGCAGCGCCGAGACGTTCAGGAACAGGAACAGCGGTTGCCCGACGGGCTGTTCGGCGGCGACCCGCTCCGCCCGGGCGACCTGCTCCTCGAAGGACGTCGGGGACGGCACGCCCATCCCGGGATTCCAGTGGCTCTCCTGGAACAGGCCGGGCAGTACCGAGCCGAGCGGGCCCTGCTTGTTGAAGAAGCCCACGCCGCCGATGCAGACCGTCCGGTACCCGGCGGCGGCGAGGGCGGTCGGCAGATCCGGTGCGTCGAACACCCAGGTGCGCGGGGCGGTGCTCTCGGAGCCGGCGAAGCGGGCCGCGAACAGGCGCGGGTGGGGGCCGTCGGGGGAGGCCGGGGTGGGCAGGAAACCGGCCAGGATCGCCTGGTGGGAGGCGTAGGTGAAGCTGCCGGGCGCGTGCCGGCGCTCCCAGCGGCCGCCGGGGAGGAAGGCGGCGAGGTGCGGGATCCGGCCTGCGGCGGCCAGCTCCTCGGCGACGTCGAAGCGGAGCGTGTCGAGCGTGACGAGCAGCAGGTCGTGCGTGCCGACGACCGCGTTCATGTCGGGGGTCGGAGCGGGAGCCTGGGTGTGGGGGGAGGTCTGGTGGTTCATCGGGAGGGTTCCGTGATCTGGTGGTCCGTCGGGGTGGGGAGGGGCGTTCCGGTGGTGCGGCCGGTGGCCCCGGTGAGGGCGGCGAGCTGGGCGCCGTAGGTGTCGAGGCCCTCGGCGGGGCCGCCGGGCAGGCCGGTGAGGTTGGGGAGCAGGTCGCCGAAGGCGTTGACCTCGCCGACCAGGGCGCGCCGCCAGCCGGCCGTGGGCAGGACGTCGACCCCGACCATCAACGAGCCGGGGAAGCAGGCCGCCGCGCGCTCGGCTGTCTCCAGCAGGGCAGGCCATGCGGGCCCGGCGGCCTCCCGGGCCAGGTCGAGGCTGCCCCGGGCGCCGCCGAGGTGCAGGTTGGTCATCGGTTGCGCGCTCGTGCGCACCACCGCGTGGGTGGCCCGGCCGGCGACCACCACCACGCGCAGGTCGGCCGAGCGGCCGGACTGCGCGGCCTTCGGGATCCACTGCTCGACGTGCAGCCCGTCCGGTGCCAGCCGGTCGATGATCTCGGCCACCTCCCGCTCGCCGCGGTACTGGCGGACCCGCAGCGAGTTGTGCAGCAGCCCGTCGGCCAGCTCGACCGAAGTGGTGGCCAGGACCTGCCCGCGCGGCCCGAACTGCAGGGCCGTCACCCCGGAGGCGGAGGAGCCGTGTGCGGGCTTGACGAAGACCCGTCGCAGGCCGGCCGTGGCCAGCCGCCCGCGCAACTGCTCCCAGCCGGTGACCTCGCCGCCCAGCGCCCGGGGTACCGGCACCCCGGCGGCGGCGAGGAGCGCGTGTGCCCGCCGTTTGTCGAACATCACGGCGATCTCCTCCGGATCGCCCAGCAGCCGTACGTCGGGGCGCCCGGCCAGCTCGCGCAGCGCGGCCGTCACCCCCGCGTACCAGGCGGCCGTGCCCTCGACCCGGGTCGGTGCGTAGGACGGGCCGAGCGCCGGGCCGCGCAGCAGTTCGTCGACCAGGGCCTCCTCGCCGGGCGACTCGATCCGCAGCAGGCCGTCCTCGGGCAGCCGGTAGTCGCCGCGCAGCACGTCCAGCCAGGGCAGGACGGCGGGCTCGGGCAGCCCGGCGGCCCGGGCGGCGGCGGCGAACAGCGTCACCCGCCGGTGCCCGGGATTGCCGAGGACGGTCAGCCGCGGTGTCATCGTGCCGTCACCCGCCTACTCGGCGACCGCGACGTAGCGGTCCCCGTCGTCCTCGTCCTCGTCGGGGTCCTCGGCCTCGGAGAGGTCGAGCGCGACCCCGGGCAGGGCCTCGGTGAGGCGCTGCTGCATCTCCTCGCCGACGTAGTGGTGGTGCAGGTCGAGGGCGCGCAGGTGGGTGAGCGGCTGGCCCTCCAGCAGGGCGGCGGCGCCGTCGTCGGAGAGCACGCCCATGGACAGGTCGAGCGACTCCAGCCGGGCCACCACGGGCGCGTGCGCGACGGCCGAGGCGATCTCGTCCTGGAACTCGCTGTTGGCCAGCCCGAGGTGGCGCAAGCTCGGGAGGCGGGCGCCGTCCAGGAAGGGGGCGAGGTCGTCGATCGTGGCGTCACCGCCGTACTCGTCCACGCCGAGCCAGAGCGTCAGGCGCTCCAGTGCCGGCAGCTCGGAACCCGCCACCGCCCGCACCACCCGGGCCGGCAGGCCGCCGGCCTCGAAGCGCAGCGCGGCCAGCCGGTCGTGCCGCACGGGCTGGAGGCTCAGGTCCGTGCCGCCGCGGACGGTCAGCTCGGTCAGCCCGGGGAAGGCCGTCAGCAGGGGGGTGACGTCGCCCATCTCCATCCAGGAGATCTCGCACTCGTCGTAGGTCACGTCCCCGAGGAAGAGCGCTTCCAGGGCGGGCAGGCGCTCCGCTTCCGCGGTGATGGCGGCGACGGTGGCGGCCACGGAGACGTAGTCGCCGCGCCACCAGGGGCCGATCACCAGGGCGCGGACTCCGGCAGGGTCGACGGTGTCGAGGAAGGTCTGCCAGAGCTGCGCGAAGTCGTGCTTCGCGTCGTAGTCCAGGGCGAGCCGCCAGGCGACCGAGCCGGCGGCGGGCGGCGTGCGGGTGCCGTCGTCGGGGGTGAAGTCGTGGATCGGCAGGTCGTGGAAGCGGTCGGGGTGGAGGGAGACGGTCATGTCGGTTCCAGACGGATGGGCGTGGTGGGCTGGTCGGTGCGGCGGTGCGGCGGCGTCGGGCGCGCGCGGTCGGTGACGGCTACTCGGCCACGGCGACGTAGCGCCACCGGTCGTCGGGCTTTCCGGCCTCGGAGAGGTCGATCTCGACGCCCGGCAGGGCCTCGGTGAGGCGCTGCTGCACCTCCCCGGTGAGGAAGTGGTGGTGCAGGTCGAGGGCGCGCAGGTGGGTGAGGGGCTGGCCCTCCAGCAGGGCGGTGGCGCCCTGGTCGGTCAGCACGCCCATGGCGAGGCTGAGCGACTCCAGCCGGGCCACCACCGGCGCGTGCGCCACGGCGGCCGCGATGTCGTCCTCGAACTCGCTGTTCTGCAGGCCCAGATGGCGCACCGCGGGGAAGCGTGTGCCGTCCAGGAAGGGGGCGAGGTCGTCCAGCGTGGCGTCGCCGCCGTAGTTGTCGACGCCGAGCCAGAGTTCGAGCCGCTCCAGGGCGGGGAAGTCGCAGCCGGCCACCGCCCGCACCACCCGGGCCGGCAGGCCGCCGGCCTCGAAGCGCAGGGCTCGCAGCGCCTCGTGGCGCACGGGTGTCAGCTCCAGGTTGTTGCCGCCGCGCACCACCAGCTCGGCCAGCTCGGGGTAGGCCGTCAGCAGCGGGGTGACGTTGCACATCTCCAACCAGGAGATCTCGCTCTCCTCGTACGTGACGTCGCCGACGAAGAGCCCTCGCAGCGCGGGCAGCCGGCCCGCCGCCTCGACGATCGCGGCCAGGGCGGCGTCGAGTTGCTCCGGCTCGTCGGAGAACCACGGGCCGATCACCACGGCCGTCACGCGCTCGGTGTCGACCGTGTCGAGGAACTGCCGCCAGCGCTCGGTGAAGGCCTCCTCGGAGTCGTAGTGCAGGCCGATCCGCCAGGCGGCCGACGCCGGCTCCGGCAGGGTCACGGCTGCCGCGTCGCCGCCGTCGGCGGCCTCGTCCAGGGCCTGGACGAAGTCGAAGACCGGGAGACCGTGGAACTGCTCGATGTGGTGGTTGACGGTCATGCGCTGCTCCTCAGGGGTCGGGGCCGAACACGTGTCTACCAGTCGGGTCCGACAATCCGGTGGCCGGGTGGCGGGCCGGGCGCGTTGTCAGACCCATGCCCTACGTTCTGGTCGTGGCTCCGGAACGTGACCGCGAACAGCGCGGCGGAGCCCGGGATTCCGGCAGCCGCCGGGGTCCGGCCGTACGGCGAGGGGGACTGATGTACCGCCAGGGTGATGTGCTGATCGTGCCGGTCGAGGAGGGCGCCGTGCCGCCCCGGGTGGCCGCGCTGGCCGTCCAGCCCCGGGACGGCCGGGGCCGGATGGTGCTGGCCCTCGGGGAGGTCACCGGCCACGCGCACGCCGTGGTCGGTCCCGGGGAACTGCGCCGGGAGGCCGGTCCGTTCGGCGCGGGCTGGCTGCACCTGCCCGAGGGCGGCCGGGTGGTGCACGAGGAGCATGCGGCGATACCGCTGCCGAAGAGCTGGTACCGGGTGGTGCGCCAGCGCGAGTACACCCCGGGCGCAGTGCGGGTGGTCGCGGACTGACGCGGGGCCCGACGAGCGGACCGGTGGCTGATGGGCGGGTGACCGGGCGTCGGGCGACGGCAGGCGGCGCGCAGACGGGTGGGCGGGCGCGGCGTGCAACGCGGAACGTGCAGCGTGGAACGCGCAGTGCCGAACGGAACGGAAGCAGGCGGCCGGGCGGGGAGCCCGGCCGGGAACGGAGCAGACGATGGAGACGACGATTCCCGACCGCCCGGCGGGCGCGGTGACGGCCGGGCCCGCCGAGGTGACGGCCCGCTGGCGGGCCGCTGCGGCGGCCACCGGTCCGGCCGACCGGTCGGCGGCCGAGCACGCGGTCCGGGCCGCCTACCGGGCGGCCGGGCTGCCCGAGCCCACGGCCGTCCGCTGGTTCGGCTCGCCGTTCGCCGCCGCCGAGGCGGCGTTGCAACTGCGGGCCGCCGGCGCGGTGAGCGTGCGCGAGGCCGTGCGCACCGGGCCCTGGGAACAGGCCCGGCGGCGGGCCGTCGAGGAGGTCGGCGCGGCCGGGTGGGCGGCGCACTGGGCACTCACCGGTGGCGAGCTCGGCCCGGTCACCACCCCGTTCGCCGACCGCATCCGCACGGCGGTCCTCGACCGGCTCGCCCCCGAGGTCGACCGTGAGGAGGCCTCGGACGACGTGGCCGCCGCCGCCCGCGCCCGGCGCACCACCGTACGGCTCGCCCTGCTCGACGCCGTGCGCGGCCAGCACGACGCTCCCTGGTTCGCCGCCTTCGAGGCCGCCTCCGACGCGGGCGGGGGCAGCGCCGAGGCCGTCGCGCCGCTCGCCGGGGTGGCCCGCGAGGCCGGCTGGTGGTGGCCGTACCAGGGCGTCGCGCTGGTCAGCGAGCGCCCCGTCGCGCTGCACCGCGACGAGGCCGGGCGGCTCGACCGGGCGGACGGCCCCGCCCTGGAGTACGCCGACGGCTTCGCCCTGCACGCCTGGCGCGGCATGCCCGTGCCCGCCGAGTTCCTGGCCGGGCTGGCCGACGTCACCGTCGAGCGGATCCGCACCGAGGAGAACGCCGAACTGCGCCGCGTCCTGCTGGAGCACTACGGCTACGAGCGCTACCTGGCCGACTCCGGTGCCGAGCCCATCCACCGCGACGAGACCGGCGTGCTCTGGCGGATCACCCTGCCCGACGACGAACCGGTGGTCATGGTCGAGGTCGTCAACTCGACCGCCGAGCCCGACGGCACCTTCCGCACCTACTGGCTGCGCGTCCCGCCGAGCACCCGCACCGCCCGCGCCGGGGTCGCCTGGACCTTCGGCATACCCGAGTCCGAGTACCACCCGCAGCGCGAGACCTGACCGGCCCGGCCCCCGGCGCAGGCCGCTGAGCTGCGAATCTCGGCCCCTACCCCATGTCAGGCCGCACGGTGGGGCACAGCGGCACGGCACGGCCCAGGGAAGAACGATGAGCTGGTCGGCAGGGCAGGTCTCCCGATTCGCCGGAGTCACGGTGCGGACCCCGCACCACTACGACCGATCCGGGCTGCTGCCGCCCAACGACCGCAGCCGGCCGGTTACCGCCTCCACGATGCTGCGGACCTCGCCCGGCTCCAGCTGAGGAACCGCTGCTCTCGGCGCCGCCCTCGGCGGGGCGTCGGACCCACGCCATCCCGGTCCACCACCTGTGGCCTGCGGGCAGGTGAGGATCAGAACGCAAGGACGGGTCGGCCGGGATCAGGGGGTGCGGGCGATGAGCACGGGTTGGAAGAAGCCCGTTAGGGCGGGTGGTTGCCAGCGGGAGGCGGTGAAGCCGGCGTCGGAGGCGAGGGTGATGAGCTGGGGCTCGGGGAGGGCCCAGTAGGTGGAGCCACGGATGTCGGTCTGCGGGACGACCCGGCGGGTGAAACCGTTCGCCGGGCGGGCGGGCCACGGGGATGATGCCGGTATGCGCACCTTCGAAGAGCTGATCGCCGAGGCCGAGGCGGTGTCCGTGGACGGCTGGGACTTCTCCTGGCTTTCCGGCCGCGCCACCGAGGAACGGCCGTCCTGGGGCTACCAGCGGCTGCTGGCCGAGCAGCTGGGCCGGGCCTCGGCGGCCTTGGACATCCAGACGGGCGGCGGCGAGGTGCTGGCCGGCGCGGCCCGGCTCGCCGCCGCGAAGCCCGTCGCAGGACAGCCCGTCGCAGGAAAGTCCGCCCCCGGCGCGCCCGCCCCCGCGCAGCGCGGAGCGCTTCCGGCCACCATGGCGGCCACCGAGTCCTGGCCGCCGAACGTCGCGCGCGCCACCGGCCTGCTGCACCCGCTGGGCGTGGTGGTAGTCGCGGACCCGGACGAGCCGCCGCTGCCGTTCGGCGACGGGGCCTTCGACCTGGTCACCAGCCGTCATCCGGTGAAGGCCTGGTGGTCGGAGATCGCCCGGGTGCTGCGGCCCGGCGGTACCTACTGCGCCCAGCACGTGGGACCGGCGTCCGGCTTCGAACTGGTCGAGTACTTCCTCGGCCCGCAGCCCGAGGCACGCCGGGCCCGCCGCCCGGAGGACGAGAGCGCCGCCGCGCGGGCCGCCGGGCTGGAGGTGGTGGACCTGCGCTCCGAGCGGCTCCGGATGGAGTTCCTCGACATCGGCGCGGTGGTGTACTTCCTGCGCAAGGTGATCTGGATGGTCCCGGGCTTCACCGTCGACGCCTACCGGGACCGGCTGCGCGAGCTGGACGCCCGGATCCGAGCCGAGGGCCCGTTCGTGGCCCACTCGGCGCGTTTCCTGATGGAGGCGCGCAGGTAGATCGACTGATCCGGTGTCCGCATCGTACAGATATGGAAGAGTCGAGGGAAGTCTGGAAGGTCCGGCTGGCCGCCCCTGCCAGTGTGAGCACCGTTTGTCCGGGAGACAGCTCGAAAAGTGCTCTGAACTGGAGAGATGTCCCGTGCAGTCCCGCGTCGAGAGCGATTCGATAGGTGTTGGGCGGCCTGCTCAGCCAGTGCGATGGGACCCATGGGCCTCCAGCTGGGGCCTCCGCGGGTAAGGGTGCTGACAGTGGCCGAGTCTCGCGTCCGGGCTTGTTGGGCAGGGTCTGCTCGTACCTATGCTGACCTCTTGCTGACCATATCTGATGCACCATCAGATATGCGCTGTGGCTCACAACAGGCCGGGCAGACCGGCGGTGGTGGCGCGGCGAGGATGGCGACCTGGCGGCCGTCGAAGATGCGTTGGCCGATGCCGGGGTGTTCCTCGATGTGGTGCAAGGCGTCCGTCCAGCGGCCGGTGGAGGTGAGGGCGCGGGTTCCGTCGGCGATGATGACCCGCCACAGCCACTGGCGGACTTCACTGCGCTGCTCTCCGGTCTCGGTGAGGTGGGCGGGGACGGTGATGCCGTCAAGGGAGGACTTGGTGGCGGTGGTGACGGCGCGGTAGAGGCCGAGGAGGAGTTGGCGGCCGCGGCGGTGGTGGCCGGCGCGGATGTGGAGGCGGGCGAGGTTGACGATCGGCTCCAGGCCGCGGATGGCGCTCGTCGAGGGGAGCGGGCCGCGGGTGAGGTAGAGGGCGGCGTGGCGGTGGCACAGGTCGCGGGCGTAGTCGGGCAGGGCGAGGTCGGAGGCGAGGAGCGCGGCCTGGTTGAAGACGGTGGAGGCGAGGCCCGGATCGTTCTGCCGGGGGCCGTGTCGGCCAGCCCGGTGAGTCGGCCGACACGGGCGTCGAGGGGTTCGAGAGGACACCGCATCGCGCCCGTACCCGAGGCCTGGCGGTGCACGGCTCCGTCACCGAAGTCGAGTGACGCTTCCACAAGCACCACTCACGGATCCTCGCGATGAGCTCTTCATCGGGCCACGCCGCGGATTCGGGTCACAACCGGCACGGTGGAAGCAGCCGGTGACATCGATCCGAGAACGTGGACCCGTCGAGTGCGGGACCGGCGGAAGTCCCGGCGCCGATGGTCTTGGTTGGGCTGCAGGCTGCGCTGGTCACCTGCGTGAGCGCTCCCGGTGGCGGTCCCGGCACGTCGGGCATTTCCTGGAGGGGGCGAGCCGATCGTCAACCATCTCGTCCAGGACAGTTGACCCAGGGAGTATGTGATGCCCGCCGATGCGTCAGGGCCGGATCCGGGGGGGATCGGGGGACGCGCGGCCGCCGGACGGCAAGGGCGAGCGGTCGGCTCACGGCGGGCGGCCCGAGCCGGCCGAGCTCTCGACGGGCGAACGCAGTGAGCTGGACCAGCTGCGGCACCGTCTCAGCGCCCTGGAGGCGTCCGCACAGCCGTCAGGGGACCGGCACCACCGGCTTCGTACGTCGGGCGCGGTCGTCCTGATCGTCATCTCCTCTCTACTGGCGCTGCTCTCGGTCATCGCGGTCTGGACGAACTCGATCGTCGGCGACACCGACCGGTACGTCGCCACGGTCGCGCCGCTGGCCGGCAATCCGGATGTCCAGGCCGCGCTCACCGATCGGGTCACGTCGGAGGTCCTGGCCCAGATCGACGTGAAGGCCGTGGTGAACGAGCTGTCCCAGGCAGCCGTCCAGCAGGGTGCGCCACCCGAGCTCGGCAAGCTGATCGGCGGCCTGAGCGGGCCGATCACCAGCGGCCTCACGCAGTTGGTCAGCACCACCGTGAACAAGGTGGTGACCAGCGATCAGTTCGCGACCCTGTGGGTCGACGCGAACCGGGTGGTGCACTCCTCGCTGGACAAGGCGCTGACGGGCAAGGGCGGGGGAGCGGTCTCGCTGGAGAACAACCAGGTCGCCATCGATATCGGGCCGATCGTCGCCAAGGTCAAGGACCAGTTGGTGAGCTCCGGCTTCGGACCCGCCGCGAAGATTCCGGAGGTGCACACCAGCTTCGTGGTGTTCGCCTCGAAGGACATCGGCAAGGTCAAGAGCTACTTCCGGCTTCTGGAGATCATGGGGTCCTGGCTCCCGGTCATCGCGGTGCTGATCGCCGCGGCCGGCGTGTTCACCGCCGTGAACCGGCGTCGCGGCCTGATCGGTGCCGCCCTCGGGGTGGCCGTCGCCATGCTCCTGCTGGGAGCCGTGCTGACGGTCTTCCGGTCGTTCTACCTCGATCACCTGCCGCCGGGGGCATCCCAGGCCGCCGCCGGCGCGATCTACGACGCACTGATCCGCTTCCTGCGCGCAGGCATCCGGGTCGTCGGCGTGACGGCGCTGGTGGCGGCTGCCGGCGCGTTCCTGATCGGCCCGTCCAGGGCCGCCGTCGCTGTCCGCAGCGCCTGCAGCTCGTCGATCGGCGCGTTGCGCGAGGTGGCGACGTCACACGGCATGCGCCTCGGGCCGGTGGGCCGCTTCGTGCACCGCTGCAAGCTCTGGATCGGCGCCGCCATCCTGGTTGTGGCAGCGGTCGTCCTCGCCACCTGGAACTACCCGACGGCGGTCGTGGTTCTGTGGATCGTCGTCGTGGTGCTGGCCGGGTTCGCGATCCGGGAGTTCCTGGATTCCGAACCGGGAGGCTCCCCTCCGGTGCCGTCGGCACCCACGGTCGAAGGCGGCCCATCCGCAGGTGGTTGAGGCTCCGGGACCAGGGACGCGACGCCGCGCCCAAGACGCTGCCGGCAGCGTTCAGCGCGGATCGGCACCAGTGCCGGGTGCGCGTCTGCCGCCTCCCCGAAATGCTGCCCGTGCAGTCGGGATGCGTCTCGGCAGGAGTGTTCCTAGAGTTGAAACAGGGGGTGCGACGCAGGGTTCCTTCTCGCTACTGACGGGTCGGCTCCGGCGCACCCTGGAGATGGCTCAGCATGACGACATCGTCCGAAACCCCCGTCCTCGACACCCTGGCCGCCATGACCCTCGACTCCGTCGAGCGGTGCGGGCTGCCCCCGGACATGCTCATCCTCACCCGTATTGCCGCACTCGCGGCCATGGACGCACCGGCGGTGTCCTACCTCGCCCACATCGATCCGGCCATCCAGACCTACCTGACCCCCGCCCAGATGCAGGACGTCCTGGTCGCGATCGCTCCGATCGTGGGAACCGCCCGGGTCATGTCCGCGGCCACCCACATCACCGAGGCCCTCGGGTACGTCATCGCCGTGGCCGAAGGCGAAGCCGGACTCGAAGCGTAGGCGGCCTCTTCGGAATCCGGGCCGCCTGGGCTCCCGACAGCGGTCCGGCCGTGCGCGCCCCGCGTGGGGCCGGGCCTCGGCGTCGCCGGCGACGAGCTCACCGCCCGCTGAGACGGTTGTCGGCCGGGGTGCGGCGGATGAGGCGTCGCTCGGGGATTTCGGCCGGCGAGGCGGGCGTTCCCTGTGGTGCGGCGAGGCGCGGTCCGTAGCGCTTGGCCAGCGGGTCCGCGCTGAGGCCGTGCGCTAGGACGCTGAGCAGCACCGTGAAGGCGATCGCGGTGACAGCGGGCCGAGCCACGGGCCCGGCGAGGTCTTCCAGTGCGAGCAGTCCGAAGACGACGGATGCCAGGCCGCGTGGTCCGAACCAGCTCAGGAACAGGACGGCGGGCCGGCCGAGACGGGTCCCCGCCAGTGCGAGTGCCACCGGCAGCATCCGGACGACCGTCAGGCTAAACACTGCGTACAGCGCCGTCTGCCAGGTCAGAGCCTCCATCGCCGGTACCACCGCGATCACGCCGAAGATCAGCCAGACCAGCAGGGAGAGCAGGGCACCGGTCTCCTCGACGAAGGGGACCAACGCGGCCGCCGGGCCGCCCGCGGCGGTGAAGCGCCGGATCGACCATGACAGCCGCACCCAGAGCCGCGTCGGTGGGCGCCAGCGCCGAGCCGACGAGCAGGGCGAGCCAGACGGTCCCCACCCCGGGGCAGGGCGAAGGCGGCAAGTGTGCCCAGTCCGATGGACAGCGGCAGCCCGAGGAGCAGCAAACGCAGGCACAGCCCCAGATCCGGGCGTAGCTGGCGCAGCCCGACCCGGGAGGCGTCGGAGAACAGCACCAGCGCCAGAGTCGCCTCGGCCAGGACCTTCACCATTTCCGGGCTGGGGGTGATCCCGAGCGGCGTCAGCGGGCCGTGGGTCAGCAGGACGCCGGCTGAGGTGAACACGATGGGCGCGGTCATGTCCAAGCGTTCCAGTCGTGCCGAGAGCATCCCCCAGACGAAGACCAGCCCGGTGATGATCGCCAGATCCGCGGAGGTCATCGCGTCACCTCGGATCTGCTGCCGCGATGGCCGACCGGACTGGACGCGCGACCGGTGCGGGCCGGTGGGCGGGCGGTGGGCGAACGGCGGCGGGGCCGATCCTGCTCCGTCCCTTCCTCTGTCATGGCTGCAGTGTGGCAGCCGCGCCGCAGGGCAGGTCGCAGGCGTACACCCACCGTGGCGGACGTGTCGGGCCCTCTCGGCGGCTGACCGTTCGGACGTCCGACCCGGGCATTCCCGATCAGGGCCCGACGTGAGAAGGCGCCGCCCGTGCGCGGACGGACGGTGCTTCGCGGCCGAGCCGGTCCAGCGCCGAGGGCGGTCCGCCTCCGGGCCGCCGCCGAGGCACGGGGTGCGGGCTACCTCGTGGCCGGTGCCTTCGGGGCGGCGTTGTACGGGGTGTGGTGGTCGCCGATGTGCAGCTGCTCCCGGAAGCGGTTCTCGTTTCGGAAGCCTCTCCGTGACCGGCCTCCGCGCCTTCGGCCCGGTCAGAGCCAGCCGCGCCGGGCGGACTTCAGCCCGGCCTCGAAGCGGCTGGCGGCTTCGAGGCGTTCCATCAGGGCCGCCATCTGGCGCCGGACGGTGCGGACCGAGACGCCGAGCCGCTTGGCCACCGCTTCGTCGGTGAGTCCGGTGGAGAGGAGGCGCAGGACCTCGCGCTCGCCGGGGCTGAGGCCCACCGGCTCCCCACCGGCGCGGTCGTCGGCGATCGGGACGGCGGCCTCCCAGGTCCGTTCGAACAGGGCGACCAGTGGGGCGACGATCCCCGGCTCCCTGGTGCACAGGGCGCCGGCCCGGGTGTTCTGCGGGTCGATCGGTACCACCGCGGTGCTCCGGTCGAAGACCAGCATCCGCGGCGGCAGGACGGGAGCGGTCCGCACCTCGCCGCCGAGGCCGACCAGCCAGCGGGCGTAGCCGAGGGTCGCCGGATCGTCGTGGACGCTGTCCTGGTAGATGGTGCGCAGGCCGACCCCGCGCAGCAGGGCCTCCTCGTCCAGGGGGCGGGAGGCGGCCAGGCTGGCCGCGGACTGGGCGCCGCCGGGCATCACCGCCAGGGCCTCGGTGGTCAGCCGGGCGCTCAGCATCTCCAGCTTCTCCTGGATGGCGTCCAGCCCGACGAGCCGTTCGCGGCCGCCGACCGGGGTGTCGGTGCGCAGCGTCGCGTACGCCGCCAGGGCGCGTGCGACGGCCGCCTTGGAGGCGGCAAACTCCTGCTGACGGCAGGCGAGTTCCTCTTCCTGTCGGCGCAGCAGGAGGTCGAGCCCGCGTTCCGGGCTGACCGGTCGCAGCGCGCCGGGCCGATCGCGGGAGGCCCGGAGCAGGGTGAGGTCCGCGAGCCGGTCGAGGGCGGTGTGCACGGCGGCCTCGGGAAGCGCGAGCCGGTCGCAGATTTCGGCGATCCCTCCGTCGGGGTCGGTGAGCATTTCCCGGTAGACCGCTTCCGCGGTGGTGTCCAACCCCAGCAGTTCCAGCATTCCGCGCCCCCGATCCCCGTGGTCGATTCGGTATTCCCGATCGGCCCGTTGTCGATCTTTCCGCCGGGTGGACACCCTTGCAAGGCATGATCCGGTCAACGCCCCCGCCCAGGTCGTCCGGGCCTCTTTGCAGCAAGCTGCCTGGCCTGATCCTGCCTGCCGGATCCGCTTCCCGTGACGGTTCGTGGAGGGGAGGATTCGCCGTGCGCGCTCTCTCGCCAAAGCCCGGACACCCAGAATTCCGGCGCCCTCGCCCTGGTTCCCGCACAGAACAGGACTCCGTCGTGTCCGTCCGCCCGCTCGCCACCGTCCTCGTGTCCCTCGCCCTCGCCGCCCCGGTCGTCCCCGCTCTCGCCACCCTCGCCGCCTCCGCCGCCTTGGCCCTCGCCGCCGGGGGTGCGGGCGGCGGGATCGGCTGGGACGGCCCCTCCGCCAGGTCGATCGGTTGGGACGCCCCGCCTGCCGCCGAGGCCTCCGGGCGGTCCTGACCTCGGTGTTACCGGTCCACTTGGCCCTGTCGGCCGGTTCCGCCTGGCCGTCGGGCGATGCGGTCGCCGCGAAGGTCCAGGCCGCCCTGTGGTCGTGTGCCGGTCCCGGCGGCGGCCTGGAGCACGCGCGCCTGCGCCGTCGTCGTCGGCGCAGGCCTGGTGCTCCACGTCCGCGCTCTTGACGGGACGGCGGCCCGTTCGAGGGCGTGGGCGCTGGTGGCCCGGGCACGGGCCGCCAGGGGTCGGCATCCGTTCGATCCGCGGTAGCCGGGCTCGAATGGTTTCCAATCTTCCGGACGGTTTTCGATCGATTTCGACTGCCTGGCAATTTGGCTGATTCATTGCGATTGCTTTGCTTCGCCATGACTCTCATGGGCTCGTCATGTCGATTCTTCCTCTCTCCTCCAACGACCGGCCCTCCCGAACCGCCGGCCCTCACCCGACGAACCGTCGACACCACAAAGAACCGTCACCCACACAGACCATCGAGGAGTTCCATGCCACGCCCCACGGGCGAACCGCCACGGCACCGGGCCGCAACCGGCGCGCCGTCCCCCTTGCCGACCCGCCGCCGTACCGCGCTGCGCAACACCGCCGTCGCCCTGGCCGTGGTGCTCGCCGCCGAGTCGGCCGTCGTCATCATGACGACCGGTCAGGCCGTCGCCGTCACCACGGAGCAGGCCCCGCGGCCCACCCGGTCCCTGGGCCCGGCCGAGGCCAAGGACCTCGCCACCGCCCACCTCAAGGCCCGGCTGGAGGACCGTCGGATCGAGGTGGTCGACGAGCGTACCGAGTCCACCACCACCTGGATCAACCCGGACGGCACCACCACCCTGGACGTCGCCTCCGGGCCGGTCCGCTACCAGGACGCGGCCGGTCGCCTGCAGCCGATCGACGTCGACCTCGCCCGCCAGCCTGACGGCAGCGTCAAGGCCAAGGGCCACCCGCTCAACCTCGCCCTGGCCGGCGCCACCCCGCCCGCCGCCGTGTCGGCGTTCAAGGCCGCCGGTGCCCAGGCCGGGGACCAGAAGGCCCCGAGCACCCCGCTGGTGTCGCTGGACAACGGCAACGGCACCGCCATGTCGCTGTCCTGGCGCGGCGCCCTGCCCGCCCCCACGCTGGACGGCGCCCGCGCCCGGTACGCGGACGCGCTCACCGCCACCGACCTCGTCATCGAGTCCACCCGCACCGGCTTCGAGCAGTTCCTGGAGCTCAAGGACCGCTCGGCGGTGGCCGCCAACGGCAGCGTCACGCTCACCCTCGACGCGGACGGCCTCCGGGCCCGGCAGAACCCGGACGGCTCGGTGTCGTTCCTCGACCCGAAGACCGGCCAGGAGGCCGGCCAGCTCCCGGCGCCGGTGATGTGGGACGCGCAGGTCGACGAGCGCAGCGGCGAGCACACCCGCACCGCGCCGGTCGGGCTGAAGGTCACCCAGGACGGCGACGCGATCGATCTGACGCTCACCCCGGACGCCGCCTTCCTGACCGACCCGAGGACCGTCTACCCGGTGACCGTCGACCCCGCGGTCAACATCGGCGTCGGCTTCGACACCTTCGTGCAGCAGGGTTACGGCACCGACGTCTCCGCGCAGACCGAGCTGAAGCTGGGCAACAACGGCTCCGGCCAGGTGGCCCGCTCCTTCCTGCAGTTCCCGATGGCGAAGATCAGCGGGAAGCAGATCACCGGCGGCAAGCTCAACCTGTGGAACTTCCACAGCTGGTCCTGCACGGCGAAGAGCTGGGAGGTCTGGGACACCGGCAGCGCCACCACCGCCACCCGCTGGACGGCGCAGCCCAACTGGAACCGCAAGTGGGCCACCTCCACCGCGACCAAGGGCTACTCAAGCTCCTGCAACGACGGCTGGGTGAACCAGGACATCACCGCCCTGGTCAAGGCCTGGGCCGGGAACGGCAACGCCAACAACACCCTGGGCATCCGGGCCACCGACGAGGCCGACCCGTACGGCTGGAAGAAGTTCAACTCCGGCAACGCGTCGTCCAACACCCCGTACCTGTCGGTGACGTACAACACCCCGCCGGCGGTCTCCACCCTGGTCTCCCCGGCGAACGCCGCGCTGACCAACGAGGCCAGGCCGACGCTGTCCGCCAAGGCGACCGACCCGGACGGCGGGAACATCGCCCTGGACTTCGAGGTCTGGACGTCCACCGGCACCGCGGCGCTCCAGTCCGGCCGGACCGGCCTCGCCGCCTCCGGCTCGACCTTCACCTGGACGCCGGGCACCGCGCTGGTGCCGGGCGCCTACAAGTGGCGCTCGCGGTCCTGGGACGGCACCGCCAACAGCGCGTGGTCGGGCTTCCGCACCTTCACCGTGGACACCACGGCGCCGGGCGCCACCACCGTCTCCTCCACGGACTTCCCGGCCGGCCAGTGGGCGGGCTCCCCGGACGCGAACGGCGACTACAGCGGCACCTTCACCTTCACCCCGCCGACCAGCGACGTGAAGGACGTCCAGTACCGGCTGGACGGCGGCGCCTGGGCGACGGTGGCGACCACCGGCGCGCCGGTCTCGGCCAAGCTCACCTTCAAGGCCGGGGCGCACAAGGTCACCGCGCACACCCGCGACGCGGCGGGCAACGTCTCCGCCGACAAGACCCACGCCTTCTACGCGGGCAAGGGCTCCGCCCTGGTGGCCCCGGGCCCCGGCGAGCGCCCGGCCCGCCGCACCTCGCTCCAGGCGGAGGGCAACAGCACCTACACCGGCGTGCGCTACCAGTACCGCCGCGGTGAGACCGACGCCTGGAAGGACGTGCCGGTCGCCAACGTAGCCACCACCGACGGCAAGCCGGTGGCCGCCTGGCCGTTCGCCGCCTCCGCCGGCAAGCCGGCCGCGCTGACCTGGAACATCACCGACACCCTGGCCGAGAACGGCCCGGTGGACGTGCGCGCAGTGTTCACCGACGGCACCGCCACCGACGCCACCGAGCCGACCACCGTCACGGTCGACCGGCACGCCGGCGACGCCCCCGAGACCCCGGTCGGCCCCGGCCAGGTCAACACCCTCACCGGTGACCTCACGCTCTCGGCCACCGACGCCCAGGGCTTCGGCCTGAGCGCCGAGCGCTCGTTCTCCTCCCGCCGGCCGCTCAACGGCTCGGCCCAGGAGGGCCAGGCGGCGATCTTCGGCCCGCAGTGGAGCTCCGGCACCACCGCCGAACTCACCGAGACCGCCTACTCCTACGTCCGCCAGACCTCTCCGACCTCGGTGTCGGTGGTCTCCTCGGCCGGCGGTGAGATCGGCTTCACCGCGACCGGCGCGGGCGGCTGGAAGCCGGAGCCGGGCGCGGCGGACCTCACCCTGAGCGGTGCGTTCACCGGCGCCTTCACGCTGAAGGACACCGCCGGTACCACCGTCACCTTCGGCAAGGTCGACCCGGCGGCCACCACCTGGCAGGCCACCGGCTCCTCGCTGCCCAGCGCCGACTCCACCACCTCCGTGGTCTCGGAGAAGGTCGTGGCCAGCGGCCGGACGCTGGCCCGCCCCAAGTACGTCATCGCGCCGACCGCCGGGACCGCCTCCGCCGACTGCGCCGCCGCGCCCGCCACCGCTGGCTGCCGCGTCCTGGAGTACGTCTACGCCACCGCCACCACCGCCACCCCGGCCGCCCTGGGCGACGTGGCCGGCCAAGTGAAGCAGATCCGGCTGTGGTCCACCGAGCCCGCCGCGAGCAGCGCCACCCCCGTGGCCGTCTCCCAGTACGCCTACGACGAGCAGGGCCTCCTGCGCGAGGTCTGGGACCCGCTGATCAGTCCCGCGCTGAAGACCGTCTACACCTACGACGCCGCCGGCCGGGTCGCCACCGAGGCCCAGCCCGGAGAGTTGCCCTGGACGCTGGAGTACGGCAAGGCCGGCAACGCCGCCACCGCAGGCGAGGGCATGCTGCTGGCCGCCTCCCGGGCGACCCTCAAGCAGGGCAGCAAGGACGTCACCGACGGCGCCGCGACCACCTCGATGGTGTACGACGTGCCGCTGTCGGGCGCCAACGCCCCGTACCCGCTGGGCCCCTCCGACGTCGCCGCCTGGGGCCAGAGCGACGCCCCGACCGACGCCACCGCCGTACTGCCGCCCGACGCCGTACCGGCGGGCCACGACGGCAAGGCCCTCGGCACCGCCGCCTACGCCCGCGCCTCGGTGACTTACACCAACGCCTCCGGGCGCGAGGTCAACATCGCTACCCCCGGCGGCGGAATCGTCACCACCGAGTACAACGCCCACGGCAGCCCGGTGCGAACCCTCTCGGCCGAGAACCGCATCCTGGCCCTGGCCGCCACCGGTGAGGGCCTGGGCAAACTGCGCGCCCTCGGCATCGCCGGCCGCTCCACCGCCGACCGCGCCCAGATGCTGTCCGCCCTGTCGGTGTACTCGGCGGACGGCAAGCGACTGGTCGAGCAGTACGACCCGCTGCAGCTCGTCACCCTGGAGCACGACCTGGCGGCCTCCGGCACCAGCCCCGCCCTGGTCGCGGGCGACGAGGTCCCGGCCCGCGCCCACACCGTCACCACCCACGACGAGAACCGCCCGGCGAACGCCGCGGTCAGTGACCGGGAGACCTCGGTCGCGGTCGGCGCCAGGATCGAGGGCTACGCCGCCGACGCGGACGTGCGCACCACCGCCACCGGCTACGACTGGGCCCAGGGCCTGCCCACCCGGTCCGTCCAGGACCCGATGGGTCTGAAGATCACCACCGCCACCGGCTACGACGCGAGCGGCCGCGTGGTCTCGCAGTCCCGCCCGAACTCCGACGGCTCGGACGCGGGCACCACCGTCACCACCTACTACGGCACCGGCGCCACCGGTTCGTGCGCGGGTCGCCCGGAATGGGCCGGGCTGGTCTGCTCCACCGCCCCGGCCGCGGCGGTCACCGGAGGCAGCGCCCCCGCGCAGCTGCCGACCAAGACGTACCAGTACGACCGCTGGGGCAACGTCACCGTCCTCACCGAGTCCGCCAACGGCGTCACCCGCACCACCACCCGGACCTACGACGGCGCCGGTCGCCCGACCAAGGTCTCCGTGACGGGCGGCACCGGCACCGCCGTGCCCGACACCGTGTACGGCTACGACCAGGCCACCGGCCAGCCGTCGACCACCGGCAACGGGACGGCGACCGTCACCCAGGGCTACGACCGGCTCGGCCGCCCCGTCTCCTACGACGACGGCGCCGGGAGCGTCACCACCACCGAGTACGACCGGCTCGACCGGGTGGTGAAGAAGTCCGACTCGGTGCCCTCCACCGTCACCTACGGCTACGACACCGCCAAGGACCCGCGCGGCCTGCCCACCAGCATGACCGATTCGGTCGCGGGCACCTTCACCGCCGGCTACGACGTCGAGGGCCGCCTGGTCTCCCAGACGCTGCCCGGCGGCAACACCCTCACCAGCTCCTACGACAGCCGGGGCATCCAGACCGGCAAGACCTACGCCACCCAGGCCGGGACCGTCCTGCTCGCCGACACCGCCGGCTTCACCGTCCACGGGCAGCAGGCCGGACGCACCCAGACCGACGGCAACAGCACCAGCGAGGACTACACCTACGACGCCGCCGGCCGCCTGTTGAAGGCCGTCTCCGGCAACGGCCTGGACTGCGCCACCCGCAGCTACGCATTCGACCGGAGCAGCAACCGCACCAAGCGCACCACGGTCGGCGACGACTGCGACCCGGCCACCGCCGACGCCGTCACCACCGCCGAGAACCACGGCTACGACGCCGCGGACCGGATCACCGACCCCGGTTACGCGTACGACGCCTTCGGCCGCACCACCACGCTGCCCCGGGGCACCCAGCTGAGCTACCACGCCACCGACCTGATCCGCAGCGAGACGCTCGGCGGAACCCGCAAGACCTGGGACCTGGACGCCGCGGGCCGCCTCGCGACGGCCACCACGGAGACCAGGGGCGAGGACGGCACCTGGACCGTCACGGCCCGGGCCACCCACCACTACGACGGCACCGACGACAAGCCGACCTGGACCAGCGAGGTCAACGGCAAGCTCACCCGCAACGTCACGGACCTCGGCGGTCAGCTCGTGGCCGCCACAGGTACCGACGGCGGCGCGGTCCTGGTCCTCACCAACCTGCACGGCGACGCCTCGGTCCAGATGTCGCCCGACGGCACCCAGGACCTCGCCGTCTACCACTACGACGAGTACGGCAACGTCGCCGACGCCACCGGCACCACCGAGTACGGCTGGCACGGCGGGGAACTGCGGGCCAGCGACTCGCTCAGCGGCCTGATCCTCATGGGGGTCCGGGTCTACGACCCGGCCACCGGCCGCTTCCTCCAGACCGACCCGGTCCTGGAGGGCTCGCCGAACGCCTACGGCTACCCGGTCGACCCGATCACCATGGCCGACCTCGACGGTCTGCGCTGGCTGAAGAGTTGGAGCGCCACCATGAGCAAGGCGGGCGCCGCCCGCGTCGCCAAGCTGCTGAAGAACACCGGCTCGATCAGCAGCATCATCGGCCTGATCGTCGGACTCTTCCCGCACTTCGTGGCGAAGATCATCGGCGGCATCCTCAAGGCACTCGGCTTCCTGGTCAAGAGCATGGGCAAGGGGATCGCGGAGGCCAACAACCGCCGGGGCAGCAAGGGGGTGATCCTCACCCTCGGCATCTGGCAGAAGCACTACTGGACGCTGCCGTACCCTCGGAGCGAGATCAAGACCAGGTACTGAGCCCGCGTCCGGACCCGACCCGACCCGACCGGGCCGGGTCCGGACGCACCGCACCACGACGCTCCGCACCAGCAGGCCGGCCGGCCCGGGGATGCCCCCGGGCCGGCCGCCTCGACGTACTCGGCGGACGGCAGTGCCCGGCGGAAGGGCCGTCCGGTGTTGTCGACGGGCAGGATGCGGTCGCCGGTGCCGTGCAGGATCGGGACCGGTACGTCGATGCGTGCGATGTCGGCGCGGAAGTCTGTGTACCAGGTGGAAGGTGCGGCGGAGACGACGTAGGAGCCCCCGGCGGCCGCGGTGTTCCAGCTGTTGCGGACGGCCTCCTCGCTTGGCCTTGTCCTGAGTGGCGAAGCCGGATTCCTCCGTCTGGCGTCCTGCCGCGTTGCGGTACCTGATCTTGTACTCGTGCGGGTACTTGCTCCAGCGGGACTCGGGGTGCTCGCACTCCTTGCAGAAGCTGCCCATGCCGCGGGTGAGGCCTGTGGTCGCGATGGTGGTTGGAACCTCCGGGAGTCTTGCTGACCTTTTGCTGACTCCGGATGGTCGATCATGCCCCTGAGCTGGGCGGAAACGTCAGTCCCGCCATATCCTGCGGAAGGTGATCTGGATGGTTCCGGGCTTCACCGTGGCGGCCTACCGGGACCGGCTGCGCGAACTGGACGCCCTGATCCGGGCGGAGGGGCCGTTCGTCGCCCACTCCGCGCGCTTCCTGATCGAGGCGCGCAGGCCGTAGGGCGGTTCAGGCCCGGCCGCGCCCCGCCGGGGAGACCGGCGGGGCGCGGCCGGGCTGGCGGGCGGGCGGCGCCGCTCACGCCAGGGCGACCAGCTCCAGGTAGGAGTCGTGCCACAGGTCCTCGTCGCCGTCGGGGAGGAGCAGGACGCGGTCGGGTCGCAGGGCCTCGATGGCACCCGGGTCGTGGGTGACCATCACGATCGCGCCCGGGTAGGTGCCGACCGCCGCCAGCACCTCCGCCCGGGAGGCCGGGTCGAGGTTGTTGGTGGGCTCGTCGAGCAGCAGGACGTTGGCGCCGGAGTGGACCAGGCCGGCCAGCGCCAGCCGGGTCTTCTCACCGCCCGAGAGGACCCCGGCCGACTTGTCGGCGTCGTCGCCGCGGAACAGGAACGCGCCGAGGACGTGCCGCAGTTCGCCGTCGCTCAGGTGGGGCGCGGCCTGGGCGAGGTTGTCGCGGACGCTGCGCGCCGGGTCGAGGGTGTCGTGCTCCTGCGCGAAGTAGCCGAGCCGCAGGCCCGGGCCGGGCACCACCCGTCCGGTGTCGGGGCTCTCGTGGCCGGCCAGGACGCGCAGCAGGGTGGTCTTGCCGGCGCCGTTCAGGCCGAGCACGACCATCCGGCTGCCCCGGTCGACGGCCAGGTCGAGGCCGGTGAGCACCGGGCGGCCGGCGTAGGCCTTGGCGAGGCTGATCGCGCCGAGCGGCATCCGGCCGCAGGGGGCGGGTTCGGGCAGCCGGATCCGGGCCGTCCGTTCGGCCTGCCGGGCGGGTTCGAGGTCGGCGAGCATCCGGTCGGCGCGGCGGGCCATGCTGCGGGCGCTGGTGGCGGTGGCGACGTTGGCCCGCATCCGGTCGGCCTGGGCGTGCAGGGCGGCGGCCTTGCGTTCGGCGTTGGCCCGTTCCCTGGTGCGGCGGCGCTCGTCGGCGGCGCGCTGGTCGAGGTAGGCCCGCCAGCCGGTGTTGTGGACGTCGATCGCGGCGCGCTGCGGGTCGAGGTGGAAGACCCGGTTGACGGTGTCGGCGAGCAGACCGAGGTCGTGGCTGATCAGGACCAGCCCGCCCTGGTGGGACGCGAGGAAGCCGCGCAGCCAGGCGACGGAGTCGGCGTCGAGGTGGTTGGTGGGTTCGTCGAGCAGCAGGGTGCCGTGGTCGGCGAAGAGGATCCGGGCCAGCTCGACCCGGCGGCGCTGGCCGCCGGAGAGGGTGCCGACCGGGGTGTCCATGACCCGGGCGGGCAGTCCGAGGCCGGCTGCGACCCGGGCGGCCTCGGCCTCGGCCGCGTAGCCGCCCCGGGACTGGAACTCGGCCTCGGCGCGAACGTAGACGTCCATCGCCCGGCGCTGGTCGTGCGGTCCGTCGGCCTGCGCCATCGCCTCCTCGGCGGCGCGCAGCGCGCGGACGGCGGTGGCCAGGCCGCGGGCGGACAGGATGCGGTCGGTGACGGTGGCGGACGGGTCGGCGGCGCGGGAGTCCTGCGGGAGGTAGCCGACGGGGCCGGTGCGGGTGACCGTCCCGGCGGCGGGCGGCAGTTGTCCGGCGAGGGTGGCGAGCAGGGTGGTCTTGCCGGCGCCGTTGCGGCCGACCAGGCCGATCCGGTCGCCGGGGGCGATGTGGACGGTGATGTCGGACAGCAGCAGGCGGGCGCCGACGCGCAGGTCGACACCACGGGTGGTGATCATGGGATAACGCTCCGAAACAGCGAACGGACACACGGGTGGTGTGGAGGCGGGTCCGTTGGCTAGGAAATTCGGGGCGTAGACATGCGGCCAGGATAGCGGGGCGGGTGAAGCGTCCGCATCCGAATTACCGGGGGAGCGCACCGCGTCCGCGCGGGTTTCGGCCAGTGGGGCGGGTGTTGGCTCGTGGGGCCCCCTTGCCGGGGCGCGGGCCCCGGGCTTCCATGACCCGCATGGGTCGACGTGAGCTCGTTCTCCTGACTGATCACAGTTCGACCGAAGGAAGCCGGGACGTCCTCGTCGCCGCCGCCCGGGCCCTCACCGGCCGGGCGCCCGTGCTGCTCGACGCCCGGCACTTCATGACCGGCGGGGGCGGCCGGATCCGCCCCGACGACGAGGGCGGGCTGCGCCTGGAGGCGGACGGCCGCAGCGTGGCGGCCGACGCCGTCGTGGTCTACGAGATCCCGCCGCACCGGCGGCGCGACTTCGCGCCCTTCCAGCGGCTGCTGGGCGCGCACGGCGCCCGCTCACTCGGCACCGATGTGCAGGCCTGGCGGGCGGCCACCGAGAAGGACCTCACGGTGGCCCGCTTCACCCGCGACGGCGTCGCGCACATGCCGACCGTCTCGCTGTCCCGGCCGAGCCCGCGGGCCGCCGCCGAGGCCTTCGACCGGCTCGGCGGCGACGTCTGGGCCCGGCCCTGCGTCGGGATGGGCGGCGACGACGTCTTCCACGTCACCACCCACGCCCAACTCGCCTCCGCCGCACGGCACTACGAGGACGACGGGGCGGACTGGCTGATCGCCCGGGACGCCCGCAACTTCACCCCGGACGGCCGCCGCCACCAGTACCGGGTGGTGGTGCTCGACGGCCGGGTGGTCCGGGTCGTCGAACACGTGCAGGCGGATCCGGACGCCCCCTGCAACGAGAGCCGCGGCGCCGTCTCCGCCCCGCTCGCCGCCGCCGAACTGCCCCGGGGGCTCGCGGACCTGGCGATCCGCGCGGTCGCCTGCCTGGGCCTGCCGCTGGCCGGTGTCGACCTCGCCGCCGAGAGCGGCGGCGTGGTCTTCGAGGTCAACGTCCACCCGGCGTTCGGCCGCGGCGCCCTGGAGCAGGTCGCCGTGCCGTACGTGGCCGCGCACCTGGAGCCCGTCTGACGGTTCCGGCCGGGCGCACGGCGGGCCGGGCGCGCCCCTGGTCGGCAGCCTGTGCGGAGCAGGCCGGCTCTCCTCACCCGAGGGCGCCCCCGGCCGGTCAGCTCCGCAGGATGGCGGCGAGGAGCGACGGGCGGAACAGCAGCGTCGGCGGGGCGACCAGCGACATCACCTCGTGGAACGCGGCGGTGACCGCCGGGTCGTGGGCGGCGCCGGCCAGCACCTTGTCGAGGAAGCGGTGCTGGAACGCGAGCAGGGCGCCGGAGGGGCCGCCGGTGGTGGCGGCGAAGCGGACGTCCTCGGTGCAGGACATCACCCACGGGTTCTTGGAGACGGCCGCGATCGCACGCCGGGCGTCCCGGGCCGTGGCGTGGCCGATGCCGCCGTGGCGCAGGGCGGTGCGGCGCAGCTCGCGGGCGCAGAACAGGGCGACGGTGACGCCCTGCCCGTACACCGGGTTGAAGGTGCTGGCGGCGTCGCCGACCACCACCAGGCCGTCCGGGGCGCTGCGTTCGTAGTGTCGCCGGATGCCGGGGCCGGGGACGAAGCCGCGCACCTCGCCGGCCGGCTCGGCCTGCTGGAGCGCCTCGCGGATGCTCGGGTCGCGCAGCCGGGCCAGTTGCTTGGTGAACCCGGCTTCGCCGGGCTCGGGTTCGGCGCCGCGCATGCCGGCGACGCTGACGATCCAGCGGTCGCCCTCGACCGGCAGCAGTACGCCCAGGTGGGGCGCGTCGGGGGCCTTGGTCTGCAGGTATATCGCCTTGTAGCCGATGTCGACGCCGGCCGGGCGGTGGAACAGCCGGGAGGAGTACGCGACGCCCGCGTCCACCCGCTCCTCGGGCACCGGCGGGTGGCCCAGCTCCGCCAGCCAGTCCGGCACCGAGGTCGTGCGGCCGGCCGCGTCCACCACCAACTCGGCCGGGATCTCCCGGACTTCGCCGCGCTCTGGCCCGCGGTCGCGGACCTTGACGCCGGTCACCGTGCGGGCCGACCCGAGCAGGCCGACCACGTCGGCGCCTTCCAGGAACTCGATCGCGGGATCGGCGCGGACCCGGTCCAGCACCGCCTTGTCCAGCACCGGCCGGGTGCAGGAGAGGAAGGCGAGCTGCGCCGGGTACTGCGCCATCCACCCCGCCGAGCTGAGCCACTTCAGATCGCCCGAGACGGCGACCCTCATCGCGCCCGCCTCCGTGAGCTCCTTCTTGATGCCGGGCATCATCTCCTCCAGCGCCCGGTGCCCGGCCTCCAGCACCAGGTGCGCGTGTCGGCCCTGCGGCACCCCGGCCCGGAACGTGGGCTCCGCCGGGTAGCGGTCCCGCTCCACCACCACGATCCGCTCGGCGAACCCGCGCAGGGCCCAGGCCGCCACCGTGCCGGCCAGTCCGCCGCCGATCACCACCGCCGTGCCCCGCCCGGGGGCCGTTTCCGAAGAAGTCATGACACGTAGCGTAGTCGGGCGGTGGCGGCCCCGTAGTCGCATCGGCGGGACGAACGGGCAGGGTGCGGGCGGCCGTTGGAGCCCGAACGCGCCGGGCGCACGACCGGCCCGGAACGTTGCCGCGCGGGCCCCCGGGGGCGGGCGGTGGGAGGCACCCGGGAGCGGGTACTACACTCGGCGGGAGTTGTGCAGGCCCCCCTTTCGGTGCGCGGGCGCGCGGAGCCGAGGAGGTGAGAGCCGTGGAGTGCAGTAGTCCGGGTCGAAGTCGGCCCCGCCCCCGGTTGTCCCGCACCATTCGCGGCACCCGGCGTTCCTCCTCCCGTACGGCTCCCGCGCGGCGCTGACCTCGTCCTCGACGAGGTGCCGCCGGTCGCGCCGTGCGCGTGGTGGCCGGCCGGGCGCCTCCGGCCCGCTGTCCCCGGACGGCGGCCCGGGCACCCACCGTGGAGGTATCCGCCATGTCCGACTGGCGTGTGCGCGCCGTGCGCGCGAGCAAGCGTCCGTTCTCCCGCCCCGTCGGGGGCTCCGGCCCCGTCGACACGCAGCCGGCGCCGGAGCACTCGATGGATCCGCGGCCCGACCAGCCCGTCGAGCCGGTCACCCTGGAGCGCTCGGTGGTGGACGCGGCGGTCTACCGGGACGGGCGGCGGATCGACGCACCGGCGAACCTCGCCGACATCTACCGCGAACTGCCCGACCGGCCCGGCGCGATGGCCTGGATCGGCCTGTACCGCCCGGCCGAGGCGCAGCTGCTGGAGGCGGCGGACCGGTTCAACCTGCACGAACTGGCCGTCGAGGACGCCATCGTCGCCCACCAGCGGCCGAAGCTGGAGCGCTACGGCGACACGCTGTTCGTGGTGCTGCGTGCCGCGCGCTACCTGGACGAGGCGGAGGAGGTCGACTTCGGCGAGATCCACCTCTTCGTGGGCCCCGACTTCGTGCTCACCGTCCGCCACTCCCAGGCGCCGGACCTGTCCGCGGTGCGCCGCCGCCTGGAGACGGACCCGGACCTGCTCGCGCTCGGCCCGGAGGCGGTGCTGTACGCGGTGCTGGACGCCGTGGTGGACGGTTACGCGCCGGTGATCGCCGGGCTCCAGCACGACATCGACGAGATCGAGACGGAGGTGTTCGGCGGCGACCCGCAGGTCTCCCGGCGCATCTACGAGCTGTCCCGCGAGGTGATCGAGCTCCAGCGGGCGACCCGGCCGCTGCTGGAGATCATGAGGAGCCTGGAGGCGGGCTTCGGCAAGTACGGCACCGACGACGAGCTGCAGCGCTACCTGCGCGACGTCGCCGACCACGCCACCTACGCCGCCGAGCGGGTGGACGGCTTCCGGCAGATGCTGCAGAACATCCTGACCGTGAACGCGACGCTGGTCTCGCAGCGGCAGAACGAGGAGATGAAGCAGCTCGCCGAGGCCGGGCACGTGCAGAACGACGAGATCAAGAAGATCTCCTCCTGGGCGGCGATCCTCTTCGCGCCGACGCTGATCGGCACCGTCTACGGGATGAACTTCGAGATCATGCCGGAGCTCAAGTGGGCGTTCGGCTACCCGTTCGCGATCGGGCTGATGGCGCTGGTCTGCACCGGGCTGTACGTGGTCTTCAAGCGCCGCAACTGGCTCTGACAGCGGGGCGGGGTGGGGCGCGGCGCGGCGCGGCGCGGTCGGCTCGGGCGCGGTGCTCGCGACCGGCTCCGCCGTGCGCCGAAATCCGGTGCGGGTTGACCGGCGGCCGCAACCGGCGTCGGCCGCACGGCTGTTCGCCCGGCGTCAGGGATTCGTCAGGGCGGCGGCGCGGCGCTTGCCCCGGTCCGCGCCCGCCGGTTGGATGAGGAGCATGAACCGCCCGGCACGCCACCACGACCGCCCGCCGCATCCGCGGCCGCCGGTCCGCGTCGCCGCGGCCGCCATCGCCGTGCGCTGATCCGCGCCTCCCCGCCGGAGGGCACGGCACGTGCCGCGCCCCGCCCCGTCGCCCGATCGGCGCGGGGTGCGGGCGGGCGCGCGAGTTCCGCATCTCATCAGGTCTTTTGAGCCCGCACCCCGGCCCGGACAGGGCCGGCGGTGCCCCGCACCCTGGGAACGGTCATGTCCGAATCCGCCCTGTCCGCTCGTACCGCCCTCGTCACCGGCGCCTCCTCCGGCATCGGCTGGGAGACCGCCCGGCTGCTCGCCGGGCTGGGCGCCACCGTGCTGGTGCACGCCCGGACCACCCCGGAGGCCGAGGCGGCCGTCGCCCGGCTGGTCGACGCCGGCGCCCGCCGGGACCAACTCGTCGAGCTGGCCGCCGACTTCACCCGCCTCTCGGAGGTCGCGGTGCTGGCCGGTACGGTCGTCAAGCACTACCCGGCGCTGGACCTGCTGGTCAACAACGCCGCCGCGATGGCGCCCGAGCGCTGCACGCTGACCGACGACGGCAACGAGGTCTCGCTGCAGGTCAACTTCCTGGCCGCGCACCTGCTGGCCAGGCTGCTGCGGGCGCCGCTCTCGGCATCCGGCGACGCCCGGATCGTCAACGTCTCGTCCTCGCTGCACCGGACGGCTTCGATGAACTGGTCGGACCCGCACCGGGTGAAGAGGTACTCGCGGGTGGCCGCGTATGCGCAGTCGCAGCTCGCGCTCACCATGGCGACCGCCGACATGGCCCCGGCCGGCTCCGGCATCACCGCCGTCAGCCTCAACCCGGGCCTGTGCGACACGGCGCTGCTGCCGCTGTACGGGCGGGCCGGCGCGCCGGCGGCGGAGGGTGCGGCGGCCGTCGTCCGGCTCTGCCTGCCGGACGTCGCGGTCGCCAACGGCGCCTACTACGACGGCGGTTCGGTGGCGCCGGTGGCGCAGGCCGCCCAGGAGGAGCGCTCGCTGAAGCGCCTGGTCAAGCTGGCAGACCAGTTGGTCGGCCAGGCCGCTTGAAGCCCTTCCCCGGAATCGGAGAGCACGCGATGTCCAAGCGCGCCCGCAAGAAGAGGGCCCGGCGGAAGAACACGGCGAACCGCGGCCGCCGGGCCGGGCAGGGCTGACCCGCCCACCACCGCGGGCCACCACCCATCACCACTCACCACTCACCACTCACCACTCACCACTCACCACCGCCGAGAACCACCGCGAACCGGCGGACACCGCCGGGCGCCGGGGACGGTCGCTAAGGATGCGTCAAGAACGGCGCCCGGCGGCGTCAAGGAGCCGTCAGGGGGCGGCTTCCCGCAGGTGGCGCGGCACTAGCGTCGCCCGGCGGAGAGAAACGGTTCTGCTCCGGTTTCAGCAGGAAACCCCGGCGGACCGTGCAGCGGGGGAGAGGAACGTGCGGCCATGACCACCTCGGCAGCGGGCACGACGGCCACCACGGGGGAGGCGGCCCCGGGGACGGAAACCGGTCCGGCGGGGGAACCGGCCCCAGCCGGACCATTGGCCAGGACAACGGCCACAACAACGGCCCGGACATCGGCCCGGACAGCGATTCGGACAACGGCCGCCCCGAGCGCCCTGGCCCGGCTCCGGCACGGCGCACGGACGGTCGGCGGCCGCGCCTACTGGACCACTCCGCGCCTGGTCCGAGGCCTCACTACGCTCAGCCTGGCCGCCCTGATCGGCCTCGGCGCGGCCGCCACCACCGTCCTCGGCGGGGCCCGCGACGGCACCGACACCATCGGCCACCGGGCCGCCCCGCAGGCCACCCGCGCCGCCGACCTCTACTTCGCGCTCAGCGACATGGACGCCCAGGCCGCCAACCTGCTGCTGGTCGGCGCCGACCCCGACTACACGGCGCTGCGCAAGCAGACCCTCGACACCTACGAGCAGCGCCGTGCGCAGGCCGACGGCGACCTCCAGCAGGCCGCCCAGGCCGCCGCCGCCGACCCGGCCGGCCAGAGCGCCGTCCAGCAGGTGCTCGGCCAGCTCGGCAGCTACGAGGCCCTGGTGGCCCGCGCCCAGCTGCTGGAGGAGCAGGCCAAGGCCCCGGCTGGCCAGCCCTCGCCCGCCGCCCTGGACGCCTACCGCCAGGCCACCGACCTGCTGCGCCAGCAACTGCTGCCCGCCGCCGACCAGGTCACCGCCGCCAACGAGGCCACCGTCGAGCAGGTCTACACCGAGCGCCGCGACGCCCTCGGCAGCGGCTGGTGGTGGCTGCTCGCGGTCGGCCTGCTCGCACTCGCCGCGCTGCTCGGGCTCCAGCGCGTCCTGGCGGTGCGCTACCACCGCGTCGTCAACCCGGCGCTGGCCGCAGTCACGCTGCTCACCGGCGTCGTGCTGGCGATCGGCCTGCACCTGGTCAGCCGCGCCGACGACCACCTGGTGACCGCCAAGAGCAACGCCTACGACTCGGTGATCGCGCTCAGCCGCGCCCGTGCCGTCGCCTTCGACCTGAACGCCGACGAGAGCCGCTACCTCACAGACCCGTCCCGCGCGGCCGCCTACGAGCAGAGCTTCCTCGACAAGACCCAGGCGATCGCCCGCCTGGACGGCGCCACCCTCGCCGACTACAACGCCCAACTGGCGGCCGCCGCCGCCCGGCACCGCGCCGACCACGCGGCCGTCCCCTTCGGCGGCTACCTCGGCACCGAACTGCACAACATCACCTTCCCCGGCGAGCAGGACGCCGCAGAGCGGGTGCTGGCCGCCTTCCAGCAGTACCAGCAGGACGACCGGAAGATCCGCGCGCTGCGCGACGAGGGCCGGCTCAAGGAGGCGGTGACGCTCAACACCGGTCTCTCCCAGGGGCAGTCCAACTACGACTTCGACCAGCTGAGCACGGCCATCGGGGACACCATCGCGGTCAACGCCATGGCGATGGACTCGGCGGTCGCCGCGACCGACGGCGACCTCGACGCCAGCACGGCGGCCCTGGCCGCGGGGGCGCTGGCGGCGGCGCTCGCCCTCACCGCGCTGGGTGTCCGGCCGCGCCTGCGCGAGTACCGGTAGCCGCCGGCACCGACCCCGCGGCGGGGCCCGGTAGCGACGCACGCCGCCACCGGGCCACGCCGCGGGGCAGCCGGTCATGCCCCGGGCGGGCTTCGGCGGAGCCCCCGGCGGGCTCCGGTGCCCCGGTCTCAGCCGGCGGCGAGCCGGTCGTACTCGGCGTCCGGGTCCAGCTGGCGCCGGTACTCGGCGTGCAGCCGGACGTCGCCGTCCGGCCCGGCCAGGCGGGCGAGCGGGCCCCGGACGCCCGGGAGCGGCCGGGCGCGCGGCCACTGCTGGGCGAGTACGGCGAGCGGGGTGCCGTCGCCGGAGCGCAGGATCCAGCTGGCGCGGCCGCCGCCGATCAGGGGCAGGTACGGCCGGGGGAGTCCGAGGGCGGCGAGCGCCTCCGGCAGATCGAGGCCGTCGGGTAGGGCGAGCGCCGCGGCGTGCGGGGCGTCGGCGTCGTCGCCGGCCGCGACGCTGTCCCGGGTGAGGTGGATGCGCATGGCCGGACAGCATAGGGCGCGCCGACGCGCCCGCGCGCCCGTGCACCGGTGTGCCGGTTTGACAAACACCCTTGCCGTCCCGGCGAATGGCAGGCATGGCCGACGAAGACTTCGAGAACGTCCTCACCACAGTGGGCCCCCGGCTGCGCGCCCTGCGACGCGAGCGCGGCACCACCCTCGCCAAACTGGCCGCCGCCACCGGGATCTCGCTCAGCACGCTGTCCCGGCTGGAGTCCGGGCAGCGCAAGCCGACCCTGGAACTGCTGCTGCCGCTGGCCCGGGAGTACCGGGTGCCGCTGGACGAACTGGTCGGCGCCCCGGCCACCGGTGACCCCCGGGTCCATCCCCGCCCGGTGACCAGGAACGGCCAGACCATCATCCCGCTCACCCGCCACCTCGGCGGTCTGCACGCCTTCAAGCAGATCATGCCGCCCGGCCGGGGCACCGAGCCCGAGTTGGAGCTGAAGGTGCACGAGGGCCACGAATGGCTGTACGTCCTGTCCGGCCGGCTGCGGCTGGTGCTCGGTTCGCACGACCTGGTGCTGACGGCCGGTGAGGCCGCCGAGTTCGACACCCGGACCCCGCACGCCTTCGGCAACGCCGGGCCGCAGCCGGTGGAGTTCCTCAGTCTGTTCGGTCCTCAGGGTGAGCGGATCCATGTCAGGGCGCGCCCGGGAACCTCCGTTCGGTAGGTTCGTTCCCTGACAGCGGGGGTTTTCCGTTCCGGTCTCCCGCCAGGCCGTCGGGAGGGGCCGAGAAGATGAGTGTCCAGCAGAGCACGGAGTCCGGCGAGAGCGGTGGAACCGGGGAGCGCGGTGCGGTGGGTGCGCCCGAAGTCCCGGGCGCGGCGGGGGCCTTCGGGGCCTCCGGCGGCGGATCCGGCCGGGCCGGCGGTGGTTCCGGCGGCGGCGACGGCAGCGGCGGCAGCGGTCCGACCGGTGGGGCCGACGGGACCGGCGGTGCGGAGCCGGACGCCAAGAGCGGGCGGAAGAAGCGCCCGTTCTGGCAGGAGCTCCCGATTCTGCTGGTGATCGCCCTGCTGCTCTCGCTCGGCATCAAGACCTTCTTCGTCCAGGCCTTCTCGATCCCCTCCGGTTCGATGGAGCAGACCCTGGCGATCGGCGACCGGGTGCTGGTCGACAAGTTGACGCCGTGGTTCGGTGCCGAGCCCGAGCGTGGCGAGGTGGTGGTCTTCCGTGATCCGGGCGGCTGGCTGGAGAGCGTGCCGACGCACGCGGACGGCTCGGTCATGAGCTCGGTCCAGAAGGTGCTGAGCACCGTCGGCCTGATGCCTTCGGCGGACGAGAAGGACCTGATCAAGCGGGTGATCGCGGTCGGCGGGGACACCGTCGAGTGCAAGGCGGGAAGCCCGCTGAAGGTGAACGGCGTCGCGCTGGACGAGCCGTACCTGTTCCCCGGCTCGGCGCCCTGCGACCAGGACCCGGTGGGCATCGTCACCGTCCCCAAGGGCAAGCTCTGGGTGATGGGCGACCACCGCAACAACTCGCGGGACTCCCGCCCGCACCACAACGAGACCGGTGACGGCTTCGTGCCGGTGGGGAACGTGATCGGCCGGGCGTTCGTCGTCGCGTGGCCGCTCACGGACTGGTCCACCCTGCCCGTCCCGGACACCTTCGGCAAGGTGCCGGCGGGCGCGGCCGCGCCGGTGCAGGCGCCGTCGGCGCCGGACGCGCTCGGGCTGGCCGCCGTCGTGCCGTTCGCCCTGTGGCGCCGCCGCCGTAGCGCGCGCCGGAGCCGCCACTGAGCCGGGTGAGGGCTTCGGCGGAACTCCTCCCGTCCTTCTCTACACGCCTGTAGAGTTTCCGGGGTGAGCTGCACGCCTGGTCGCGTGGCCGCCCGACCGGGGAGGCCGCGCGCCGGGGTCGGGTCGGGAGGCGGAACCGTGGTGGAGAGTCGGCGCAGTCCTGTGGCCGTCGGGGAACCGGCGGACCCGGACGTCCAGTGGGTGTACCAGCCGGTCGAGGTGGACCTCGGCGACGGCGCCTGGGCGTCCGGGCGGATCAGCGGCTGGTGGCAGGACTCCGCCGGGCAGCGGTGGTGCCGGTTGCGGGTGAGTCGCAGCGGGCGGCCGGCGGGCTGGGAGCGGTTCGATCCGGCGCGGGTCCTGCTGCTGCCGGTCGCCGGGCTCTGAAGAGACGTCGGCCGGTTTCGACGAGACCGGTTCCGATCGGACCGGAACCGGCCTGATCGGTACCGGCATGATCGGAACCGGACCGGTGGGCCCGGACGTCCCTCGGTGCGGCGATCACGAGGCGTTGTCCATAAGAGATTCACAAAATATGACGGCATGTGCGATTCTGTGCAGCGCCCCCGTGACCCGCCCCATCCGTGTCGGCACCTTGGGGGGCCCGGGGACCGCCGACATGCCACTTCATCGACCGGGGACGACGTGAGTTCCGAGATCTACTTCAGCAGCAACTACCGCGACCTGTGCGAGCAGCACGGCACCGGCGCGGGCTTCCAGTTCGAGTTCTCCTGCTACCGCTGCTCCGACACCTGGCGCTCGTCGTTCGAGGCGTTCACCACCGGTCAGGTGGCGGGCTGGATCGGCAAGGGCGTCAGCGCCGCCTGGAACCTCATCGGCGGCAACGCCAACACCATCAGCAACGCCGCCGACGGCCTGGCCGGCCACACCTGGGGCAACGCGCGCGACGCCGCCTTCCAGCGCGCGATCACCAACGCCCAGGTGCACTTCAACCGCTGCGCCCGCTGCACCCACTACGTCTGCGGCCGCTGCTTCGACCCGGGCCAGGGCCTGTGCCACAACTGCGCCCCGGACACGGCGGCCGAGGCGATGGCGGCGCAGCGGCGCGGCCTCAACGACATGGTGTCCGACCGCTCCTACCAGCAGGGCCAGCAGTCCGGCGCCGAGTTCGACGTGCGGACGCCGCGCCAGCTCGTCTGCCCGCAGTGCTCGGCGGAGACGCACGGCACGCCGTTCTGCCCGGGCTGCGGCCACCGGCTCGCCCAGCCGACCCAGTGCGGCCAGTGCCACCAGGACATCCCGGAGGGCGCCGCGTTCTGCCCGTCCTGCGGCACCAGGCGCTGACCCCGCAGGCCTCGTAGACCTCGCAGGCCCAGCACGCCCCGCGCACCTCGCGACGGCGGGGCGCCTCCGGATCGGGATCCGCAGGCGCCCCGCCGTCGTCGTGCGTCCCGTCCGGGTCAGCCGTACGACACGTTGGCGCACGGGTCGTCGTCGGCCGACCGGGCGGCGTTGGCGACGCTGCTGGGCACCGGGGCCGGAGCGGCCGGGGCGCCGGCCGACGCGGAGGCGGCCGGGTCGGCGGCACCGGCCGGATTGGCGGCGGCGAAGTCGTGACCGAGCACCACGCTGACACCCTTGCCGCCGGCCTGGACGGTGGCACCCGGGAACAGCTTCGCGACCGCGTCGGCCGCGGCGCGCTCGCCCGCGCCGTACTCGACGACCGTGGTGGAGCGCGGCTTGCCGGTCGCGTTGCCGACGCTGGTCACGGTGTAGCCGGCGCCCTTGACAGCCTCCGCGGCCTTGCCGCCGAGCCCGGTCGCGCCGGTGCCGTTGAGCACGGCGACCTTCACGTCGGCGGGCTTGGCCTCGCCGCCCTTGGCGTCCGGCACGGGGGTGGTGGCGGTGGGGCTGGGGGTGGCCTCGGCGGCGGGGGTACCCGGCGCGGTGGAGTCCGCGGCGGTGGCGCTGGCGTCCTGGCCGTCCAGGGTGCGGTCGGCCTTGAGTGCGGCCCAGAGCTGGTCCGCGTCGGGGTGGACGAGGGCGACTCGCGGGCCCTCGTAACGCCACGGCGCCGTCACGAACTTGACGTCGTGCAGGTTGACGTCCTTGAGCGACATGGCGAAGGAGAGGAGCTTGGCCGCCGAGCCGAGGTCGGGGTCGACGGTGAGCGACTTGGTCGCGGCGTCGGCGAGCGGCAGGAGGGTGGTCGGGTCCATGCCGCGGGACTTGACCTCCTTGATGAGCGAGGAGAGGAAGGCCTGCTGACGCTTGGTGCGGCCGATGTCGGAGCCGTCGCCGATGCCGTGCCGCACTCGGACGAAGTCGAGCGCGGACTGGCCCTCCACCTTCTGCTTGCCCTTGGGGAAGACCAGCTTGCCCTTCTTGCCCAGGTTCGGGTTCAGATCGCCCTCGTGGATGTCGTTCGGCAGGCAGACCTCGACGCCGCCGACCGCCTTCGTCATCGAGGCGAAGCCGTTGAAGTCCACCACGATGGTGTGGTCGACCCGCAGGTTGGTGAGCTTCTCGACGGCGTTCTGGGTGCAGGCCGGGTTGCCCTGGTCGCTGTCGCCCACCGAGAAGGCGCTGTTGAACATCACATTGGTCTGCTCCTTGGTCCACTTGCCGTTCGGGAGCTTGCACGGCGGGATGGTGACCAGGGAGTCGCGGGGGATGGAGATGCCGACGGCGTGCTTGTGGTCGGCGTAGACGTGCAGCAGGATCGCGGTGTCCGAGCGGGCGCCGCCGTCCCCGCCGCCGCCCAGGTCGCTGTTGCCGTTGCCGCGGCTGTCCGAGCCGATCAGCAGGACGTTGACCGGGGAGCGGCCCTGGGCGTCCGGGGCCGCGGCGGCCGGCCGGTCCTTGCTGAGGGCATCGCCGTCGAAGGTGGTGAGGTTGCTGTTCAGGCGGTAGTAGACGGCGCAGCCGCCGAGGACGAGGAGGGCGGTGCAGCCGGCCGTCACCCAGAGCACCTTCTCCTTGGTGCTGCGCTTGGCCTTCGGCTTCGCCCGGCTCGTGCGGCCCGCCTGACCGGCCCCGCCTGCTTGACCGGCCCCGCTCGCCTGACCGGCCCTGCGTGCCTGACCGGTCCGGCCGGCCTGGCCGCCGTCCGCCGGGCGGCCCTCCGCGGTGCGGTCCTCGGGTGTGCGGCCGTCGGGTATGCGGCCCTCCGGCGAGCCGCCGGCCGCCCGGCGCGGCGATTTTCCGGCTCCGGGGGAACCCCTGCGACCAGACACGTCGTCATCCTCCACAGTTGCCACGAAACCCCCGTCGAACCGGCGGGCGTGCGTGACCGGGGCCGGAGCCGATCCGGGCAGGCCCGTCGCTAAACTTTTACACCGCTGTAGAAACTCAGTGGAGCATACTAGGCGCAGATGAGAAAACCACCTGGTCAGACCAGCGGATCCGGTCAGCCAGGCTCCTCCGCGCTGCTCAGAACCCGTACGAGGAGCACGATGACTCACCGGATCGCACGTTCGATAGCCGGCGCCCTGGTGGCACTGCTGGCCGCCGTCGGCCTCACCGCCGCGGCGTCGAGCGCGACGGCGACGGCCGCACCCCGGCCCGTCGCGGCCGCCGCCACCACCGTTTCCGTCACCGGCTCCGGCCCGGCCGCCCCGGCGGCGGGCCCGGCCGTCTCCGTCAGCACCCGGAGCGGTCAGACCGCGCCGGCCGCCCACCTCGCGGCCAAGGACGAGAAGAAGAAGTCGGGCTTCTTCGCCAAGCTCGGCAAGTTCCTGATCGTCGTGGTCATCCTGATCATCCTGTTCTTCGTGCTGCTGATCGTCGGCATCGTCTACGCCGCGAAGCGGATCTTCGGCCGCCGCAAGTGAGTCGCGGTGGCCCGCCCCGGAGCCGCAGCGGCACCGGGGCGGGCCACCCGGGCGCGATTGGCCCTGGGCGCGGCGTGCGACCGGCCCGACGATGGGCGGCATGAGCGACTACCTCGGCCACCGGGCCCCCGACGGACAGCAGGCTTCTGGCGGACAGCAGACCCCCGACGGACACCGGACCCCCGACGGACACTGGGCCCCCGACGGACACTGGGCCCCCGGCGCGCTGCGCCCCGAGAGCCGGATCGTCCACCCGCCTCTCGCGGACATCACCGGCAGCCGCCCGATGGGCGTGCCACTGCACCAGAGCCACCTCTTCGCCTTCGACACCAGCGACGCGCTCACCCAGGCCTTCAGCGGCCCGGGCGGGGCCTTCTTCTACAACCGCTACGGCAACCCGACCGTCCGCTCGCTGGAGACGGCGGTGGCCGACCTCGAAGGCGGCGCCGGTGCGATCGCCACCGCCTCCGGCATGGGCGCGATCAACACCGTCCTGCTCGCCCTGCTGCGCTCCGGCGACCACGTGATCGCCCAGCGAAGCCTGTACGGCGGTACCTTCGCCGTGCTCGCCGACCTCGCCGAGCGCTGGGGGGTGGAGGTCACCCACGTCGGGGGCGACGACCCGGCCGAGGTCGAGGCGGCCCTGCGGCCCACCACCCGGCTGCTGCACCTGGAGACCATCTCCAACCCCACCACCAGGGTCACCGACCTGCCCGGGCTGATCGGCGTCGCCAAGCGGGCCGGGGTGGTCAGCGTCGTGGACAACACCTTCGCGACGCCGCTGCTCTGCCGGCCGATCGAGTACGGCGCGGACGTCGTCATCCACTCGGCCACCAAGTACCTCGGCGGCCACTCGGACGTCCTGGCCGGCGTCGCCGTTCTCGCGGACGCCGAACTGCACCGCAAGGTCTGGCACTACGCCATCGAACTCGGCGCCGCCGTCGACCCGTTCGCCGCCTGGCTGACCCTGCGCGGCCTCCAGACCCTCGCCCTGCGGGTCCGCCGGCACTGTGAGAGCGCCCTCGACCTGGCCGGTCGCCTCGCCGCCCACCCCGCGGTCGGGGCCGTCCACTACCCGGGCCTGCCCGGGCACCCCGACCACGACCTCGCCCGCCGGCTCCTGCCCGACGGCCACGGCGGCGTCCTGGCCTTCGACCTCGTCGGCGGCCGCGAGGCGGCCCGCACCTTCACCGAGTCCGTCCGCCTGGCCGCCCTCGCCCCCTCCCTCGGCGGCGTGCACACCCTCGTGCTCCACCCGGCCAGCACCTCCCACCGCCAGCTCGACGACGCCGAGTTGGCCGCCGCCGGGATCGGCCCGGGGACGGTGCGGGTGTCGGTGGGCATCGAGCACCCCGAGGACCTGTGGGCGGACGTGGAGGGTGCGCTGGCGAAGGTGTGACGGCCGCCCGACCGGCGCCGCCGGGCTGTCGACCGGTTGCGTGCGCGTGCACCTAAATGTATGGTGCGTGCGCACGCACACACTTTTCCCCGGAGAAGCCGGGGAGATCCGAGGAGAGACTTCCATGGACACCGACGCCGCCCCGATCGTCCTCATCACCGGCACCTCCTCCGGGATCGGCCTCGCCGCCGCCGTGGCCGCCGCCCGCGCCGGGTACGGCGTCGTCGCCACCATGCGCGACACCGGACGGGCCGAGGCCCTGCGGCGCGCCGCCGCCGAGGCGGGCGTCGACAGGCGGATCGAGGTCGAGCAGCTGGACGTCACCGATCCGGCCTCCGTCACCGCCTGCCTGGAGACCGTCCTCGCCCGGCACGGCCGGCTCGACGCGGTGGTCAACAACGCGGGCGCCGGCCACGTCGGCACGATCGAGCAGGACGGGACGGCGCCGGTGCGGGCCGCCATGGAGGTGAACTTCTTCGGTGTGGTCGAGGTCACCCGGGCCGCACTGCCGCACCTGCGGGCCTCCGGCGGCCGGGTCGTCACCGTGACCAGCGTCGGCGGCGTGGTCGGACAGCCCTTCAACGAGGCGTACTGCGCCGCCAAGTTCGCCGTCGAGGGCTTCATGGAGTCGCTGGCGCCGGTCGCCGCCACCGTCGGCGTGCACGTCACCGTCGTCGAACCGGGCGCCGTCGCCAGCGAGTTCATCGGCAACCAGGCCATCGACCTCCCCGCGCTGACCGCCGCGGCCGGCCCGTACGCCCCCGCCCTGCGGGCCTATGTCGACCGCACGCAGAAGGCCTTCGCCCAGGCCCAGACCCCGGAGCAGGCGGCCGCCCCGATCGTCGCGGCCCTCACCGCCGAGCGGCCGCCGCTGCGGGTGCAGACCTCCGAGGCGGCCCGGGCCTTCGCCGGCACCAAGCTGGCCGACCTGGACGGCTCGGCGGTGCGGCGGATGACGGGCGGCTGGGTGGTCTGACGAGTCCGGCCCGGGTCTGACACGCCCGACGGGCCCGACAGGTCCGACAGGTCCGACGGGCCTGGTGGTCCTGACGGGCCCGAGGATCGCGCTGGGGGCGGCTCGGGGCGGCGCGGGGCCGGCAGCCGGGGTGGGAACGGAATGATCACCGGTCATACTTGGGCGGCGGCACCCGACACCGGACGCCGCGGGCCGTGCCGGCACCACCCGGCGCAGCCCGCCCGCCAGCCTTCCCGCCCAGACCGGAGGAACCGATGAGCAGCCACCTGCCGACCCACCGCCCGGCGGCCGGGGCCCCGGCAGTGCCGTGGAACCGGCAGCGGCTGCGCAGCAACAACGAATGGCTGCTGCTCGAACTGCTGCGCACCGGCGGCGGCTCCTCGCGCGCCCAACTCGCCCGGGACACCGGCCTGTCCAAGCCCACCGTGTCCGCCGCCCTGGCCGCCCTGGAGCAGGCCGGGCTGGTCCGCGAGGCCGGTCGGCTGGCCCCCGAGCGCGGCCGCACCGCGGTGCTGTACGAGGTCGACCCGGCCGCCGGGCACGTGCTCGGCGTGGACATCGGGCGGGCCAGGCTGCGGGTCGCCGTCGCGGACCTCGCCGGGACGGTCGTCGCCCGCCGCGACGTGGCCAACCGGGGCCGCTCGGCGAACGCCGTCGCCGACGCCGTGGTCGCCGCCGCCCACGAGGCCATCGACGAGGCGGGCCTGGCCGCCGACGACATCGTGCACGCGGTGATCGGCACCCCGGGCGTGTGGGACGAGCAGCGGCGCGGCGTGCGCTACGCCACCAGCCTGCCCGGCTGGGGCCGGCCCGGTCTGTTCGACCGGATCGGGGAGGGCCTGGGCGTGGCCGTCACCGTCGCCAATGACGCCAACCTGGCCGCGCTCGGCGAGTACACCCTCGGCGCAGGCCGGGGCAGCCGGATGTTCGCCTACCTGCTGGTCGGCACCGGCCTGGGCGTCGGCGTGGTCAAGGACGGCGAACTGCTGCTCGGCGCACACGGCGCGCTGGGCGAGATCGGCCTGGTGCCGCTGCCCGCCCGCCCCGGTGAGCCTCCGGCGACCATCGAGCAGGAGGCCGCCGCGGACGCCGTGGTGCGCACCGCCCAGGACCTCGGGCTGGGCGGCGCGCCCACGGCCAAGCAGGTCTTCGAACGGGCCCGGGCCGGCGACCCGGCGGCGGTCCGGGCCGTCGGCCATGAGGCCGGCCAACTCGCCTACGCCGTCGCCGTGTTGTCCGCCGTACTGGACCCGGACCTGGTGGTCCTCGGCGGCGGCATAGGCAACAGCGCGGACCTGCTCCTGGAACCGCTGGAGCAGGCCCTGCACCGGATCGCCCCGATGCGTCCGACGCTCGCGCCGAGCCTGCTGGGGGAGGAGGCCGTCCTCCTCGGTGCGGTCGCCACCGCCCTGGAGACCGCGCGCCCCGAGGTGTTCGAGCGCCGGACGGCGGGGCTGCCTTAGGTCCTGTCCTCACGGCGGCCCGTGGCTCGGCGAGCGGTTCGGCCGGCGGCTCGCCCGGGTGCCCGGCTGCTCAGCTGCTCAGCCGGCGGCCAGGGTGAGGCCGTAGGCGCTCAGGATCGGGTTGACGGGCTGGAAGTAGGTCTCGCCGCCCGAGGTGCAGTCGCCGGAGCCGCCGGAGGTGACGCCCTGCGCCTGGTTGCCGGAGATGAACGACCCGCCCGAGTCGCCGGGTTCGGCGCACACGCTGGTGCGGGTGACGCCGTAGACGCTGCCCTCCTGGTAGGTGGCGGTGGCGTTGACCTCCTCGACGGTGCCGCAGTGCCAGCCCGTCGTGGAGCCGGAGCGGCAGACCGAGGACCCGACGGGCTGCTCGGTCGAGCCGGCGACCGTCACCGCGCCGCCCGCGTAGTCGTTCACCTGCGGCTGCGCCGTCCAGCCCGGGCCGGCCTGCACCCAGGAGTAGTCGTTGCCGGGGAAGGTCGAGCCCTGGAAGGTGCCGATCGAACTGCCGTCGGAGGCCGTCGCGTTGGAACCGGGCTGCCCGCAGTGGCCGGCGCTGACGAAGCCGGGCCGGCCGTTCTGGGTGACGGGGAATCCGATCGAACACCGGGCTGCGTTGTCGATGTAGTACGCGTCGCCGCCGTGCAGGTCGGCCAGCGGCCGGGGCGTGGCGGTGGCCCGCTCGACCCGGACCAGCGCGCGGTCCACCCCGGAGCGGCGCAGGAAGTCCTCGGTCCGGGCGGCGTCGGAGGACCGGACCACGACGGCGTTGGTGCGGACGTCCACGGACCAGAACGGCGTGGCGGTGGGTGTGGCGGCCCGGGCCGCCCGGTCGAGCGCGGCCTTCGCCCGGTCGAGGGCGGCCAGGGCGTTGCGGACGACGGTGGCCCGGCCGCCGTGCGCGGTGATCGTCCGGGCGACGGAGGCGTCCGTGGTGGCGACCACCAGGGCGGCGTCCGGCCCCTCGACCCAGGCCCCGGCCCAGCGGGAGCCCAGGGCGGCGGCGAGCGCGGTCCGAACCCGGGCGGCCCGGCTCTCCCCGGCCAGCCGGTCGGCGGCGGCTTGCGGGGAGAGTCCGAGGTCGTGCTGGAGCGCGGGGAGCAGCGCGGACGGGGCCGGGGCGGTCCGGGCCGCGGGGGAAGCGAGGGCGGCGACTGTGGACGGGTCGTCAGCGGGCGCGCTGACGGCGGGGGCGGCGGTCAGGGCGACGCCCGCGAGCGCGGTGGCGACCGCGAGCACACGGATGCGGAGCATGGGGGATCTCCTCGTTCGGCGTGGGGGTTGCCGGAACGGTAGCGATCCGCTGGCCATGTCAGGAACATGCCGAATTCCCCTGCGCTCCGGCGCTATACCCCTGTTGGGGCGGTCGGCGGTTCGGCGCAGCGTGACGGCGGACCGGAGGGCGGCGCCGCTCGGTAGCCGGCAGATCTCGATCTGCCAACGAGTGGGAGATCCGTGCGCGGATCGTGTGCGAGCTCTGCTTGAATCGCACACCTCATCCAAACGGAACGGAGCGTTCTCCACCCATGCCTTCACGCATACGCGGGCGTCGGTGCGCCGGCCTGGCCGGCTTCGCCGGACTCGTCCTCACCGTCGGTCTGGCGCTGACCGGTTGCGACCCGTCGGCCGCCGACGGCGGAGCCAAGGCCTCGCCCCCGGTGACCGCCCCGGCGGGCGCCACCACCCAGTCGACCCCGCCGGCCGCACCGCCTGCGGCGCCGCCCGCCGCGTCCCCGGCCGGCACGCCGCCGTCGGCGTCGGACCCCGCGCCGAGCACGCCGACCGCCCCCGCAGCGGCGGCCCCCAGCACCCACGCGCCGTCGCCCACCCCGAAGGCGCCGCAGCCGAAGACCACCACGGCCCAGCCGCCGACCGCCCCGGAGCCGCAGCACACCGCGGCGGCCGGCGGTGCGGAGTGCGAGGTCCGCTCGAACGCGGGGAACTGCTACGCGGCCGGGCAGTTCTGCCGCAACGCCGATCTCGGCAAGAGCACCCATGACGCCAACGGGGGAATGATCTACTGCCGGATGGTCAGCGGCAAGCCGCACTGGCAGGCCTGAGCGAGGCCGATCGGGTGCGGGGGATGAACGCCTCGGCCCCCCCGCGCCCGGTCGGCCCGTCGGCGTGACCCGGGAGACCCCGGACCCTAGTCGAGCTGTCCGAGAGTGTCCCAGAACAGGTGCTCGTACGCCTGGAGCAGTCGGCCGTACTCGCGGGCCACGGCCAGGGTCGGCCCGTCCAGCGGATCCGGCCCGAGGGCGTCGGCGGCCTGCTGTTCGAGCGCGGGAGCGGGCTGGGCGAAGAAGTACCCCAGTGACCACCCCCACCCGCGCCCCCTGGATACCCGGAGGCGGCAGCGCCCTGGGGTGGGGTCTGCGTAACCCCTGCCCGGTCGGCGTCGGGCCCGCCGGAACCGACCGGGTGCAGTGGTGGGTGGTCTGGTGCCTTCAGTGCGGTGACCGGTACGCCGGGCGCCCCGCCCAGGCCGGCGACACCCACGCCCACCGCGACGACGCCCGCCACGCCGCCCGCCTCCATGCCGACGACCACGAAGCCGACTTTCGCCGGGTCGTCGCCGCCGAGCGGACCCGGGAGGCCCGCGAGCAGTCCGGGTGGACCAGCAGGGTGTACAGCCTCGTCGCGGCGGCCAGCCTGCACCCCAGCGAAGGCGGCGTGTGGTGGGACGGCACTGGCTACCGCCTCGTCCCCGCCGGGGCCCGGCTCGACGCCAAGGGCCGCCGGGTACGGCGGAAGGTGGTCGAGCTGGTCATCGCCGCCGGGTTTCTCCAGCAGGAGGAGAACGGCGACGTCGTCGCCACAGCGGACGGCCGCGCCATGCTCACCATCTGGCGGCACCACCGCACCGACCTCGCCGAGCCCTGGCCAGCCCGCGCGGAGCCCCAGGCCCTACCCCCGCTGCCCGGCGGCCACGAAGCCGCCCGCCGCCGGGAAGCCGCCCGCCAGCGCCTCGCGGAGCTGGAACGCCAGGCCGCCCAGAGCCGGGCCGAGTTCCTGCGGCGTCGTGAGGAGGCCGAGCAGCAGCACCAGGCCGAGCTGGAGGCCGCCCGCCATCGCAGCGCCGACGAGCAGGCCGAGCGCGAGCGCGCGGAGCGGGCCCGCACCGGAGCAGACATCCACCTGACGTGGTCCGCGGTGGCCGCCGGCCGCTGGAGCGTCACCGGGGCCGGCCACGACCGCCGCCTGGACGTCAGCCTCAACACCACCGACTTCGCGGCCGACATGTACGAGATCCGGGAGAACGGGCACTACATCTCCCGCCACCCCTACGAGCACCAGGCCGACGCTACCGTCCGGCAGCTGCTCGCCGACGGCGTCGAGATCGGGGAGCGGACACCAGAGCCCACCCCCGCCTCGCCCACCCAACGGGCCGTCGACACCCCCGCCGGCCGATGGCACCAGGCCCCACCCCCACCCACCCGAACGGAAGGCACTACCCCTGAGCATTCACCCCGACAACGTCCTGCCCGACGGCCGATGGAATCCGCGGTGCTTCGAACTCGACTACGAGGGCCGCAGAGGCCACTACCGGGTCGTACGGGGCCTCGGCGAACAGATCGGCACCGTGGAAAAGCACGGAGGCGTCTGGATGCCCAAGGACACCGCCGGAGCCTGGGTCGGGGCAGCCGCCGGCCGACGCGGCTACCTCACCCGCCGGGTCGCGGCCATCGAGCTGTCCATCACCGTCCCGCTCCCGCCGCCGGAGGAAGAGGAGAAGTACCGAGTGGACCCAGGGCCCGCCCCCTCCTGAGCGCGGCCCTCGCCATGCAAACCTTAAGGCGCCAACCCTGCCCGCTTCGCCATAGCGAGCAGACCGGGCTTAGAGCGTTGGTGCATGACGATCAGCACCCGTAGCACCTCGCGACCCATCGGGTGTATCTGTGCCATCTGCGGAGCGACGGCATGGGCGGCGTTGAGAGCTTCCTCGGCACCGGCGTAGTCGCGCACGGCCAACCGGGCGCGCGCAACGTCGATGTACAACCGGCCTAGGCGGTTTGGCTTCAGCCCGGCTGGTGGGGATGCGATCAGTGAACCGGACATCTGGACAGCGCGGTCGGGGGCGTCGAGTTCGACGTGGGACGCCAGCTCGTACAGTGCGGTGTTTCCCCGGCCGAACGTCAGATGGTGCTGAACCAGGTCCCTGCCGTCCGGAAGCGTCTCGGCCAGGGTCCATGCGTGCCGCAGATGGTCACGGGTGGCGTTGGCATCCTTGGCTCTCGACGCCAGCACGACGCCGCGCAGATGGAGAGAGCCGAGGTGGATGGTCCGAAAGGGGCCACTCGCGGGTACGGCCTCGTAGCGGCTGATAGCCCTCTCGATGATGGCCAACCCGTCCTCATACTGGCCAGCAGACTGGTATGTACCCGCCTCATTCCACGCTGCTGCTGCCTCGGCAGACGGGTTCCAGGTCTGCTGCGCGGCCCACATCTGGCGAGACACGATCATGTCGGCAAGATCGGGTTGTGCGAGTCGGTGTGCAACCGTGTACGCGCAGCTGTACACATCCGCGACGTAGCCCCATGCCGTCGCCTCGCCTCGGGAGTCGAGAGCGGAGGCGGTCGTTTGGCCGAGGAGCGCGGGCAGCATCCGCAGCAATTCCAGGTACTGCGTACTGGCCCTCAGGTCAGCGGCGGTCTGAACGGCCACAGTGGTCTCGGCTGGGGAGAGCGGACTCTCTCGCGGAAGGGTGTGGCGACGAACAGTGTTCCGAAGCTCGTTGAGTAGGTCCGTCTGCTCGGTCGGGCCGACGAAGGGATTCCCGTAAACGCGGGCGGTGGTGACGTGGAGAACCCGAGCGACGGCAGCCACCACCGCAGGGGTCGCAGGCCTGAGCCCAGTTTCAATCTTGGAAAGGTAAGAGAGCGTGATGCCGGCTTCCCGGGCGAGTTTGGCCTGACTCAGGCCGCGCGCTTTCCGGAGTACCGCGATGTTCTCGCCAGCTGACGGTGCTGTGTTCCCCATGCAATCAATCATCCCAACTCGACAGCTAGATGATGGCACATCAGGTTCCGCAAGGGTTGTTGTGCAAGTTTTGTGTTAACTGATCTTGGTCATCCGCCGTTGAATGATTGCAGTCAGTAAGCAAGTCATCACCTTCTAGCCCTCGGGCGGCTCCTGGCCGGCACTCGCGTACCGGCCGGGGGGCAGCCCGATGCGGTCTCCGTGCACACAGGCCGGGATTCCCTCCCGGCTGTACCGGAAGCTGTCGGCCGGGTTGAACGGGTACTCCGCGCTGGGGTGTTCGAGCACATCGAACGCCTCATCGGGGAGCCGAAGGCTGGGGCAGATCCAGCATGCATCGTGATCGTCGTCGTTGGTGATGAACGGCTCGGCGGACATGAACGCAGAGTAGCGATCGAGACACCGGAGCGCACAAGCCCAGGTGTCGCAGGAGTTCCGAGGGCCGCCCCCATACACAGCCGCCCGCGGTGAAGGAGGACCGGCCGATGGCGCGACGCACCCCCAAGCGTGAGTACCGAGAGGTCGTAACCGGGCCCTCGAAGTCCGAGTTGCAGCAGGCCCCCGCCGGCTGGAACCCGCTGGACGACTACAGGGCGGCGAACGCGGCCGACCGGGCCCCGTCCGTGGGTGCTTTCCTTCAAATCGCCGCCGTGCGGTCGTCGTGCTCCTGTGTCAACTGCGTTGCCCGCAGGGGCACTGCATGAGTTCCCGATGGAGAGGTGCAACTGTGAAAGTCGGTGTGATCCAGGGCGACCCGGTCCGGCACCGCAAGGACGGATGGACGGGCACCGTCGCGGAGACCCCGAGCAGGCTCGCTAACCACGCCTGGGTGAACCGGGACAGCTCCAGCGATCCCTACCCGGAAATGGTCCTGCTGGTGGACTTGGAGGCCGCGGATTGAACACGCTGCCGCCCTCCTGGCCTCCGGGCGAGGGGCGCGTCGTGGACCGGCCCGACGGCTACCGCGAGGGGACGTGCTGGGTCTGCTCCCGGGAGACGCTGGTCTGCGCGGGCACCTCGCTCCAGGCCCCCGGTGACCCCCAGAGCACCTGCCACCCGATCTGCAACGACTGCATCATCCGCGCCCGGACGCCCCACCGCCGTGCCGCGCTGCGGGCCGCGCTCGACAAGCGCCCGGCGTAGGTCCCGTGTCGAGATGAGGAGACCCCCGTGGACGACGGCCAGGACGACTACCGGGACACGGCCAGGAAGTCCGCCCGTGGGGACCCGACCCCCGTGACGGTCGCCGTCGCCTACACGGTTTCGCTGCTCGCGGCAAGACGGTGTACGCGGATCTGCGCCTCGGTCGGCGGCCTCGAAGCCGCCGACCCCTAAAGCTCCCAGCCCAGTTGGATGGGGAAGTCCTCTGGGCTGGGCTCCACCGGGAATCCCCGGTGGAACGTTGCACCACCTGGCAGGAAGGAACAGAGAGATGAGCGTGAACGAGCCCATCGTCACGGCCGACGAGGACGACGACGTGGCTGTCACCGTGATCGGCGACGCGGCGGCCCTCACCGTGGGCGGCACCTCCGACGGCGGCGAGGGCAAGCGGTACGTGTACCAGTACGCCGGCTGATCCGCCTTCTGCGGTGCGGCCCTTCGGGGCCGCACCGCTCCGCTTTCTGCCATTGATCTGCCAAGGGGAGGGCCACCATGGCTTTCGGGGGCTTCAGCGGCTCCGCAACGGGCACGCCACGCCCGTCAGGAGCGACACGGCTGCATCCGCAGTCGAGCGTATGGATGACCGGCATGACGCTGACTCAGCTCCACGTCACGGAGGGTGGACCGGCCCGTCGGCTGTTCGTCCTCGGGCTGAGCGGTGCGCGGCCGGCGGATCTGAAGGCGTTGGGCGCTGGGCCTCTGCCGACCGATCTGGCGTGGCGCTGGCCGGGGGCTTACGCCGTGGTGAGCGAGGCCGAACACGAAACTGTGATCTTCACCGACCCTGCTGCCGCGCAGCCGGTCTATGTCACCCGCTTCGGTTCGGGGTGGGCCTGGTCGTCGTCGGCGCGACTCCTCGCGGGGCTCAACAGGGCCCCTGTCGATACGCGGCGGCTCGTGACAGCGGTGTTCGCGCCGCTGCTCCCCGCTCTAGTTGCGGGCCGGTCGTACTTCTCCGGGGTCGAGCAGTTGCCGCCGGGCGCGCGTATCCGGCTCGCTCCGGGCACAGCACCTCAGATCACGAACCTGTGGCTGCCGCAGTCGGACATCGGACCCGAGCCGACCAGGCGCTTCCGGGTCGAGCTTGAGAAGGCGGTGGGCCTAGGACTGGGCGACGGCCCGTTCAGCACTGACCTGTCGGGCGGACTCGACTCATCGTCCATCACCCTCCTGGCAGCTCGCCGAACACCCGACAACGTGTGCGTCAACGCCGTCACGGTCCACCCTGAAGGGGACGAGTCGGGAGCAGACCTTCGATTCGCTCGGCTCGTGGCGAACTCGATGCCCGGCAGGATCGAACATCACCTACTGCCCACGCAACGCGGGCATCTGCCCTACACCGGGATCACCGACGTGCCCGCCGCTGATGAACCGGCCCCGTCCACGATGGCCTGGGCTGGGCTGCTTCGGCAGTTGGAGTGGATGGCCGAGCGATTCGACACCGCGCTTCATCTGACCGGTGACGGCGGGGACAGCGTCTGCTCGCAGCCGCCGGTCCATATCGCGGATCTGGTTCGACACCGGCAGTTCCAGGCCGCCTTCCACCAGGCCGCGGGCTGGGCCCGGCTTCGGCATCTTCCTCTTTCGAACATTCTCCGGCAGGCAGTCGCGTCGGCTCGACTCTCCCGGGCCGACGCACTGTCCGTACTTGCCGAACGGATCGTTCAAGGCTCGTCCTCGGCGGTCGGCACCGTTCACTGGTTCGCGCCCGTGCAGCTCCCTGCCTGGGCTGGTGCCGAGATCCTGCCGCAACTGCGGGGTGAGATTGAGCGGGTGGCCGCCGCTCCGGACCCGCTTGTGGGACTCGATGCCGGGGTCCGCACGGTTGTTGACGAGATTCGTGAGGTGGCCCGGACGGCGCAGGCGGATGCCGCGCTGGCGGAGGAAATCGGTATCCGACTTCGCAACCCGTTCCTGGACGCCAGCGTGGTCAACACCCTGCTGCGCGTCCCGCTCGAAGCCCGCCCACCCGTGTACGCCTACAAGCCGCAACTGGTGCGGGCGATGAGTGATCTGCTGCCGGCCCCGCTCGCCGCCCGCAGTACCAAGGGCTCGTTCAACGCCGACTTCTACACCGGCCGGCGGGAGAACCTGGATGCCCTGCTCGGCTTGGCGGACGGGTTCCTCTCCGCCCTCGGTCTGGTCGAGCCCAGGGCTCTTCGCCGCGTACTGAAGCAGGCCGCGATGGGCATGCCCGTGCCGATGGGGATTCTGGATCGGACACTCGCCGTCGAGGCATGGCTTCTGGCGCTTGACCGCGAGTCGGAGCCGCAATGGATCGAGGAAGTAGGAGACCGTGACTGACTCGCCTTCGTTCGTGAGCATGCCCCGCCATGTCCGTGGTCTGGACTTTGGGCACGCCGTTGTTCTGGTGAACTACTACAACGGCCAGGTCAGCACGCTCCCCGCGTCGGCCGGCACAGCTCTCCGTCACGCGGCGGAGTTCGGCAACGCCCAGCACATCCCGAAGCCGCTACTGAAGTCGCTGCTGGCGGCGGGCTTGCTGGTCGTGACTGACCGGCCCCGGCCGTGGCGGAGCGTCCGCGAGGTGGAGGCGCCGAAGGCAAGCTGGGGCGGCGACGAGTTCCGGGCCGGGCTGACTCCTCCCGTGCCCGTCCCGCGTACCCGGACACTGGCGGCGGCTACCGCCCTCTCGGTGGTCCACGCCATCAAGGCCGCAGGCCCGGAGCATGAGGCGATGGGCCGTGTTCTCAAGCTGGTTCACTCCGCCAGCACGACGGGGCGGAGAAGGCCGGCGACCGCCAGCGAAGCCGAACAGGCCGTCCACGCCGTACGTAGCGCGGGCTGGTACTCGCCCGGACGAACCAACTGCCTGGAGGAGTCGGCAGCCGCGATGCTGCTGCTCCAGCTCACGGGTAAGGCCGCGGTTTGGCGTCATGGCGTCGCGCCTGACCCGATACGGTTGCACGCCTGGATCGAGACCATGGACGGCACGCCCGTCGCCGAGTCCACGTCAGTTGGGCTGTTCACAGCGATTCTTAGCATCCCCGGAGCACACTATGTCCGTTGAACAGATGATCTGGCTTTCCGATGGCACCTGCGGGCTCGGCCCCCTTCGATCTGACCTGGCAGAGCAGTACTGGCGCTGGGAGGAGAACCCGAGTTCCCTGATCGGGTTCGGCCGCCCGGTTCCCGAGTCGCTGCAAAGCCGGACCCAGGGACTTCAGCAGCAGCTCGCCGGCAGGAACATCAGGTTCACGGTCTACGACCTCACGGACGCCGAGACCCCGGTGCCCAGCGGCATGACCACGCTCCAGCCCGACACCTACGCCCGCACCGCCGAATACATCCTCGTCATCGCGCCCGAGGCGCGCGGCAAGGGCCTCGCCACCCGAGCCACCCGGCTGACGCTGGACTTCGGGTTCCACGTCGCCAACCTTCGGTCCATCTGGCTCAAGGTGCTCGCGCCCAACAAGGCCGCCGTCCACGTCTACGAGAAGGCCGGCTTCAAGCACGTCGGCGCGATGCGCCAGGCCGGGTACTGGCGCGGCGCGGTGTGCGACGAGCTGATCATGGACGCGTTGGCCTCGGAGTTCTCGGGCCCCAGCGTCTTGGCATCGGCGGACTGACCGGCGAGTCCTGACCATCTCGCACCCCCGCCGCCCTCAACCCCCAGCGGCGGGCCCACCCCCGCCCTGCGGCTGCCCCCGCTGCCGCAGGGCGGAGGACTCTCCACCCTCCTCAGGAGTAGCCATGTGGGCCACCACCGAACAAGACCGGCAGGCCATGCTCAGGGCACTCGTGATCGCCGCGCTGCCGGCCATCGCCCTCCGGTACGCCTCCGGCGTCGGCGTCAGAAGGCTCGCGACGGTTTACGGGTGCGATTCCAACTGGCTCCAGGCCCAGATGATCAAGGCCGGGTACCGCGTCCGGCCGCTTGAGGAAGCAACCGGTCTGCGCCCCGCACCCTGGCCGTGGATGCCTATCAGCATGCCAGGGCGGAAGACGATGCCCTGATTGGGCGCCCCGCTCAAACCGGAGCCTCCAAGCTCACGCGACGAGCGCGTAGCTGGTGAGCTGTACGTGTTTCCGCAGGCCAGGGGTTAAGTCTACGTCTGTATACTTACTCCAGGCCGTGAAGTTGGCGACCAGCGCGGCGGCCGCGGCGGCGGGCTCGCCGTTCAGTGCGAGCCAGGCGAGGTAGGCCGGGTAGGCCGGGTAGGCCTGGCAGCCGGCCAGTGGTGGCCGGGCGGCGAGTTCGTCCGGGCCGAGGCCGCAGGCGGCGGCGAGGCCGGGCAGGGTGCGCAGCGCGGCGCTCTCGCCCCGGCGAGGGCGGCGAACCAGGCGCTCACCGGAAGGTCGGCGCTGCGGGTGGCGAGCAGCAGCAGGCTGCGCCGGTCGGAGGCGATGATCCGGTGCTGCTGGGCGGCGAGTTCGGCCAGGGCCGGGCGGGGCGCCGTGCCGTCGGCGAGCGCCGTGACGAGTGCCGGGGCGGCGTCGCCGGGCGCCAACTCGGCGCGCAGGTCGCGGATCTGGTCGAGGATCGGGTGGTTCACCGGTGCCTCCGTGGTGCGGTTCGATCCCGGTGCCATTCCTACCGCCTGGCGGGGCCCGGTCGGTGGCGACAGGCCGGGGCGGGCCCCGGGTTGCTCCCGGCCCCGCGGGTGCGGGGCCGGGAGCGGGCGGTGCGGTCGGTGGCTCAGGACCCGGCGCAGGCGCTGGTCACGTCGCCGGCGGCGTCGGTGATCGCCCCGATGTCGGGCATCTTGCCCTTGGAGACGTTGTCCTGGGCGCTGGAGACGGCCTTGTTCAGCTTGTCGGTGGCCTTGTCGAGCTTGTCCCCACTGTTGTGGTCGCGGAGCTTCTTGATGTCGTCGCCGACCTTCTTCAGGGCGTCGGAGGTGTGTTTGCGGCGATCCTGGTCGGTGAGTTGGCCGACGTTGATGGCCGATGAGGCGAGGTCCTGGATGTCGCCGGTGATGCTGACGGCCTGTTTGCCGCAGTCGAGTGCCTGGTCGACGTCCTTGCATGCGCTGAGCAGTGGAGCGGTGGCGAGCAGCGCGAGTGCGGCGGCGGCCAGTCGGTACGGTTTCCTTGTCATGTCTGTATCCCTCCCGCCGGCAACAACGCCTGATCGCCCGCTCGTGGTTCCGCCCGATCGGGTGAATCATGGGTGAACCTTTACTGTCGGCCAGGAAAGGGAGTTGATGGAACATCAGATTCCGGACTCGACTTCGCCGACTTCACGTCAGGGGTGCTGCCCATGACGTGAAGTCGGCCGGGACTGCTACCGGTTGGCCGGTCCGGAGAGGTCGCGCACCAGTCCGGCGAGGGTCGGGGTGTCGACCCCGTGTGCGGCGGCGGCCCGCAGGACGGCGCCGCCGATGGCGTCCAGTTCGATCGGACGGCCTGCCTCCACGTCGCGCTGCATCGAGGACTTCATCGACCCGGGCACCCGGTCGAAGGCGGCGAGCAGTGCCTGTGCGTCCGCCGGGGCGCCCGCCGCGCCGGAGACGGCCGCGATCTCGTCGAGGACGGTGAGCAGTTCGGACCGGTGCTCGGTGCGTACGACGCCGACCTCGCTGCGGTGGCGGGTGGTGAGCAGCGCGAACGGGGCGAGGAAGGAGAGCTTGCTCCAGAGCATCGCGGTCTCGTCCTCGCGAAGCGTGACATCGAGGCCGGTGCGCCGCAGCTGCTCGGCCAAGTCCGCTGCCGGTCCGGCCAGTTCGAGCACGGTGAAGGGGCTGGTGTGCTCGATCCGCCCGGGCGCGGTCCGAGTGGCCTCGACCCGGATCGTGCCGGCCGCGACCTGCCCGGCCGGGTAGCGCTCGCGCAGCGCCGCGACGTGGTCGAGTCCGTTGAGCAGCGGCACCACGACGGCGGAGCCGAGGGCCTGCGGCGGCATCCGGTCGAGAGCGTCGGCCAGCGCCGTCTCCTTGACGGTCACGAACGCGGCGTCGACCGGCTCGCGCAGTTCGGTGGCGGCTTCGACCCGGGCGGTGAACTCGCCGAACTGCCCGCTGTGGACGTGCAGTCCGTCCCGGTTGAGGACGGCGGTGGTCTCCTCGCCGGCCAGGCAGATCACCCGGTGCCCGGCGCGCGCGAGCAGTCCGCCGATCAGGCCGCCGACGCCGCCCGGCCCGAGGACGGCGATGGTCAAGGGGGTGGTCGCGGAGGTGGACGCGGGGGTGGTGGTCATGTCGACTCCTGGTGAAGGGGTGAGGGGTGGGCTTCCGGGGAGGAGAGGGAGACGAGGCCGAAGGTGAACGGCGGTTCGTGGCGCGGCTTCCGCCCGCCGGCCGGGGTCCAGCGCACGGGGGTGTTTCGGCTGAGGCGCAGCGTGTCGTACCGGACGTTGCCGTGGGCGGGATCGGGGACGGGCAGGCCCCCGGCGCGCAGCGCCTCGACCACCTCGTGGGCCGGCCGGCCGAAGACGTCGACGCCGTGGAGGCCGACCGGGCAGGCGGTCGCACCCTCCAGCGGTTCCACCGGGCGGCGCGAGAGGAAGACGGCCCGGAGGCGCTCGCCCGAGCCCGAGCAGAGGGTGACGCCGACCCCGGGCAGGGTGAAGTGCAGAGCCCAGCTGGAGCCGCAGACGAAGATGGGGCGCACACCGCCCGGGAGCGCCTCGTGGTGCGGGGCCAGCAGGCGGCGGACCGTCGCCTCGGTGAGGCCGAAGCGCAGTCCGGGCAGCGGCGCGGGCAGGCGGACGCCGTGGCCGGGCAGCAGGTCGATGGTCACCCGTTCATGATCCCTCGTCGGATGGGCGGCGCGGGGCCCGGGGGCGGGCGAGGCTCAGCTCGCGGGCGTACCGAGGCGGTGGCCCGAACCGCGTCCTGCCGTCGGGCGTCGCGGTCGGTGAGCGCCGGCACCGACTCTCCGGGCGGGAGGGGGCGGCGGTCCGGGCGCCCACCGTGCCGGTCAGCCGGCCGTCAGACCGTTCAGCGCGTCGGTGACCTGACGGGCGAGGGCGGGCGGCAGTGCGGCGTAGCCCAGCTGCGTCGCGGCCGGCTGGCCGGCGGCGCTCACCGCGTGGGAGAGCAGACCGGCCAGTGCCTGGGTCGGGCGGTTGCCGCGGTTGTCCGGTGCGTTGGTGTCGCAGAACACCGCGTAGCCGACCTGGACGAGCGGGTACGCGCCGGAGCCGGGGTTCGCGTAGTCGACGTCGACCGTCAGGCCGGCGCCCGTGCCGGTGACCAGGGCGGCGGTGGCGGCCTCGGTGGTGGCGGCCACCGGGCCGGAGCCGGCGGACAGTTTCGCGGTCCGCAGCCCGTCGGCGTCCTTGAGCGGGAGGAAGGCGATCGCGCCGGACTTGCCGGTCACCGTCTGGCGGACGGCGCCGAGATCGCCGACCGCCAGACCGCCCGTCGCCTGGGCGGGCCAGGAGCGGGCGGCCGTCGGGTACGGCCAGGCGGCGGACGCGGCCTTGGCGAGGTAGCGGGTGAAGCCGAGCGTGATCGGCGATTCGGCCGACGGGTGGACCGCGGTGATGGCCGAGTCGGGCAGCACCCGGCCGGGGTTGAGCGTCGCGATCGCGGGATCCCGCCAGCTGGTGATCTGGCCGTTGAAGATCCGGGCCACCGTCGGGGCGTCCAGTACCAGCGAGTCGAGCCCGGGGACGTTGTAGACGACCGCGATCGGCAGGGCGGCGAGCGGGAGTTGGGCGGGCCGGGCGGCCGTGCACCGCTTGCCGAGGCCGTCACCCTCGTCGCCCAGGGGCGCGTCGTCGAGGGTGACGGCGTCGACCTGGCCGGCGACGAACTGCTGGTCGGCGGTGCCGCCCAGGTCGGCGGTGGCCACGTTCGCGGTGGGGCACGCCTGGTGGTAGTCGGCCGTCCAACGGCTCATGACGGTCTTCAACGGCCCGTCTCCGCCCACGACGGCGCGGGCCGAGGGGCAGTCGGGCGGGCCGGACCGGCCTGACTGACCGGGAGTGGACGGAGCCGAGGCGGCCGGGGGCAGGGCACCGGCACCGCCGCTGTCCTTCTCCTGCTGCCGCAGCAGGACGGCCGCGCCGCCGGCCGCGGCCAGCGCGACGGCGACCGCGACGACGAGCGCGGCCGTCCGGCGGCGTGGCCTGGGGACGACGGGGTCGGTCGGCGCCGGTATGACGGCGGGCCCGGCGGGCGGGGGGAGGGCGGGTGCGAGGGGTGCCGAGCGGACGTCCGGCTCGGTCGGTACGGGCGGCACGGCGGGCCGCTCCCACACGGTCGCGGGCCGGGTGTCGGGCGCGGCCGGGGGAGGCTCCACGCCCGCGACGGACCACGTCAGCAACGTCTCCAGGGTGGGCCGTCGGGTCGGCTCCTTGGCGAGGCAGGCCGCGACCATGGGGAGCAGCTCCGCCGCCAGCCCGGCGAGGTCCGGCTCCTCGTAGACGACCCGGAAGCCCACCGCGTGCGAGGAGTCCGCGCCGAACGGACCGCGCCCGGTGCCCGCGAAGGCCAGCACCGAACCGAGCGCGAACACGTCGGTGGCCGGGCTGGTGTCGCCGCGCCGGAACTGCTCCGGCGCCATGAACGGCGGTGTGCCGACGGCGACGCCGGTGCTGGTGAGCTGGGTGCCGTCCAGGGCGCGGGCGATGCCGAAGTCGATCACGCGGGGGCCGTCCTCGGCGAGCAGGACGTTGCCGGGCTTGAGGTCCCGGTGCACCAGCCCGGCACGATGGATGTCCCGCAGCGCCTCCGCGAGGCCCGTCGCCAGCCGCCGTACCTCCGGCGGGCTCAACGGGCCCTGCCGGGCGACCCGTTCGGCCAGCGAAGGGCCCGGGACGTACAGGGTGGCCAGCCAGGGCGACGGGGCGTCGGGGTCCGCGTCGACGACGGGTGCGGTGAACGCCCCGCTCACCCGGCGGGCGGCCTCGACCTCGTGTCGGAACCGGGCCCGGAACTCTTCGTCCCCGGCGAGCTCGGGGCGGATCACCTTGAGTGCCACCTGCCGCCCGGACAGCGACCGCGCGCGGTACACGACGCCCATCCCGCCCGCGCCGATCCGGCCCTCCAGCCGGTACCCGCCGATCTCGCGCGGATCGTTCTCCAGCAAGGTCACGTGACCCCCGTCCTCAGACACCCGTCCCCCGTCCCCCGGTCAAACGGGAGCCAGCCTAGTACCGCACCGTCGGGCGCCGTGACGGTGGCTCGGGTCGGTCGGTCGGTCGGTCGACCTCGACGGCGCCGGGATGGGACCGGACCGCGACGGTGCCGGGGTGGGACGGGACCGCGACGGCCTCGACCCGACGTACGCGTCCTGGGTCCGGAGGTAGGGCCACCTGCGGGGTTCGGTTTTCCGAACCCCGAATTGGGGGGCCAGCCCAATCGATCGTGCGGCCGTTCATGCCCAGGATGGAGGGCATGAACGGGATGACGACAGCCGCCGCGGCGGCGAGCGGCGAGGTGGCGGGCGCGACCCTGACCGGGGACGGGCTGCACCGGGAGTACGGGCGGGGCACGGCCGCCGTCCGGGCGTTGCGGGGGGTGTCCGTGGCCTTCGCGCCGGGGACGTTCACGGCGGTGATGGGGCCCTCGGGTTCCGGCAAGACGACGCTGCTGCACTGCCTCGCCGGGATGGACCGCCCCACCCGGGGCACCGTCCGCTGGGGCGGGACGGAGGTGTCCCGGCTGCCCGAGCGGCGGCTCGCGCAGCTGCGCCGTACCAGGGTGGGGTTCGTGTTCCAGGCGTTCAACCTGATGCCCGCGATGACCGTCGCGCAGAACGTCGAACTTCCCGGGCGGCTCGCGGGGGCGCGGCCGGACGGGGCGCAGGTGCGGGAGGCGCTCGCCAGGGTCGGCCTGTCCGGGCGGGAGCGGCACCGGCCCGGGCAGCTGTCCGGCGGCCAGCAGCAGCGGGTGGCGATCGCCCGGGCGCTGGTCGCGCGGCCGGCCGTGCTGTTCGCGGACGAGCCGACCGGCGCGCTCGACCGGGCGACCGGGCACGACGTCCTCGACCTGCTGCGTTCCGGTGTGGACGCGGACGGGCGGACGTGTGTGATGGTCACCCACGACCCGGTGGCCGCCGGCTACGCGGACCGGGTGCTGCTGCTGGCCGACGGGCTGCTGGTGGACGAGCTCGACCGGCCGACCGCCGCACAGGTCGGCGAGCGGTTGAGCCGGCTGGGCGGGGGAGCGCGATGAGCCCCGTCCTCTCCCTGGCGGCCGGTCAGATCCGGCGCCGACCGGCCGCCTTCGCCGGGCTGGCGGTGGCGCTGTTCCTGGCGGTGGGGACGGTGACGCTGTTCGGCTCGCTGGTCGCCGCCCAGGCCACGGCCCCCGCCGCGGTGGCCCGCCGGGCGGTGGCCGGGCCGGGCCTGCTGCTGATCGCGGGGGCGTTCGGTGAGATCGCCGTCCTGGTCGCGCTGTTCGTCGTGGTCAACGCGCTCGGCTTCACCCTCCGCCAGCAGCACCGCGACCTCGCCCTGCTGCGGACGGTCGCCGCGACACCCCGTCAGGTGCGTCGGCTGGTGCGGGCCCAGGTCGCGGCGACCGTCCTGCTGATGGCCGTGCCCGGCGGCGCGGCGGGCACCCTCGCCGCCCGGGGCTTCCTCGCCGCGCTCCGACGGCGCGGGCTGGCCGCGCCCGGCCTGCGGATCCCCGGGACGCCGGTGCCGATGCTGGTTGCACTGGCGGTGGCGCTGCTGGTCGGCCTGGCCGCCACCGCCCTCGCCGCCCGACGGATCACCCGGCTCACCCCGGCCGCCGCGCTGACCGCCGACACCTCGGGCCAGCGGCGCACGGGCGTGCTGCGGGTGCTGGCCGGGCTGGCCGTCCTGGCGGGCGGGGTGCTGCTGCTGCGGCTCGCCGCCACCAGAGGGGCCGGTGAACTGGACAAGGCGGGGCAGGCGGCGATGCTCGGCTCGCTGGTGCTGCTGGTCGCCCTCGCCCTGCTCGGGCCGCTCGCCGCACGGGCCGTGGCCGCCGTGCTCGGCGCGCCGGTACGGGTGCTGGCCCCCGGGGCGGGCTGGCTCGCCGACGCCAACCTGCGCGGCTACGCGGCCCGGCTCTCCTCGGCCGTGGTGCCGGTCGCGCTCCTGGTCGGGCTGTCGGGCACCATGTTGATCATGACGAGCACCGCCGAGCACGTGGTCCGTACGACCGGCGCCGCGACCAGCGTCACCAAGGTGACGGACGTCTGGCTCCGCGAGGCGGAACTGGGGATGCTGGTCTGCTTCGCGGCCGTCTCCACCGTCAACACGCTGGTCGCCCTGACGGCCGACCGGTGGCGCGAGTTCGCGCTACTGCGCCTGGTCGGCGCGACCAGGCGGCAACTGCTGCGGATGCTGTCCGTCGAGGCGGCCCTCACCACGGCGGTCGGCGTGCTGCTGGGTGCGGCGGTGGCGGCCGTCGCCACGGGGGCGTTCGCCCGGGCGGTGACGGGGTCGGTGCTGCCGGTGGTGCCGGGCGTTGCGTGCGGCTGGGTGGTGGCGGGCGCGGCGGGGCTGACGGTACCGGGAATCCTGGGCGCCGGCCTGCGGGCGATCCGGGGGCGCGCGGTCGAGGCGGTCGGCGGTGAGCGGGGGTGAGCGGGGGTGGCCGGGCCCTTCGCCAGGTGCGGTGGGGCCGGGTCGAAGCCGCCTGGGTGTGTCGTCGAAGCGGTGAGTGGTGAGTGCGGTGAGTGCGGTGAGCGTGGTGAGTGGGAGTGGTGAGGTGGACGGTGGCTGAGCGTCGGCGGTATCTGTCGGTGCGCGGTGGCGAGTTGGCCTTCGCGCTGCTCGGGCTGCCGATCGGCGTGCTCGGCGGGGTCTACGCCGTGGCCGTGCTCTATGCCGGGGCGTTGCTCTCGCTCACCGTGCTCGGGCTGCCGTTCGTGGTGGCCGCCCTGGCCGGGGCGCGCGGGCTGGGCGGGCTGCACCGGCGACTGGTCGGGCGGCTGCTCGGCGAGCGGGTGTCGGCTCCGGGCGCGCTGCCCCGGCCGTCCGGGGCGATCGCCCGGGGCCGGGCGGTGCTGACCGACCCGGTGGCCTGGCGGGCGCTGCTCTACCTGCTGCTGCGGCTGCCACTGGGGGTGCTTGGCTTCCTGGTCGCGGTCGGACTGCCGCTCAGCTGCGTCTGGTTGGTGGGCTTCCCGCTGTGGGTGCGGCTGCTGGAGCCGGGGCCCAGACCGGTCGGCTGGCTGGACGTGGCCGGGGCCCCGGCCGGGCTCGCCGTACTGGCGGCGGTGCCGGCGGCGCTGCGGGCGGTGAGCGCGGCCAATCGGAGCCTCGCCCGGCTGCTGCTCGGCCCGGTGCGGTCGCAGGAGCGGGTGCGCGAGCTGGAGACCGCCCGGGCCACCTTGCTCGCCGAGAACACCGACCGGTTGCGCCGCCTCGAACGCGATCTGCACGACGGGACGCAGGCGCAACTGGTCGCGCTCGCCATCACCCTCTCGTTGGCCGACGACGCCCTCGGTGCGGTCACCGGTGAGGCCGTTGGTGAGGCCGTTGGCGACGCCCAGCCCGGGCTGACCGGGCTGCCCGGCCCGCCCGGCGCTCCGGACGCCGAGCGCCTGCGCACCCTGGTCGACCGGGCCCGTCGGCAGACCGACGACACCATCGCGGAGCTGCGCCGGCTCACCCGGGGCATCCACCCGGTGGCGCTGGACGGCGGCCTCGCCCAGGCGCTGCCCGGGCTCACCGCTACCGCGCCGGTGCCGGTCACGGTACGGCTGGACCTGAGGGAGCGGCCGGACGCGGCGATCGAGCAGGCCGTCTACTTCTGCGCGGCCGAGTTGCTGACCAACGTCGCCAAGCACAGCGGCGCGGCGGCGGCGGAGCTCGCGGCGAGCGCAGCCGACGGGCGGGTGCGGCTGACGGTGCGCGACGACGGCCGCGGGGGCGCCGCCCCGGGCGGGGGCTCCGGCTCGGGCTCCGGTTCGGGTTCGGGCCTGGCGGGCCTGGCCGAACGGCTCGTGGCGGTGGACGGGGTGCTGCGGGTGGACAGCCCGCCGGGCGGGCCGACGACGGTCACCGCCGAACTGCCGAGCCGCCTGTGACGGGTGGCCGCGGCGCGGCCGTCCACGGAACCGCTGCTCCCGGCTCAGCCGCCGGTTTCGGCGAGGTAGGTGAGGACGGCTTTGACGCGCCGGTTGTCGGTTTCGGTCGCCGACAGGTCGAACTTGGCGAAGACGGCGGCGACGTGCTTCTCCACCGCCCGCTCCGAGACCACGAGCAGCCCGGCGATCGAACGGTTGGAGTGGCCCTGCGCCATCAGCTCCAGTACCTCCCGTTCGCGCGGGGTGAGCGCGTCGACACGGTTTCGCCGCCCACCGTGCATCAGGCCGTTGACGATCTCCGGGTCGAGCGCCGTGCCGCCGGCCGCCACCCGGTGCAGCGCGTCCACGAACTCCGAGGTGCGGGCGACGCGTTCCTTGAGCAGATAGCCGACGCCGGCGGCGCCACCTGCGAGCAGCCGGGCCGCCCAGGCGGTCTCGGCGTGCTGGGAGAAGACCAGGATGCCGACCCCGGGCGAGGTGGAGCGGAGCTCGACGGCGGCGCGGATGCCCTCGTCGGTGTGGCTGGGCGGCATCCGGATGTCGACCACGGCCACATCGGGCCGGTGCTCGTCGACGGCGGCGATCAGTTCGGGGGCCGTCCCGGCGGTGGCGACCACGGTGCACCCGCGCGCGGTGAGGAGTTCGACCATGCCGTCCCGGAGGATCACCGAGTCCTCGGCGAGGACGACGCGGAGCTGCTTCTCGATCATGTCGCCATTATCGGCGGTGGCCGGTCCGCCGCCGGTCGGCGCCCGGCCGCCCGGGGCCGGCTGTCGGCCGGCTCCGCCGTCCAACTCACCGTCCGTGCCGTGCGGCTCCTCCTCCTCGCCCTGCCCGACGGCTCGCTACGCGGGGCGTCGGCCCCTTCGTCAGAATGGTATTGACGGTGCGTCAGTGTTCGTCCCCCCGCTGTCCGCGCCAGGCGTGGACGCCGGGGGCGACCTCGACCACCTCGAACGGGTAGGCGTCCCGGACGAGTTTGAGCAGGGCGCGCTGCTCGTCCAGCCAGCCGGGGGCGGGGGACAGGACGACCCGGAGGGTGACGCCGGAGTCCTCGGCGTCGGAGACGGTCACCCAGAGGCCGCCGGGTCGCCCCGGCTCGATCCGCAGCTCCGGGCCGTGCTCCTCGTCCAGCCAGCGCACCGCCTCGCGTCGCGCCAGACGTTCCAGGGCGGCTTCCCACTGCTGGAGTTGACGTCCAGTCACCAGTGTGACGAACTGCCCGCGGGCCGAGTCGGCGGTGACGGTGATCTCGCAGTCCAGCCAGTCGTGGCCGAGCAGGGAGCCCGGTGCGTGCCGCCCCAGCACCCGCACCCGTACGCTCCGCCCGCCGGTGCGCCCCTCGTGCCCGGTGGCGTCGTCGGTGCCGGGGCGGTCCGTCAGTCTGATCAACTCGTTCTGGTGCGAAGCGACTTCACGCACTGTGTACTCCCGGTCACTGCGAATCCAAGGGCTGACATCCTCGCGCAGGTGTTCGTCCGGTGCCAGTCCGTGGGAGGGGTTCGTCTCCGGCGCGCCGACGGCCCGCCCGACCGTGGAGGTCGGACGGGCCGGGTGGGGCGGTGCGGTCGGCTGGCGGTCCGCGCTGCTCAGGGCTGATCCACCCTGGTCGGGACCGGCCGGGACTGGTCGGGGCCGGCGCGGGTCGACGGGAGTCCGTCGGCGCCCGTCAGTGCCCGTCAGTGCCCGTCGGCGCCCGTCAGTGCCCAGCGGCGCCGGTCACCGCTGGTCGGCGTGGCCGGTCAGGACGGTGGTGAAGATCGGCTCGCCGTTCTGGTGGCCGGTGACGGTGGTGGTGAGGGCGTCCGGGTCGTCACCGGGGGTGTGCCGGGCGGTGATCGTGGTGGCGGCGTCGTGCTCGGCGTACCGGTGGTAGGTGGTCGCGGCGGAGGCGGGGATGACGGTGGCCGGTGAGACGAGCGCGTTGGTGGCCTGGCGGGCGGCCTCCAGCAGGACCATGCCGGGAATGTGGTCGTTGGCGTGGTCGAAGAGGATCGGGTGCCAGAGGTCGGGGGTGAGGTGCCAGGTCCCGGGTGCGTCGGCCGGGGTCAGGACGACGTCGCAGGGGCGGATCCGGCCCACTCGGCCCGGGGCCAGCGGCTCGCCGGAGACGGCGGGCGCCGGGTCGGCCTCGCGGCGTGCCCCGCGCAGCCGCCGGTAGGTGGAGTCCGGCACGGTGGTGAACCGGGCGTGTCCGGTGGCGGCGAGGTGGGCGCCGCGTCGGATGACGGTGCTGAGGGTGAAGTCGATGGTGGTGCCGGCCCGGCGCGGCTGTGGGACGAGTCTGGCCTCGATGGTGAGGTCGGTGGGCGCCGCGCCGATGAGCAGTTGGCGGGGGCGGGTGGTGTAGTCGAGGTTCCACATCATGAACTTGTGGTCGAGCGGGACGCCGAACCGGGTGTGCGCGAGGTAGAGCCCGGCTTGGCGGATCGTTTCAGCGGCCTGGATCGGGTCGTGCCGGGTTCCGTCGGGGGTGGTGAAGAAGGTGTGGGCGCGCGGCCACTGCGCGGTGACGGCGAAGGTCGTCTCGTTCAGCTGCTCGCTGCCGGTGAGGAAGACCTCGGCGTGACAGGCCCGGTGGACGTACTCCTTGGCAACGGTGCTGGTCAGGCGCGGTGCCGGTCCGGTCGGCACGGCCGGTCCGGCGGTGCGGCCGGGGGTGGTGCCGTGGTCCGCGCCGGCGACGCGGGAGATGGCGGGGGCGCGGTAGGCAAGCAGGGTCATGGGAGCGCTCCGGAAGGCCGTGGCGGGCGGGGTGGGCTGCTCAGGGCTCGTAAGATACGTACCTTCCGGTTTGGTTTTCAAGGAGCCCGAACGAAGGTTCGTTGGCGGCCGAGCGTGGTCGGGTGGTCGCTCCAGGTGCCGCGCGATGGCCGTCCGGGTGGCCTGAACCTGGGGCGGATGCCGCCTGGCCTGCAAAGGAATCCCCAAAAGTGGGGTGACAGGTGCATTATCACGGCGGGCCGTTTTCGGTGGGATGCGGCCGGAAGTGGGGAGCTGGATTCCGGCTCTGTCGGCCGGGGGAGGGGTGGCGGTCGCTTTCCCGCCCTGTAGCGTCCACGCGGTTTTCCTTCACTCGAAGGCGGGTGCATGCGACCTGGGGGCGAGGGATCGCCGGTTGACCGGCGGGTAAGATACAGGGTGTTTGGTTTTGTTTGCCGAGCGTTTCGGGCGGGGTGGTTGCGGTGGTGCGGCAGGAGCGGGCGATCCGGACGCGTCGGCTGATCCTGGAGGCGGCGGCCTCGGTCTTCGACGAGCACGGGTACGAGGGGGCGACGATCGGTGAGGTGGTCGCCCGTGCGGGTGTGACCCGGGGTGCGGTGTACTTCCACTTCGCGTCGAAGCGGGAGCTCGCACAGGGCGTCGTGGAGGAGCAGTTCGGTCGGGACGAGATCCCCGAACGGCATTGCAAGCTCCAGGAGTTCGTCGACCTGGGGATGGTCGTCGCCCATCTCATGCCGGGTGACCCGCTGTTGAGCGCGGGCGCGCGGCTCTCGCTCGGCCAGGACGTGTTCGGCGACCTCAGCGGCGGTGCCACGCCCGGGTGGATCGCCCGGCTGGAGGCGGTGCTGACGGCGGCCGGCGAGCGGGGCGAGCTGCTGCCGCACGTGCTGCCGGCCGAGACGGCGTGGCTGATGACGGGCGCCTGGACGGGCGTGCAGATCCAGTCCCAGAAGATGTCCGGCCGGGCGGATCTGGAGCGCCGGGTGGCCGTGCTGTACCGGCACGTGATGCCGAGCATCGCGGTCCCCGGGGTGCTGGCCGCGCTGGATCTGGGCTCGGACCGTGGTGGGCGGGTGGTGGCCGAGCTGGCGGCGGCCCGTGCTGGTGGCGCCTGACGGCTTGCGCCCGGGGCTGACGCGGCGGCACTTGTGGCGGCGGTCGGTCCGGTCGGTCGCCGCAGTCCGGAGCTCGATGGTCCGTTCAATAACAAACAGCTCGTTCGGTTTTGTATTGACAAACCGTCCGTCCTGTTTTTGGATGAGCACCTGGTGCTCGGCTGTGCGGTAGCCGCAGCGCCGGCCGGCCGGTGGCCGTCGGGGTCGCCGATCCGTCTGGATTGGGGTGGACGTCATGGAGATCCGGGTGTTGGGGGCCTTGGGGGTCCAGGTGTGCGGGGTGTCGGTGGTGCCCTCGGCGCCGAAACCACGGCAAGTGCTCGCCCTGCTGGCCCTGCGCGCCGACCAGGTCATCTCGGCGGGCGTCCTCGCGGAGGAACTGTGGTCCGGCCATCCGCCACGCAGCGCGCGCACCACCGTCCAGACCTACGTCCTCCAACTGCGCGACCTCATCGACCGGGCGCTCGCCCACCGCGATGACGCCGGAGGAGCGTGCGGAGCCAAGGACGTCCTGGTGACCTCGCCCGGCGGCTACCGGCTCGACAGCGGCGGCGGACTGGTCGACCTCCAGGAGTTCGACCGCCTCGCGGGCCTCGGCTACCGGGCCATGGACGGCGGCGACTTCCCGCTCGCCGCCCGCCAGTTGGGCGAGGCGCTCGGCCTGTGGCGCGGTCCGGCGTTCGCCGACGTCCCGCTCGGCGGTCAACTCGCCGTCGAGGCCAAGCGGTTGGAGGAGACCCGGCTCTGCGCGCTGGATCAGCGGATCGAGGCCGACCTGCGGCTGGGCCGCCACCGCGTCCTGCTCGCCGAACTCACCGTCCTGGTCGACCGCTACCGCACCCACGAGAGCCTGCACGGCCAGTACATGATCGCCCTGCACCGCTCCGGCCGACGGGGCGAGGCCCTGGAGGCCTACCAGCGCCTGCGCAACACCCTGGTACGGGAGTTGGGCATGGAACCCTCGGCCGGACTGCGACGGCTCCAGCGCTCCATCCTGCTCGCCAACCCCGATCGCCCCGAGCCCGACCGTGCCGCCGGCCCCGCCACCCCCGCCGACCAGACCCCTCCTCGCACCACCCGGCTCACCCGCGTCGGCTGAGCCCGCCACGGAGGCGGCCCGCCGAATCGCTGACTAAGACCCCAGGTCCGGCCGCGGGTGGCCGGTCAGGCCCAGGTAGTGGCCGAGCCGGGCGGCCGCGTCGAGCATGGCCAGGCCCTGGGCGGTGAGCCTGCGCTGCCAGCCGTCGAGGGCGTCGGCCAGGGAGGCCGTGCCGCCGGCCGTCCGCACCTGTCGGACCACGGTGGCGATGTGGTCCAGCGGGTAGCCGCCGCGCCGGAGCAGGTGGGCGAGTTCGGCGTCGCGGATGTCGTCGGCGCGGAAGACGCGGTGCCCGGTGGCCTGGTCCCGGGCGGGGGTGAGGATGCCCGCGCCCTCCCAGTTGCGCACGGTCGCCGGGGTGACGCCGAGCCGGTGGGCGAGTTCGCCGATGCTCAGGACGGCGCCGTCCACCGCGGGCTCCGCCGATGGGCCCGCCTCAAGATCCGTCTCAAGATCCGCTGCAAGGTCCGCTGCAAGGTCCGCTGCAAGGTCCGCTGCAAGGTCCGCCGAGAGATCCCGCGCCGCGTCGGGTCGCGCCGTCAGGTGGTGCACGGCCTTCCGCACCGCGTCCAGGGTGTCCCGGTCGCGGAGCAGTTGGCCGTGGCCGCGGTCGATGGCCGTCAGGGCATCGTCGAGCCCGCCCCGGTGGAGTGCGGTCATGATCCGGCCGCCGGTCGCGTGGCCGTACGCCGCGACCAGGGAGCGGTAGGCGTCGAGCGCGGCCGCGTGCACCTCGGTGTAGATGCGGTAGCCGCTGGCGGTGCGTTCGGCGGGCGGGAGGAAGCCGTCCCGCTCGTAGTTGCGCACGGCCTGGGTCGAGAGGCCGTGCCCGCGGGCGAGGTCGGAGGGGCGCATGGTGGTCACCGGTTTGAGACTTCAGCGGAGGATCGGGCGGTCGGGGCGGGAAAAGTCTCAACCGTTCTTTCAAGGATACGCTTGAGGGTCATGAGTCAGGACTTGCGAGACCTCGTCCCTTCGCCATGCGCACTGCTGGCGCTCGGTGAACCCACCCACCGGGAACCGGCCTTCGCGCGGATCCGCAACGAGCTGTTCGCCCGACTGGTCGACCGGGGATTCCGGTCGATCGCCCTCGAAACCGACCGGGTGGCCGCGCTCACCGTGAACGACTTCGTCCAGGAGGGGGTGGGCACCCTCGACTCGGTGATGGGCGAGGGCTTCTCCCACGGCTTCGGAGAGCTGGACGGCAACCGGCGGCTGGTCGCCTGGATGCGCGACTACAACCGGAGCCGGCCGCCGGCGGACCGTCTGGCCTTCCACGGCTTCGACGCGCAGACGGAGAACACCAGCGCACCCAGCCCGCGGCGCTACCTCGAACACGCCCGCGACTACCTCGGGCTCGACCTCGACCTCGCCGGCCTGGTCGGCGAGGACCAGCGCTGGAGCCGCCCCGAGGCGGTCCTGGACCCGAAGATGTCGCCCGGCGCCTCCGCCGAGGCGGAGAAGCTGCGGACGGTCGCCGACGACCTGCTCACCCTGCTGTACGCGCGGGCCCCGGAACTGGTCGCGGCGACCTCGCGCGCCGAGTGGCTCAGGGCCAGGACGCACCTCACCGCCGGCCTCGGTCTGCTCCGCTACCACCGGCAGTCGGCCGAGCGCCTGGAGCCGGGCGCCCGGCTGTCCGGCCTCCTCGGCACCCGGGACGTGCTCATGGCCCAGAACCTCCTCGACATCCGCGGCGGCGAGGCCCGCCGAGGGGGGACCCTGGTCTTCGCCCACAACCTCCACCTGCAGCGGCAGCCGAGCGCCATGCGGCTGGCGGACCTGGACCTGACCTGGAGCGGCGTCGGCGCGATCCTGAACTCCCTGGACGAGCCGTACACCTTCGTCCCCGGCAGCCTGGGCCGCAGCGAGGCCGTCGGGCTCCAGGAGCCCGAGCCGGACACCCACGAGGGCGCGCTCCAGCGAGGGGCCGCCACCTGGGGACTGGTCGAGCCCGGTGCGGCCGCCGGTGGCCGGACGCGCACCGACACCACGCCGGAGCAGGGCTACTTCCCGCTCGACCGGGCGGTCCTCGACGGGGCCGACGCGATCCTGCACATCGGCGACGGGACCGCCGCCGCCGCGCTCTGACGGCGGCCTGCGGAGGACGGACCCCCGGCAGCGTCAGGTGCGGGCCCCCGGGCCCGGATAGGACGTCCGCAAGTGGCCCAGGAGCGCGGCCGTGGGCGGCGCGGTGGGGCGGCCGGTCGGCCAGGCCAGCGCGATCCGCACCAGCGGGACGGGGTCGGTGAGCGGCCGGATCCGCAGCCCGGCGGCGGGCGGCGGATCCGGCAGCACGGCCACGCCCAGCCCGTGCGCGGCGAGTTCGGCCAGCTGCGGCGGGGCGGACGCCTCGACCGCGACCGTGGGGCGTGCCCCGGCCGCGGCCAGGGCCTGCTCCAGTGCCGTCCGCAGGCCGGTGCCGCGCGGGGTGCTCACCAGGGCGTGCCCGGCCAGTGCGGCGACCGGCAGGGGGCCGTCCGGTCCGCCGGCCAGCGGGTGGTGCCCGGTGAAGGCGGCGACCAGCGGGGCTTCCAGCACGGTGTGCAGGGCGAGCCCGGCCAGCGTCCGCCAGCCGTCGTCGTCGTCCCGTCCGCTCGCGGTGGTGGGCAGGCCGATCACGGCGAGGTCCAACCGCCCCTCGCGCAGGGCGCCGAGCATCCGCGCGGTACCGTCCTCGGCCAGCGAGAGGTCGATGCCCGGGTGGTCGCGGCGGAACGCGGCGAGCGTGGTGGCGAGTCCGGGAAGGCCGTCCGCCCCGGCCGGCGGGACAGGACCCAGGGCTGCCCCGGAGACCAGCCCGAGCCGGACGTGCCCGCGCCGCAGTCCGCCGAAGTCCTGCGCCGTCTGCCGCGCCGCCGCGGCGGAGGCGAGCGCCGCCCGCGCGTGCGGGAGCACCGCCTCGCCGACCGGGGTGAGCCGGACGCCGCGCCCGCCGCGGTCCAGCAGCCGGTGGCCCAATTCCTTCTCCAGCTGCCGGATCTGGGCGCTGACCCCGGGCTGGGTGAGGTGCAGCAGTTCGGCGGCGCGGGTGAAGCTGCCCTGCTGGGCCACGGTGACGAAGTACTGGAGCTGCCGGAGTTCCATAACTTCTGATGATAGGTGGAAGAACTCCCCGGTCTTGGACGTCCGGAGGGTCCCGGCCGCAGGCTGGAGGCATGGGAACCGTGCAGCACGACCAGGCCGTCGACTGGGTCCGCGAGCAGATCGCGGCCGAACGCCGGGAACTCGCCGAGGTGTTCACCACCTTCTCCCCGGACCAGTGGAACTCCCCTTCGCTGTGCGCAGGTTGGCGCGTTCGCGAGGTCGCCGCCCACATGAGCACCGGCTTCCGCCACTCCACCGCCCGCAGTCTCGCGGACCTCATGCGGGCCGGCGGCTCCCTCCACCGGATGACCGACCGGGTGGCGCGCCGCGACGCCGCCGCCCTCACCGACCGCCAACTCGCCGCCGCTCTCGCCGACCACGCCGAACACCCCTGGCGCCCCCCGGTCGGCGGCCGGATCGCCGCCCTCGCCCACGACGTCGTGCACGGCCTCGACATCACCACCGCGCTCGGCCTGCCCTCGCGCCTACCGCTGCCTCGGGTCACCGCCCTGCTCGCCACCGTCTCCCGGCGCAGTCTGCGCTTCTTCGGCGCCCGACTCGACGGTGTCCACCTGCGGGCCGCCGACACCGCCTGGGCGTACGGCGAGGGCCCGGCCGTGGTGGAGGGCCGGGCCGAACACCTCCTGCTGCTCACCTACGGGCGCCGGCTGCCGCCCGGCCTCCTCACCGGCCCGGGCGCGGGGCGGTTCACCCTGGACGGGTAGCGGGCGCGTCCGCTCTCGCGTGCCCGGCCGTCGGCGGGAGCGCCGTGCGGGTGCCGGAGCAGATCACCGGGCTGATCCCCGGCCCCGGCCCCGGCCCCGGCCCCGGCCCCGGCCCCGGCCCCGGCCCCGGCCCCGGCCCCGGCCCCGGCCCCGGCCCCGGCCCCGGCCCCGGCCCCGGTCG
>NZ_JBIUSS010000003.1:1592-17210 GCF_044741445.1 Kitasatospora sp. NPDC088160 | reverse complement strand
GTGGCCGAGGGGCGCCACCGCGCGGTTCGCTCCCCGCGGCGCAGTCGGGCGCGCGCGGGGGCGCGCAGGGGTGGCTAGGATCGGAATCGCCCATTCCGGATAGGCGGTGAGACGGGAAGCAAGGTCTCCGATGGCCCCGAGGTCCGAGCAGTGGCCGCCGTACGTGCGGTTCGCGCCGTGGTTGCTGATCGTCGCCGGGCTCGTCTGGAACTCCCTGGATCCCGCCGATTACTGGGGCGACCCGCTCCTCGCGGCCGCCGCCGTCCTGACCGGCGCCCTGCTGACCTTGCGGGACACCCTCGCGGTGGGCGTCGCCAATGTGACCGGCATCCTCGTGCTGGCCGTGCGGGACGGCTCGATCGGCACCCAGGACGGCTACCTGGAGCTGGTGAACACGGCCTTCGCCGCGCTGCTCGGCGTCTGGGTCAACCGCGTCGTCGCCCGGCACGGGGAGCGGCTGGCGCAGGTGCGGTCGGTGGCCGAGGCCGCCCAGCGGGCGGTGCTGCCCGAGCCGCCCGCGCGAGTGGGCCGACTGTCGGTCGCCGCCTGCTACCGGGCGGCGCAGACCGAGGCGCTGATCGGCGGCGACGCGTACGCGCTGCAGGCGACCCCGTACGGCGTGCGGGTGCTGATCGCGGACGTGCGGGGCAAGGGGCTGCAGGCGGTCGGCGCGGTGTCGGTGCTGCTCGGCGCGTTCCGGGAGGACGCCCACCGGGCGCCGGACCTCGCGGCGCTGGCCGACGGGCTGGAGCGGGCGCTGACCCGGGAGAGCACGCTGCTGGCCGAGGAGGTGCGGCTGGAGGGGTTCATCACGGCGCTGCTGGTCGAGTTCCCGCCGGGTGAGGACGTCGTGCGCACGCTCGACTGCGGGCACCCGGGACCGTACCTGCTGGGCGGGCCGGAGGCGGTGCGCCGGCTGGATGCCGCCGACCCGGGGCTGCCGCTCGGGATGGGCTCGCTGGGCGTGGCCCGGCCGGCGCCGGAGACCCGGCCGTTCCCGCCGGGGTGCACGCTGCTGCTGGTGACCGACGGGGTGACGGAGGCCCGGGACGCGGCCGGGGAGTTCTACGATCCGCTGCTCGCCCTCGGCCCGCTCGGCCCGTTCGACGGCCCCCAGGAGGCCGTCGACGCGCTGGTGGCGGACGTGGAGCGGTGGACGGGCGGGCCGCGGGACGACGACATGGCGGTGCTGGCGGTGACCTGCCGGGAGGCGGACTGAGCGGCGGGGCCCGGTCCGGCCCGTTCGGCGGCGCGGGTGCTTCTTCCCACGGCCTCCCGCGACGCGGCCGATATCACGATCAGATGACGGACAGTCAGTGTTTCGCATGATCCAGCCAAGTTGAGTGACGGCGTCCGGTGGCCGGAATGCGAATGCCCGCATAGCGGACGGCGAATTGGACGTGCGGGGCCCGCGGTGCGCCGGGTGGCCGTGCGAGTGGTCCGCCCCAGGTCGGCGGCCTGCGCGGACGTCCCGGCGGGAGCGTGCTCGGTCGTATGGGGTCCGTAAGGGCGGGTCGCGGGAGTGGCGCGATCCGGCCGACCCGTGGTTCGTCCGGAAACGGACGCGATGCTTGCCCAGTAGCGAAGTGGTGACCGAAAGTCGCACTGATGAACGAGACGCCAAGCCCCCGCCGCGACCGCCTGCTCGGCCACCGCGACTTCCGACTCCTGCTCACCGGAGCCGCGACGGCCCAGACGGGCAGCCAGGTGACCCTGGTCGCGCTCCCGTTGGTGGCGGTGATGGTGCTCGACGCCACACCCTTCGAGGTCGGCCTGCTGACCGCCGCCGAGACCGCCGCGTTCCTACTGGTCGGCCTGCCGGCCGGCGCCTGGCTGGACCGGATGCGCAAGCTCCCGGTGCTGATCCGCGCCGACGTGGTGCGCTGCCTCGCCGTCGGGTCGATCCCGCCGGCCGCCGCGCTCGGCGTGCTGACCATGGCCCAGCTCTACCTGGTGGCGCTGGTCACCGGGGTGGCGACGGTCTTCTTCGACGTCGCCCACCAGTCCTTCCTGCCGTCCGTCCTGCCGCGCGAGCAACTGGTCGGGGGCAACGGCGCGATCGAGACGGTCCGCTCCTCGGCGCAGATCGTCGGGCCCGGGCTCGGCGGCGGCCTGGTCCAACTGCTCGGCGCGTCGCTCGCCATCGTGGCCGACGCCGTCGGCTACCTCGCCTCCGCCCTGCTGCTCGCCCGGATCCGGGTCGAGGAGCCCCGACCGGAGCCGGCGCCCGGACGGTCGCTGCGTGCCGAGGTCGCCGAGGGCGTGCGCTTCGTGCTCGGGCACCCGCTGCTGCGCGCGATCGCCGCCGCGACCGCCGTGTCCAACCTGTTCGCCGCCGTGCTGGCGGCCGTGCAGACGGTGTTCTGGGTGCGGGTGCTCGACCTCGCGCCGGGCGCCATCGGTCTGCTGCTGTCGGCCTCCGCCGTCGGCGGCCTGGCCGGGGCGCTGTGCGCGGGGCGGCTGGCGGCGTGGCTCGGCCAGGCCCGGCTGATCTGGCTCGCCACCGTGGTGACGGCGCCGTTCGCGCTGCTGTGGCCGCTGTCCGGCCGGGGCGCGGGCGTGGTGCTGTTCGGAATCGCCTCGGCGGTGGTGCTGTTCGGCGCGGTGGCCTACAACGTCGCCCAGGTGAGCTTCCGGCAGAGCCTGTGCCCGCCGGAGCTGCTCGGCCGGATGAACGCCACCATGCGCTTCCTGGTCTGGGGCACGCTGCCGATCGGCGCGCTCGTCGGCGGCACCGTCGCCGACGCGGCCGGACCGCGCGCCGCGCTGTGGCTGTGCGCGGCGGGCTTCCTGCTCGTCCCGGTGCCGCTGCTGCTGTCGCCGCTGCGCCGGCTGCGGGACCTCCCGGCGGACACCGCCGCCACGGCCGGGGAGGAGCCCGTCGCGAGCCCCGCCGCCTGACGCACCCGGCCGCCCGACGAGCCCCGCCGCCTGACGTCCGAACCGAACCGAAACCGGAAACCGGAGACCGTTCCGTGCACGCCAGCATCACCGCCGCCTACCTCGCCCGGTACCGTTCCGCCGCCGCCGACTCCCCGATGGATCTGCTCCCGCTCACCGGCGCCCAGCGGCGCTTCCTGATCACCCGCAGGCTCGCGCCGCAGGGCCGGCCCGATGTCGTCCCGCTGTTCCACGCCTACCCGGGCGGCACCCTCGACCTGCCCCGGCTGGCCCGCGCCGCCGTCGCCACCGCCGCCCGGCACCCGGCGCTGTGCGGCGGCTTCGGAACGGTGCGCGGCACGCCCGTCCTGCGGGTCGGCGCCCCCTCGGCCGAGGCCGCCCGGATCGCCGTCCCGCCCGGCGGCACCGCCCGCTCCGCCCTGCGCGAGGCCCTGCTGGACTGGCCCGCCGACGGGCCCGCGCTGCGCCTGCTGGTGGCCCGGGAGCCGGACGGCGAGGAGGAACTGCTCGCCCTCGCGGTGGACCACGCCGCCTGCGACGAGCAGTCGCTCGGCATCCTCACCGCCGACCTCACCGACGCCTACGCCCGGGACGACCACGCCCAGGAGGCCGTCGCCGCCCCCGACCAGGACGCCCTGGCGGCCTACCGGGAGGCCGTCGAACGGCAACTGGCCGCCGAGGACGCCGCCGCCGGCCCCGCCGCACAGGCCCACTGGGGCCGCAGGCTCGGCGGCGTCACCGGGACGGGCGGGGGAGCGGCCGGCTCCACCGGCATGCTCAGCCACCGGCTGCCCGCCGCCGAGGGGGCCGCTCGCACCGCTATCTTCCCCGCCCTGCTGGACGCCACCGCGGCCGCCGCCCACCGGCTGCACCGGACCGACGGGCAGCTCGCCCTCGGCTACCCGTGGGGCGGCCGCCCGCCGGGTGCGCCCGCCGCGCTCGGCTGTTTCCTCAACACCCTGGTGCACCCCGCCGCACCCGGCGCGGCCGCCGCCCTGGAGGACCTCGCCGACGCCTGGTGGGACGACCTCGACCACGCCGACACCCCGTTCGACGAGGTGGTCCGGGCCGCCCGCACCGCCGGCGCCCCGTGGACGGGCGCCCTGGACGGCATGCTCACCCTGGAGGACCTGCACCGCCGCCCGCCGCTGGTGTTCGGCGGCGTGCCCGGCCGGGAGACCCACCTGGCCGGGCGGCCGCTCGCCGCGCCGTTCGCGGTCGCCGCCTCGCACGGCGACGACCTGCTGGTGCGCCTCGCCTGGGACCGCGAGCGGTTCCCCGAGGACGCCGCCACCGCCGCCTTCGACGACCTGCTCGCCACGCTGCGCCGCCACCTGCGGGCGGCCTGACCCGCCCCGGCCTGACCCCGCCCCCCGGCCTGACCTCGCGTCGGACGCCTGATCCGCACGCCCGCTCCGGACGCCTGATCCGCACCCGACCCGAAGCCGCCCCGGACCCGACCCGAAGCCGTACCGGACCTGCACCGGACGTCCGCATCAGGACGCCCGCCCCGGACGCCTGACCCGCCCCGGACCGAAGCCGCCACCGAGCCCCCACACCGACCGCCGGGCCGCGCCACCACCCCGGCGTGCCCGGAACCAGGGCCGGGCCATCCACGCCCGCCCCGCCACCACAGGGCCAACACGCCCACCACACAAGGGAGTCACCGATGTTTGCGCTCTCCTCCTCGCAGGAGATCGTCTGGCTGCACGAGCAGATGCTGCCCGGCAGTCGTGCGTACAACTTCACCGCCGTGCTCGACCTCTGGGGCACCCTCGACGAGGACGCGTTGCACGCCGGACTGGCCGCCGTCCTCGCACACCACCCGGGCCTGCGCCTGGAACTGGTCGCCCGCCCGGAGGGCCTGCCCGGCCAGCGGGTCGCCGAGCACTGCGAACCGACGCTGCGCCGCAGCGACTTCGCCGCCGAGGCCGACCCGGAGGCCACCTTCCGCGAGCTGCTGGCCGCCGAGGCCGAGGAGCCGGTGGACACCGAGAAGGCGCCGGTGCTGCGCTGGCACCTGGTGCGCCTCGGCACGGACCACCACCGGCTGATCCACGTCGAGCACCACCTCGTCCACGACGGCCACTCCTTCGCGATCCTGCTGCGCGACCTGTTCACCGTCTACCGCGCCCACGTCCTCGGCGAGCCCTACCAGCTGCCCGAGGCGCCCTCGTACGAGCAGCACGCCCGCACGGCCGTCGACCCGGACGCCCGTGAGCGCGCGCTCGCCTTCTGGCTGCGGGAGCTGGCCGACGCCCCGCGCGAGGTCACCCTGCCCGGGCTGGCCAACCCCGGCGCGGTGCGCCGCCACCGCGGCGGCCAGATGCGCCAGTCGATCGGCGCCGACCTCGCCGAGCGGCTGCGCACCCGCAGCAAGGAGGACGGGCACACCCCGTTCAGCACGCTGCTCACGCTCTTCGCCGAACTGCTGCGCCGGCACTCCGGGCACCGCGAACTCGTCGTCGGCACCGCCGTCGGCAACCGCCCGGAGGGCTTCGAGGGCACCGTCGGCATGTTCGTGAACACCGTGCCGCTGCACCTGCGGCTGGACCCGGCCGCCCCCGGCACCGAGGCCGTCGACGAGGTGACCGACGTCCTGCTGCGTGCGCTGCCGTACCAGGACCTGCCGGTCCAGGAGCTGACCCGCCGGCTCGGCCTGCACACCGGCGGCGCCGACAACCCGCTGTTCAACGTGATGTTCAGCGCGCACGACGCCGCGCTGCCGGACGTCCAGGCGCCCGGTCTCGAAGTCTCGCTGTACGAGGGCTTCAACACCGGCACCACCCGCTTCGACCTCGACCTGGTGCTGCTGCCCGACGACCGCCGGGTGGTCGGCGAGAAGCACGGCGGCGCCGGGATGACCCTGGTCTGGGACTACGACGCCGACCTGTTCGGCGAGGCCGAGGCCACCCTGCTGGCCGACCGCCTGCTCCAGCTGCTGCGCTGCTACCTCGACCGGCCCGAGGCCACGCTCGCCGCGCTCGACCCCGCCCCGGCCGCCGAACCCGCCATCGCCGTCGCCCGGGCCGGTCTCGACCCGGCCGCCGCCCACGACCCCACGGCCATCGCGATGATCGCCGGCACCGAGCGCCTCAGCTACGGCGAGCTCGACCGCCGCGTCACCCAGCTGGCCGAACGCCTGCGCGCCGCCGGCGTCACCCCCGGCCAGCCGGTCGCCGCCGTGCTGCCGCGCGGCGTGGACAGCGTCGTCGCCCTGCTCGCCTGCCTGCGGTACGGCGCCGTGTACGCGCCGCTGTCCGCCGAGGACCCGGCCGCCCGGCTCGGCCTGCTGCTGGACCGGCTGGCCCCGGCCCTGGTGCTGGCCACCCGGCAGAGCGCGCTCGCCCTGCCCGCCGAGGGCGTCACCCCCGCGCTGCTGGACGGCCCGGCCTTCCCCAAGGCCGAGCCCGCCGCCGTGCTGGACGGCGCCGCCTACCTGATCCACACCTCCGGCTCCACCGGCGTGCCCAAGCCCGTCCTGGTCGGCCGCGACGCGCTCGCCGGGTACGTCGCCGCGATCGCCGCCCGCTACGAACTGACCACCGCCGACCGGGTGCTGCTGTTCGCCCGCCCGTCCTTCGACGTGGCGCTGGAGGAGGTGCTGCCCGCGCTGGCCGCCGGCGCCGCCCTGGTCGTGCCGCAGCGCGAGGTGCCCACCGGGCCCGAGCTCGTCGCCGTGCTCGCCGCCCGCGGCGTCACCGTCGCCAACCTGCCGACCAGCTACCTGCTCGCCGTCCGCGAGGACCTGCGCGAAGCGCTGCGCGACGGCCGCTGGACGCCCCGGCTGCTCGTCCTCGGCGGCGAGCGCCTGCCCGCCCGCGCGCTGGCCGGCCTGACCGAGGCGACCACCGTGCTGAACGCCTACGGCGTCACCGAGGCCACCGTCACCTCCACCGTGTACGAGGTCACCGCCGCCGACGTGGCCGAGGACGGCGAGATCCCGCTCGGCGCGGAACTGGACGGCGTGCGCCTGCACGTCCTGGACGAGGCGCTGCGCCCGCTCCCGGCCGGCTGTGTCGGCGAACTCGCCGTCAGCGGAGACCTGTTGGCCGATGGCTACCTCGGCCTGCCGGAGCCGACCGCGGCCCGCTTCGTCACCGTGCCCGCCCTCGGCGGCGAGCGCGTCTACCGCACCGGCGACCGCGGCTACCGCGACCTGCGCGGCCGGCTGTGCTTCCTCGGCCGCGCCGACAACCAGGTCAAGCTCCGCGGCCACCGGATCGAACTGGAGGAGATCGAGGCCGCGGCCTCCGCCGAACTCGGCGGGCGCTCCTGCGCGGTGGTGCTGCACACCGACCCGCAGGCCGGCCCGCGCCTGATCGGCTTCCTGGAGGGCGCCGACCGCCCCGACCAGGCCGCCCTGCACGCGGCGCTCGCCCAGCGGCTGCCCGGCGGGCTCGTCCCCGCGACCTGGACGGCCGTCGAGACGATGCCCACCCTGCCCGGCGGCAAGCCCGACCGCGCCGCCCTCGCCCGGCTCGCCGACGAGGCCCCCGCCCAGGAGGCCGCCCCGGCCGCCGAGAGCGCCTTCGCCGACCCCGGCCAGGAACTGATCGCCGCCGCCTGGCGCGAGGTGCTCGGCCACGACCGCTTCACCGCCGAGTCCCACTTCTTCGAGGTCGGCGGCCACTCGCTGCTCGCCGCCCAGCTCGCCGCCTGGCTGGAGCCGCACCTCGGCAGCCGCCCGCCGCTGCGCACCCTGTTCCGCCACGCCGTCCTGGCCGACCAGGCCAGCGCGCTCACCGGCCAGCACCCCGGAAAGGCAGACCGCGCATGACCGCCCCCTCCGCCGTCCTCGAAGACGGCCACCGCGAACTCGTCGACGCGTTCGAGAGCTTCGTCCGCCGCGAGCTCGTCCCGCTGGCCGCCGAACTGCCCGAGACCGCCGACGAGGTGCCCGCCGAACTGCGCGCCTACGTCCGCAAGCGTTCCGCCGCGCTCGGCTTCTACGCCGGCGACTACCCCGAGGAACTCGGCGGCGCCGACATGCCGTTCACCGCCGTCGTCCTGCTGCACCACGCCGCCGGGCGCAGCGGCTGCCCGCTCGCGCCGTACGCCCTGGCCGGCTCCGACGGCCCCAGCCCGCTGCTGCGGCACGGCACCCCCGAGCAGATCGAGCGCCACCTCGTGCCGCTGGTGCGCGGCGAGCAGACCCGCTGCCTCGCCCTCACCGAGCCGCACGCCGGCTCCGACGCGTTCCGCCTCACCACCACCGCCGTGCGCACCGCCGACGGCTGGGTGCTGAACGGCCGCAAGACCTTCGTCAGCAACGCCGACCGGGCCGGCCTGGTGCTCGTCGTCACCGCCACCGACCTCGGCGAGGGAGCCGGGCCCACCGCCGGCGCCACCGCCTTCGTCCTCCCGATCGACCAGCCCGGCCTGCGGATCGGCCAGCGCTACGAGGGCATGTCCGGCGAACCGCTGTTCGAGCTGCTGCTCGACCAGGTCACCGTCTCCACCGACGCCGTGATCGGCGGCGAGGAGGGCGTCGGCGCGGCCACCGCCCTCGCCATGGACAGCCTCTCCCGGGGCCGCCTGGTCGTCGCCGCGATGTGCAACGGCATCGCCGAGTACGCGCTGCGCATGGGCGTCGAGTACGCCCGCGAGCGGCGCGCCTTCGGCAAGGTCATCGGCGAGTACCAGCACGTCCAGGAACACCTGGTGGCCACCCGGGCCGAGGTGGAGTGCTCCAAGCTGCTCACCCTCGCCTGCGCCCGGCTGGTCGACGACGGCACCGAGGCGCCGGAGAACGCGGCGCTCGCCAAGCTCACCGCCTCCGAGACCGCCGTGCGCGCGGTGGACCGCTCGCTCCAGGTGCACGGCGCCACCGGCTGGGTGCGCGGCCACCCGCTGGAGTTCCTGTACCGCTACGTGCGGATGACCACGATCATCGAGGGGACCTCCGAGGTCCAGAAGGTGATCATCGCCCGCTCCATGGGCCTGAACTGACAGTCCGTCAACGGCCTGTCAACGGCCTGAACCACCTGGAGACGATGATGGAAACCCTGAGCATCGAATACGGTCGCCCGCACCAGGACGGCGCGGTCCTCGACCTGTTCGCCACCTGGGTGCACCGGACCCCGGACGCGCCCGCCCTGATCGACGGCGCCCGCACCTACAGCTACGCCGAACTCGACCGCCTCGCCGACACGGTGGCCGCGGCGCTGCGCGACCGGATCCGCCCCGGCGACCTGGTCGGCGTCTGCCTCGGCCACTCCGCCGCCCTGGCCGCCGTCACCCTCGCCACCGCCAAGCTCGGCGCCGTCCACCTGCCGCTCGGCCCGCGCCCCGGCGAGCGCCGGCTCCAGGCCGTCGCCGAGCAGCTGCGGCCCGCCTGCCTGGTCGGCGACCCGGCCCGACTGCCGCATGGCGGCGAGCAGTTGGCGCTCGACCTGGACCCGGCCAGCGACGTGGTCGCCGCGTTCGTCCCCGGCGAGCAGGTCCACGTGCCCGCCGGCACCCACTACGCGGTGCTCACCTCCGGCTCGACCGGCACCCCCAAGGCCGTCGCCGTCGGCGAACCCGCCCTCGGCGCGCTGCTCCACTGGTACCGCGAGCTGACCGGCCTCGGCCCCGGCGAGCGGCACAGCCTGCTGATCGGCGTGTCCTTCGACCCGCACGTCCTGGAGCTGTGGGCCACCCTCACCTCCGGCGCCGCGCTCACCCTCGCCCCCGAGGCCGTCCGCTGGGACCCGGGCGCGCTCACCGACTGGTGGCGCGAGGCCGGCGTCACCGTCAGCATCCTGCCCACCCCGCTCGCCGAACCGATCCTGGCGCGCGGGTGGCCGGACGGGCTGGCACTGCGCCACCTCACCATCGGCGGCGACCGGCTGCGCCGCGCCCCCGGCCCGGACGTCACCGCGGCCGTCCACAACGCCTACGGTCCCGCCGAGGCCACCGTCACCACCACCGTGCACACCATGGCGCCCGGCCTCGACCACGGCGCCGGCGCACCGCCGATCGGGCTGCCCGTCCCGGGCGCGGTCGTCCTGGTCACCGACGAGGAGGGCCGACCGGTGCCGCGCGGCCAGGCCGGCGAACTGCGCATCGGCGGCCGGGGCCTGGCCGCCGGCTACCTCGACCCCGAGCTGACCGCCCGGCGCTTCGTCGGCGTGCCGCCCGGCGTGGACGGCATCGACCGGGTCTACCGCAGCGGCGACCGGGTGGTGATGCGCGCCGACGGCGTGCTGGAGTTCCACGGCCGGCTCGACGACCAGGTCAAGGTCAGCGGCGTCCGGGTCGAACCCGCCGAGGTCGAGGCCGCGTTCGAGCGCGACCCGCGGGTGCGCCGGGCCGTGGTGGCCGCGGCCCCGGCGCCCACCGGCGGTGTCCGGCTGCTCGCCTTCGTCCAGACCGTCGAGGGGTCCTCGGCGGCCGACGCCGACGAGCTGCTGGCGGCGGTCCGGCCGTGGCTGCCCGAGCAGGCCGTCCCGTCGGCCGTCCGCCTGGTCGACACCTTCCCGCTGGACGCCAACGGCAAGGTCGACCGCGCCGCCCTGCTCCTCGCCCCGACGGCGGACGAGCCGGTCGCGGCGGAGGAGGGCGCCACGCCCAGCGAGCGCACCGTGCTGCGCCTGTGCCGCGACCTGCTCGGCCGCGCGGACCTCGGGCCCGGCGACAACTTCCTCGCCTCGGGCGGCAACTCGCTCGCCGCCGCACGGCTGCTGGAGGCCCTGGAGGAGGAGTGCGGGGTGCGGCTGCGCGCGCCCCTGGTGCTGCGCCAGCCCGACCTGCGGGCCGTCGCCCGGCTGGTGGCGGAACGGCAGCCGACCGCCGCCGCCGCCGTCTGACCGCCCGCCCGCCCGTACGACCTGCGCAGGGCGCCCCGGCCGTTCGCGGCCGGGGCGCCCGGAAGGGACCCACCATGCCCACCGCGACCCTCCCGGACCTGATCGCCCGGCACGCCCAGGAGCGCCCCGACGCCCTCGCCGTGACCGACGGCTCCACCGTTCTGACGTACCGTCAACTCGTCGACTCCTCGGCCCGGCTGGCCGCGACCCTGACCGCCCGGGGAATCGGTGCCGGCAGCGCCGTCGGCCTGCTCTGCGCCCGTTCCACCCGCCTGGTCGTCGCCCAGCTCGCGATCTGGCGGACCGGCGCCCACGTCGTCCCGATCGACCCGGCCTACCCGCGCCAGCGCATCGCCGAGATGACCGGGGACGCCGGAGTCCGGCTCGTCCTCGGCGACAAGACGCTGCTCGCCGAGGCCGGACTCGCCGAGGAGCAGACCCTCGCGCTGACCTCGACCCTCGTCCTGGCCGAGCCCGCCGCCCCGGCCGGGAACGGCCCCGACGCCATCGGTGCGGCCGCCCCCGACGCCGCCGAGCCGGCCGCGCCCGCCCTGCTCTTCTACACCTCGGGCTCCACCGGCCGGCCCAAGGGCGTCATCGTCCCGCACAGCGCCGTCGCCGACCTGGTCACCGCCCAGGACGCGTTCACGCTCGGCCCCCGCGACCGGGTCCTGTTCCACTCCACGATCAGCTTCGACGCCTCCACCTTCGAACTGTGGGCCCCGCTGGCGCGCGGCGCCGCCGTCGCCGTCTCGCCGTCCGACCGGCCCACCGCCGAGGAACTCGTCCGCGACATCGAGCGGTTCGGCGTCACCACCGTGTTCATCACCACCGCCCTGTTCCACCACCTGGCCGCCCGGCAGTCCCGGATCTTCGGTGTGCTGCGCACCCTGGCCGTCGGCGGCGAAGCCCTGTCGCCCGAGTACGCGGGGGCGGTGCTGCGCGCCTTCCCCTGGCTCGAACTCTTCAACGTCTACGGGCCGACCGAGGCCACCACCTTCACCACCCTGCACCGGATCACCCCGGCCGACTGCACCACCGGCCCGGTCCCGATCGGCCGGCCCTTCGGCGGCGCCCGCACCCTCGTCCTCGACCAGGAGCTCGCACCGGTGCCGCCCGGCACCGTCGGCGAACTGTGGATCGCCGGCGGCCGGCTCGCCCAGGGCTACCTGGACCGGCCGGAGCTGACCGCCGAGCGCTTCCGCGACCTGCCCGGCACCGGCCGCGCCTACCGCAGCGGCGACCTCGTCCGCCAACGCCCCGACGGCGCACTGGAGTTCCACGGCCGCACCGACGACCAGGTGAAGGTCCGCGGCTTCCGGATCGAACCCGGCGAGGTCGAGCACGCGCTGCTGCAGTTCCCCGAGGTCGCCGAGGCGGCCGTCGTGGTCCGACGGCCCGGCCACACCGACGCCGCGCTCACCGCCTGCCTGGTCCTCGCCGACGGCAGCCGACCGGCCGTCGAGACCCTCCGTGCCCGGCTCGCCGACCGGCTGCCCGCCCACCTGGTGCCCACTGCCTGGACCGTACTCGCCGCCCTGCCGCTGACCGGTACCGGCAAGATCGACCGCCGCGCCCTCGCCGCCGCCGACGAGACGGCCGCCGACGGACCCGGCACCGCCGCCGCCCTCACCCCGATCCAGCAGGCCGTCGCCACCGCCTGGACCCGCGCCCTGGAACGCCCGATCACCGACCCGGCCGCCGACTTCCTCGCCGAGGGCGGCCACTCGCTGCTCGCCATGTGGGTCGTCGACGACCTCCGCGAGGACCTCGGCGTCGAACTCTCGCTCGCCGACTTCCTCGGCCACCCCACCGTCGCCGGCCAGGCCGACCTGCTCGAACGAGCCCTGCGCGCCGCGCACGACGACACCCCGCAAGGAGCCACCCGATGACCGCCGAGCACCCGGCCGTCGACCAGACCGCCGACCAGGCCGACCTGCTGCGCCGCGCCCGCCGCAACCGCCCCGCCGCGGGCGGGCGCCCGGCGGCCCCGCAGAGCGCGCCGACCGGCCAGGGCGACGGCCCGGCCGGCCCCGCCCCGCTCTCGCACGCCCAGCAGCGGATGTGGCTGATGGACCACCTCGGCCAGGGCGGCGCCCTCTACAACGTCCCGCTCGCCACCCGCCTGCGCGGACCGCTCGACCCCGCCGCCCTCGCCACCGCCCTCACCGGCCTCACCGAGCGCCACGCCGTCCTGCGCACCCGCTACGGCCGCCAGGGCGACCAGCCCCACCAGCAGACCGACCCGGTCACCCCGGTGCCGCTGCGCACGGTGGACGCCACCTGGGAGAACGGCGCCGGGAACAACGCCCCCGCCCTGCTCGCCGCCGAGGCCGCCCGCCCCTTCGACCTCGCCACCGGCCCGGTCCTGCGCGCCCTGCTGCTGCGGCACGGCCCGCAGGACCACACCCTGCTCCTGAACATCCACCACATCGCCGTCGACGGCGGCTCGCTGCCCGTCCTCGCCGCCGACCTGGCCGCCCTCTACGCCGCCGCCCGCGACGGCGTGGCGCCCCAACTCCCGCCGCCCGGACCGTCGTACGCCGACTACGCCCGCGAGGAGCGCACCCGCGACGCCGAACTCACCAGCGCCGCCGACGCCCGCGCCCGACACCTGGCCGGCGCCCGCCCGCTGGCGCTGCTGCGGCCCACTCCGCCCGGGGCACGCGAGCGCCGGGCCACCCTGCACGCCGCCCCGCTCGCCCCCGCCACCGTGGAGGGCCTGCGCCGGCTCGGCGCCCGGCACGGCGCCACCCTGTTCGCCGTCGTCCTGGCCGCCGCCTTCGCCACCCTGCGCACCGCCGCCGACCAGGCCGACCTCACCCTCGGCTGCGCCAGCGGCCAGCGCCTGCGGCCCGAGCTGCGCCGTACCGTCGGCCTCGGCGTCAACACCCTCGCGGTGCGCGCCGACCTGGCCGGCGATCCCACCTTCACCGAGGTGCTCGGACGGGCCCGGACCGCGCTGCTGGACGCGCAGCAGCACCACGAGATCCCGTTCGACCTGATCGTCGAGCGGCTCGGCGCGGCGGCCCGCGGCGCCGACGGCACCCCGCTGCTGTCCGTCAGCTGCGACCTCGTCCACCCCGCCGAGCCGCTCACGCTGCCCGGCCTCACCGCAGAGGACGTCGAACTCGACCTGGGCCTGGCCAAGTTCGGCCTCGCCCTGCTGGTCGAGGACGGCCCGCAGCCGCGCTGCCTGGTCCAGCACGACCGGGACGCCCTCGACGAGACCACCGCCGAGCAACTGCTCACCGCCTTCGCGGACCTGCTCGCCGCCGTCGCCGCCGACCCCGACCAGCCCCTCTCCGCGCTCCCCGGCACCCGCCTGGCCACCGCCCAGCACCCGGCCCTTGCCGCACTGTCGGCCGACTCCCGGGTGGTCGAGGCGGCCGTCGTCGAGACCGCCGACGGCCCGCCGCTCGCCTATGCCGTGGTGCGCGGCCCGGTCGCCCCGACCGGCGTCGAACTGCGCGCCGCACTGCGCGGCCACCTCGCCCCCGCCCACCTGCCGTCCGCCGTCACCCTGCTGGACCGGCTGCCCCGGCACGCCGACGGAACCCCGGACCGCGGCCGGCTGCCCGGCGCGGCCCCGACCGCCCCCGAGCGGTCCGGCCCGCTCGACACCGTCCGGACGGCCTTCGGCGAACTGCTCGGCACCACCCCGCCCGCCGACGGCGACTTCTTCGCCCTCGGCGGCCACTCCCTGGTCGCCGTCCAGCTCGCCGAACGCCTGCGCACCCGCACCGGCCTGCCGCTCACCGGCCTGGACGTGCTGGAGCAGCGCACCCCGCGCGCCCTCGCCGCCCTGCTCGCCACCCGCGAGGACGAGCGCCGCGCCGCCCCCGCCCGCACCGGCTCCCGCCCGGGTACCCGCACCCGCGCGGGCACCGTGCTGCTCACCGGCGCCACCGGCGGTGTCGGCGCGGCCGTCCTCCAGGAACTGATGGCCCAGGGCCGCCCGGTCCGGACCCTGGTCCGGCCCGAGTCCGCCCACCTGCCCGCCCTGCACGGCGCCGAACTGGCCGAGGGCGACCTCGCCGACCTCGACAGCCTGCGCCGCGCGGTCGAGGGTGTCGACGCCGTCATCCACGCCGCCTGCACCTTCACCGAGCACGCCGTCGACCTCGCCGCGATGCGCGCCCTGGTCGAGGGCTGGCGCGGCGGCCCGTTCGTCTTCGTCAGCAGCATCGACGCCTACGGCCGCCCGTCCGGCACCGACATCCCCGAAGGCGGCCCGACCGGCGAACCGGTCAGCCCCTACGGACAGGCCAAGCTGGACTGCGAGCGCATCCTGTTCGAGGCGGCCGCCACCGGCCGGGGCCCGGCCACCGTGGTCCGCGCCCCGATCGTCTGGGGCCCGCACCAGCGCCTGCGCGACCAGCTCCGCTGGGGCTCCACCGGCGACCTCTACCAGGCCGCCCTGGCCGGCCGCCCGATCGCCCTGCCCGCCCCCGCCCCCGGCGACCGCTCCGCCTGGTACGGCGCCGCCTGGGTGCACTCCGCCGCCCTGGCCCGCGCGCTCGCCGCCTGCGTCGCCGACGGCAACCCGGCGGCCGGCCGGATCGTCAACGCCGTCAACGGGCACGTCTCCTGGGCGGACTTCACCGGCGAGCTCGTGCGCCTGCTCGACTCCGGCAGCCCGCTGGACCTGCGCCCCGACGCCGATCCCGAACTCCGCCGCTCCTGGCACTACCGCGCCGAGACCCTCGCCGCCCCGCTGAGCCCCGAGCCGGGCGAGGACTGGCGCACCGTCCTGGCGGCGATGGTCGGCTGACCTGCACCGCTCCGCGTCGTGGGGGCCGGGCCCGGGGCCGGCCCCCCCGGCGGGGGGGGGGCCGCCGCGGCGGTATTATCACGCGGGCGCGGTGACGTCACGGGGGGGCGCGCGGACAGCGGGGGGCGGGGCGGCGGGGCGCGCCCCGCC
>NZ_JBIUSS010000003.1:0-1583 GCF_044741445.1 Kitasatospora sp. NPDC088160 | reverse complement strand
CCCCCGCCGCCCCCCCCCCGGCGCGGGGGGGGGCCGCCCCCCCCGGGGGGGGGGGGGGGGCGCCCCCCCCCCCCGCGCGCGGGGGGGGGCGGCCCGCCCCCCGCCCCCCCCCCACGGCCGTTTGGGGGGCCGCCGCGGCTATATGATCACGCGGCCGAGATCACGTCACGGGGGAGCACGAGAACAGCGATGGCCGGGCAGGCAGTACTCGCACCGCCGAGGGAACTCCGCACCTGGTTCGGCCGTCGCTCGGTGCGGATGACCGGATCCGCGCTGGTGTGGCAGGAGGAACCGGAGGCCTTCCACATCCCCTACGGCCGGATCCACCGGGTGCACGCCGTCCCCGGCCGGGGCGTGCTCTGGGACCTGTGCGTCGAGGTCGACCCGCCGGGGCGCGGCGAGCGCTCCGAGTTCCGCCTGGGCACGACCGACGCCAAGGCCCAGGCGTTCGCCGACGCCATCAACGCGCAACGGCTGAAACGGCTCGCCGAGGCTCCGGCCGACCCGACGCGGATCCGCGTCGAACCGTTCCGGCGGCCCAGGCCGCTGCGGCCCGCCGGCTGGCAGCTCGGCCTCCTCGCCCTGTTCGCCGGCTGCCTCACCGAGTCCGTCGCCCTGGCCCTGCTCGGCCACCCGGTGCGGGCCGGGTTCGTCTGGGCCGGCTTCGCCGCCTGGTGGGTGAGCGCCGCCTGGGCGGCGAACCTGCCCTGGCAGCTGCGGTACTGGCGCCAGCAGCAGGCACTGGGCGAGCTCCGCCCGGCGGAGTTCACCGGCTCCTACCTCGGGGAGTACAGGGTGCACGACGTCCACGGCCACTCCCGCAGCACCCGGCGCACGCTCCGGTACACCTACCGGGTGACCGACCAGCTCGGCACGGCGCAGCGGCACGAGTGCAGCGCCGCCGACGTGGGGGACGTGGCGCGGCCCCGCACGGTCCTGGTGGTGCCCGGCCGCCTGTCGGCGGACACGCCGGGCGGGCTCGCCGGCCACCTGGTGTGGATGGGCGTCACCGGCCTGCCGACCCTGGTCGCGGGCCTGGTCGGCCTGGTCCTCGTCCCGGGCCTGCTGCTGCCCTGAGCCGCCGACGGCTCACCGGTGCCGACCACCCCGCTCACCCGGATGCGCGTCCGGCCTGGACTCCGGGTCCGCCTCCCGCCCCACCCGACGCGCACCCTTCCGTTTGCGGTGGCCCGGGCCGGGGTGTGGGGGCGGTGTGCCGGCGCTGGAGATCCACTGGAGGCCGCCTCAAGGCGGGTGGTTCGTGGCGGGTTGGGTGTGTTCTGGTGGATGGCGAAGCAGACCCGGGGCGGGGCACACCGGGGGACGGTAGACGCTCGCGCATGGATGTGAGTGTGGAGGCTATGGTTCGCCGGCCCGGAGTGGATTTGACTGGTGGACATGAGGACGGACGCGCGGGGTTCGCAGAACCGCCCGGGTCCGCTGGTTTCGTCGACTTCTTCTCCGAATGGGGTGGCTGCTGTGGTTGCCAAGGGTGTTGTGGATCTTCCGGTCGGTGCTGGTGTGGTGCTGGTGGTGGGTGGGACGGGTAAGACCGGTCGGCGGGTGGCGGATCGGTTGGCGGG
>NZ_JBIUSS010000002.1:384223-539977 GCF_044741445.1 Kitasatospora sp. NPDC088160 | reverse complement strand
ATGGGCTTCACCGCCGCGGCCTTCGCCGGCACCGACGGCTTCGGCCAGTTCTCCGACGCGGCCGCCGTCGCCAAGGGCCTTGAGGACAAGGCCGGGCACGTGGTGGGCGTGCTGTTCGCCATCGCGCTGCTGGACGCCTCGATCATCGGCGCCTTCGCGGTGTCGCTGTCGACCGCCTACGCGATCGGCGACGTGTTCGGCATCAGGCACTCGCTGCACCGGGGCGTCAAGGGCGCCAGGGGCTTCTACGCGATCTACGCGGGTCTGGTGGTCGCGGCGGCCGTGATCACGCTGCTGTCCACCGGCTACACCCAGGGCCTGATGACGCAGTTCGTCCAGGTACTGGCGGGTGTGCTGCTGCCCTCGGCGACGGTGTTCCTGCTGCTGCTCTGCAACGACAAGGCCGTCCTGGGGCCGTGGGTCAACGGGCCCAAGACCAACGCCTTCACCTCCGCCGTGGTCGGGGTCCTGGTGATGCTGTCGCTGATCCTGACCGCCGCCGTGGTCTGGCCCGACATCAGCTCGCAGGCCATCCTGTGGATCATGGCCGGCTGCGGCGTGGCCGGTGTCCTGGTCGCCGGGTACTTCTTCACCTTCGGCCGCACCGCCACCAAGGAGGACCCGATCGACCGCACCGGCCGCGAGGAATGGCGGATGCCCCCGCTGGAGACCCTCGGCAAGCCGGTCATGTCCACCGCCCGCAAGGTCGGCATGGGCGCCCTGCGCGCCTACCTCCTGGTCGCGATGGTGATGGTCATCATCAAGATCGTCCAGACCGCGCTCAACCACTGAGCCGCCGCCGGGGCGGCGCCCGACAGTGCCGCCGCCCCGGCCCCAACCCGGAAACCTCGACCGCCCCGCACCCGGGGAAGGAAGGAAGTACGGCCATGCGCACCGCCCTTCACCACCACTGCCCGCGCGTCCGCCTCGCCCTGCACGACGGCGTCGAGAGGGACTACCGCCTCGACGACCCCGGCGCCTGCCCGCACTCCGGCACGCCCAACACCCGGGCCTCCGCGTACGAGCCGCGCGTGCACCTGGCCTACCTGCTGGCCCGCCAGGGCCACCGCCCGGACTGGCTCGCCGACTTCGCGGACCTCCCGCCGGCCGCCGCGCGCCGCCTCAGCCGCGCCGCCGCCCGCCACCGGCCGCACGGCTGACGCCCCGCCGACCGCACCACCCGCGCCCTCGCGCACCCCCTCCACCCGCCGCCCCGTCACGGAGGTGACCTGCCATGTCCATCGTCGCCGCGTTCCACCCCTCCCTCCCGTCCGCCGGCCGCGGCCGCCTGCGCGCCGCGCTCGCCGCCGTGGGCCGACGCCTGGCGGAGAGCCCGCTGGACAGCCCCGTCCTGCACGCCGTCACGGCCCCGGCCCCGGCCGCCGCCTCCGCCGACCGCCCCGCCCGGCTGCGGGCCAGCTGGCGGACCGTCACGGCCCCGGACGGCACCGCCCGGCTGGAAGCCTCCTGGCACCCCTGGCACCCCGCCCGCTGACCACCCGTACCGATGCGTACAGATCCGCACCGACCCGCCGAAGGAGCATCCGCCATGGCCGTGCGCTACCCCAGGCTCGAAGCCATCTTCTCGGACCACACCGCCGCCGCCCCGCCCCGGCGTCCGCGCCCCGCCCCGGCCCCCCGGCCCCCCGTCGACCCGGACACCGGCCTGGTGGTGGACCCCGAACAGCGCACCGTCACCGTCGATGGGCAGCAACTGACCTTCCCCTACCTGGAGTTCGAGCTGCTCGCGCACCTGGTCGACAACCCGCTGCGGGTCCACTCCCGCCGCCAGCTGATGGAGACGGTCTGGGGCCGACCGGACACCGGCGACACCCGCACCATCGCCACCCACATCGCCCGGATCCGCCGCAAGCTCGGCCCCGGCCACCGGGAGGCGATCGCCACCGTTCGCCAGATCGGCTACAAGTACGACCCCCGCCTGACCCGCGTCGCCTGACCGCCGACCGATCGCACCGACCGAGGCCCGATCACCCGCCGGCCGCCACCCCACCGAAGGAGGACACCGTCGTGACCAGAACCGCCCTGTTCCCCTGGACCAGCAGAGGGACGGCGCTGTGCGGCGTCCTGCTCCTCCTCACCCTCCAGGGGATCGCCGTCGGCGTCGCCCCGGGGCGGCTGCGGATCTTCCTCTCCGGCGTGCTCATCGGCGCCTCGGCGGCCGGGCTGCTCCTCGCCCTGCTGCTCGCCCGCAGCGGGCGCGGCACCGCCCGACCCGCCGCCCCCGACGAGGACGACACCCAGTGGTTCAGCGCCCGCTCCCTGGACGGGTTCCCGATGGAGCAGGTCCGACCGCTGCTGCTGTCGCCCGGCGCCCCCGGCCTGAACCGGCTCTACACCGCCTGGGTGTTCGCCACCCACGGGCACGACCCCCAGTGGATCGCCCACCACCTCGACCTGTCCACCCCGACCGCCCGGCTGCTGGTCACCGCGGCCCGGCACCACACCGCTCCCGAGAGGAGGCCGCAGTGATCACGGCCCTCGACCACGTCCAGCTCTCCGCACCCCCCGGCAGCGAGGCCCTGCTGCGGGCCTTCTACGGCGACGTCCTACAGATGGCCGAGATCCCCAAGCCCCGGCCGCTGACCGCGGGCGGCGGCTGCTGGTTCGCCGCCGACGGCGGCCGGGTCCGGCTCTACCTCGGCATCGAGGAGCGCTTCCGCCCCAGCACCAAGGCCCACCCCGGGATCGCGGTCTCCGAGATCGACGACTTCGCCTCGCGGCTGTCCGAGCTCGGCGCGCTCGTGGTGTGGGACGACAGCCTGCCGCCCCGGCGCCGCTTCTACACCACCGACCCCGTCGGCAACCTGCTGGAGTTCGTCGAAGCGGCCTGAGCCGGCGCGCGGAGGAACCCCGGATCCATTTGCCTACGGACGTACCCGAGGAGCAGACTGCCCGGGGCCCGCAGGACGGGCCGGGACGACACCAGACGACACCACCGGAGGAGGCGGCCATGGGCGAAGACCCTCCCAGTACGCGCCGCCGTACCGGCCGCCTCCCCCACGCCCGACCGCGCGCCTGACGCAACGGCCCGGGGGGACGCGGCGTTCGTCCCGATCCCGCTGACGTCGCACGCACCTCTCCCGACCCCGGGGCCCCGGGTGCGCGCCGGAGGTGCACCCCATGACCCTGCCGAAGCCGGCCCCGGGCGCCGCCCGGGGCTCACTGCCGTCCCGGACGGCCGCCCGCCTGGCCCGGATGACCTGGGTGGACGCGCTCGTCGCGGCCGCCGTCCTGGTGCTGCTCTACCTCGCGCTGCGGGTCGGGCAGGGCACCACCGTCCGGTTCTCCACCGGCCGGAACGCGGCGGTCGACACCGACCCGGCCCGGCTGCCGTACGACGCGGCCCGCTCGCTGCTGCGGATGTTCGCCGCGCTCGCCGTGTCGGTGGTCTTCACCTTCGGCTACGCCTACGCCGCGGCCCGCAGCCGCCGGCTGGAGCGGGTCCTGATCCCGGCCCTGGACATCCTCCAGTCGGTACCGGTGCTCGCCTTCCTGACCGTCGCGGTGACCGGCTTCCTCGCCCTGTTCCCCGGCTCCGTACTGGGCCTGGAGTGCGCGGCGGTGTTCGCCATCTTCACCTCCCAGGCCTGGAACATGACCTTCGGCTTCTACTGCTCGCTGGTCTCGCTGCCGCCCGAACTCGACGAGCTGTCACGCTCGTTCCGCTTCACCCGGTGGATGCGGTTCTGGAAGGTCGAACTGCCCTCGGGCATGATCGGCCTGGTCTGGAACGGCATGCTGAGCTTCGGCGGCGGCTGGTTCTTCCTGGTCGCCTCCGAGGCGATCAGCGTCGACAACCAGCGCTACGCGCTGCCCGGGGTCGGCTCCTACGCGGGCGCGGCCATCGCCGCCGGCGACCTCGGCCGGGTCGGCTGGGCGATCGCCACCATGGCCGTCCTGGTGGTCGGCGTCAACCTGCTGTTCTGGCGCCCGCTCACCGCCTGGGCCGAACGCTTCAAGAACGAGCAGTCCGAGGCCACCGAGGTGCAGCGCTCCGTCGTGCTGGACCTGCTGCGCCGCTCCCACTGGCCCGGGCTGCTCGGCCGGCTGCTGCGCCCGGGGTGGCGGGCGCTCTCCCGGGCCGGGCGCCTGCTGGGCACCGACGACCGCCCGCTGGCCGTCGACCCCGGGCGGCGGCGCGCCGGGGACACCGCCTTCGCCGCCGTCGCCGGCGGCCTCGTGCTCTGGGGCCTGATCGACCTCGGCCGCTACCTGCACGGCGCGACCGGCCTCGGCGTGTTCGGCGAACCGCTGCTGCTCGGCCTCGCCACCCTCGCCCGGGTCGTCGTCCTGGTGACCGTCGCCACCCTGGTCTGGGTGCCGGTCGGCGTGCGGATCGGCTTCTCCCCCCGGCTGACCCGGATCGCCCAGCCGCTGGTGCAGGTGCTCGCCAGCTTCCCTGCCAACTTCCTCTTCCCGCTGGTCGTCTGGCTTCTGCTGCGGACCGGGCTGTCGATCGACCTCGGCGGCGTCCTGCTGATGGCCCTCGGCGCCCAGTGGTACATCCTGTTCAACACCATCGCCGGCGCCATGGCCATCCCCACCGACCTGCGCGAGGCCATGGACGACCTGGGCGTGCGCGGCTGGCAGCGCTGGCGACGGCTGATCATCCCCGGGATCTTCCCGGCCTACGTCACCGGCGGACTCACCGCCTCCGGCGGCGCCTGGAACGCCTCCATCGTCTCCGAGGTCGTCACCTTCGGCGGCACCACGCTCACCGCCACCGGCCTCGGCGCGTACATCGCGCGGGCCACCGAGCACGGCGACTACCCGCACCTGCTCGCCGGGGTGGCGGTGATGAGCCTGTACGTCGTCGCCCTCAACCGGCTGCTCTGGCGCCGCCTCTACCGCCTGGCCGAGCGCCGCTACTCGCTCTGACCCGCGCCCGCTCCCCGCCCCGGAGGTCCCCGCATGCGCTTCCCGTTCCCGCGCGCCGCCCGCACCGCGCCGCCCACCGCCGCTGTGTTCTCCCCCGCAGACTCCTCCGACTCCTCCGACTCCCCCGACTTCCCCGGCTCCCCCGCCGACGGCGAGATCCTGCTGGAGACCGTCGGCCTCACCAAGGCCTACGCCGGCGCCGACGGCGCGCTGCCCGTGCTGTCCGGCATCGACCTCACCGTCCGGGCCGGCGAGATCGTCGCCCTGCTCGGCCGCTCCGGCTCCGGCAAGTCCACCCTGCTGCGCTGCCTGTCCGGACTGATCCCGCCCAGCTCCGGCACCGTCGCCTACCGCGGCACCCCGCTCACCGGCGCCAACCCGGGCAGCGCCCTGGTGTTCCAGACCTTCGCGCTGCTGCCCTGGCTGACCGTCCGGCAGAACGTCGAACTCGGCCTGGAGGCCCGCGGCGTGCCGCCCCGGGAGCGCGCCGAGGCCGCCGTCCAGGCCATCGACCTGATCGGCCTGGCCGGCTTCGAGTCCGCCTACCCCAAGGAGCTCTCCGGCGGCATGCGCCAGCGCGTCGGCTTCGCCCGCGCCCTGGTCGTCGAACCGGACGTGCTGATGATGGACGAGCCCTTCTCGGCGCTGGACGTCCTCACCGCCGAGAACCTGCGCGGCGAACTGCTGGAACTGTGGGAGTCCGGCCAGTTCCCCACCCGCGCCGTCGTGCTGGTCACCCACAACATCGAGGAGGCGGTCCTGATGGCCGACCGCATCGTCGTCCTCGGCTCCCGCCCGTACGGCACCATCCGGGAGACCGTCGAGGTCGACCTCGACCGGCCCCGCGACCGCGACGCCGCCGCCTTCGACGAACTCGTCGACCGGGTCTACCGGATCATGACCGGACGCCCCAAGGAGACCCGCCTGCCCGGCCGCGCCGACGGCGCCCGGCCCGACCGGCGCACCGTCGCCAACACCCCGCTGCCCACCGCCAGCGTGGACGGCCTCGCCGGCCTCGCCGCGATGATCGCCCACCGCGGCGGCTGCTGCGACCTCGCCGACCTCGCCGACGAACTCGGCCTCGACATCGACGACATGCTCCCCCAGCTCGACGCCCTCGACCTGCTCGGCTTCGCCGAGATCCACGGCGACGACCTGCTGCTCACCGAGGCCGGCACCGCCTTCGCCGGAGCCGACGTCCAGGAGTCCCGGACCATCTTCGCCGGAGCCGCGGTGGACGTCCCGCTGGTCCGGCTGATCACCAACGGCCTGCGCGGCCGCCCCGGCACCGCCGTGCACGCCGGCTTCTTCCGCGACCTGCTCGCCCACCACTACACCAGCGAACAGGTCGACCGGCAGCTGGAGACCGCCACCGACTGGGGCCGCTACGCCGGGCTGTTCGGCTACGACGCCGCCCTGCGGGAGTACCGGCTCGACGAGGAGACGCCCTAGGACGGGCCTCAGGCCTGGCCGGTGGCCGGGCGGCGGCGGGCGGAGCGGACGGCGCGGGCGAACGGCTGCTCGGCCGTCGCGGCGGCCGGGCCGGTACCGCCGCCGTCACCGCCGTCACCGCGCCCGGGCAGGTCGTTGGCGATCAGCGCCGCCTCCGTCAGCAGGCCGCGCACCTCGGCGGCCCGGTAGAAGATCCGGGTGCCCTCCCGGCGCGAGACGACCAGCCCGGCCGCCCGCAGCCTGGCCAGGTGCTGCGAGGTCGCCGCCACGTGCGCGCCCAGCAGCTCCGCCAGTTCGCTGACCGGCAGCTCCCGCCGGGTCAGCGCCCAGAGCAGCCGGTACCGGGACGGGTCGGCGACCGCCTTCAGCACCGCGACCGCCCGCTCCGCCGCGTCCGTGTCCCACGCCTCTTCCTGCGCACCCATGCCAGGATCCTACCGAGCCGGCCCCGCCGCCCCGGCGGCGCCGAACCCGGTGCCGTCCGGCCGGGCGCGGGCGTCGACAGCGGGCGTACCCGGCGGGCGTCGACAGCGGGCGTCGATAGTGGGCCGATGGCCGGAGCTGCCAGGCTTCAGCCATCCTTTCAACCGCTGCCGACCGGCCGCACCGTCCAGGAGTTGGAGTCCGTACGAGATGATCGAGCACACCACGTTCCGTACCGCGGTCAGCGAATCGCACGAGCACAATCCCTGGGGCTGAGCGGCCTGGGTCCGCCTTCGGACGCCCGCCCGCCGGGCGGTGTCGGGGAGGACGGACCCGGCCGCCGTGGTCGGTGGGGCGACCACGGCGGCGGTTGGGGGGGTGGGGGCGGGTCATGCCGTCAGGCCGCCGCGAGGGCCGCCCTGACCGCGGCGCCGACCTGCTCGGTGGTGAGGGAGCCGCCGAGGTCCGGCGTGCAGGCGCCCTCGGCCACGGCCGTGCCGACGGCCAGCTGGATCGCCTTCGCCTCGGCGGCCCAGCCCAGGCGCTCCAGCATCAGCGCGGAGCTGAGGATGGCGCCGAAGGGGTTGCCGATGCCCTGGCCGGCGATGTCGGGCGCGCTGCCGTGCACCGGCTCGTAGAGGCCGAACCCGGTGTCCGGGTTGATGTTGGCCGAGGCCGCGTTGCCCAGGCCGCCGGCCAGCATGGCCGCCAGGTCGCTGAGGATGTCGCCGTACGAGTTGTTGGTGACGATCACGTCGAACTGTGACGGGTCGGAGATCAGCTTCATCGCGGCGGCGTCGACGTAGAGGTGGGTGGAGCTGATGGCGGGGTGCTTCGCGGCGGCCTCGCGGAACACCCGCTGCCACACCTGGCCGCCGTGCCGGACGGCGTTGGACTTGTCGACCATGCAGACGCCGCGCTCGGCGATCGAGTACGCGTACTCCATCACCCGCGAGACGCCCATGTAGGTGCTGACGTCCGCGTCGACGGCCATCTCGTGCACGGTGTTCCCGCGCAGCACACCGCCGATGTCGGTGTAGAGGCCCTCGGTGTTCTCCCGGACGATCACGGCGTCGATGGCGCGGGTCCGGGCGTCGCGCAGCGGGCTCAGCCGCTCCTGGAGCAGGGTGGCCGGGCGGTGGTTGACGTACAGGTCGAGGTCGAAGCGCAGGCGCAGCAGGACGCCGCGGCCGTAGTCCGAGGTCTTCACGCGGGGGTCGCCGATGGCGCCGAAGAGCACCGAGTCGCTCGCCTTGATCCGCTCGAAGTCCTCGTCGGACAGGGAGACCCCGGTCCGCAGGTAGGTGTCGGCGTTGACGTGGTCGAGCACGTCGACCGCGAGGTCCAGGCCCAGCGACTCGATGGTCTCCAGGGCCTCCTTGGTCACCTCGGGGCCGATGCCGTCACCGGGGATGACGGTCACTGTCTTGGTCATGGGTCTCTCACCGTTTCTGGGGTGGGGCCGGCCGGGTGTGGGTCGGGTCGGCCGGGCCGGGGGCGTCGGGCAGGGTCACCGCCGCGCGGCCCTGGGAGCTGCGCCGGGGGGTGCGGTCGTCAGGAGGCCCGGCGCTGCTTCGCGGTGTCCGGGGAGGAGAAGGCGCCGCGGGTGATGCTGGTCATCCAGGCCGGGCGGCCCTGCTCGAAGGCGGCGATCGCGTCGGCCTTGCGCAGGGTGACGTCGATGTCGTCGAGGCCGTTGAGCAGCAGCCAGCGGGCGCGTTGGTCGGCCTCGAACTCCCAGGTCCCGAGGTCGGTGCCGACGGTCAGCTGCTCCAGGTCGACGGTGATCTCGAACTTCGGGTCGGCCTGGGCGCGTTCGGCGAGGTCGGCGACGACGGGCACCGGCAGGGCGACGGCCAGCAGACCGTTCTTCAGCGCGTTGCGCAGGAAGATGTCGCCGAAGCTGGTGGCGATGACGGCCCGGAAACCCCAGTCGCGCAGGGCCCACACAGCGTGCTCGCGGGAGCTGCCGGTGCCGAAGTTGTGGCCCGCCACCAGGACGCTCGCGTCCTGGTGCTGCGGCTGGTTCAGGACGAACCCGGGCTCCTTGCGCCAGTGCCCGAACAGGGTGTCGGCGTAGCCGGTCTTGGTCAGCCGCTTGCAGAACTCGGCCGGGATGATCTGGTCGGTGTCGACGTCGTCCCGGGACAGGGCCACGGCCTGTCCGGTGTGCGCCGTGAGCGGCTCCCTCATGCCTCTGCCCCCTGCTGGTCGGTCTGGCTGCGGTCGGTCGAACGGGTCGAACAGGCCGGTCGGGTGGAACGGGTCGGGCGGGTGTGCCCGGCGGGCGCGGTCACAGCTCGGTCGGCGCGGCCAGGCGGCCGACCACGGCGGTGGCGGCGGCGACGACGGGCGAGACCAGGTGGGTGCGGGCGTGGGTGCCCTGCCGGCCCTCGTAGTTGCGGTTGGAGGTGGACGCGACCCGCTGGATGCCCTGGAGGCGGTCGGCGTTGATGCCCATGCACATCGAGCAGCCGGAGAGCCGCCACTGCGCGCCCGCGTCGAGGAAGACCTGGTCCAGGCCCTCCTCCTCGGCCTGGGCCCGGACGGCCATCGAGCCGGGGACGACGAGCATGGTGATCCGGTCGGAGACCTTGCGGCCGCGCAGCACGTCGGCCGCGGCCCGCAGGTCCTCGATCCGGCCGTTGGTGCAGGAGCCGAGGAAGACGGTGTTGATCTCGACGTCCCGCAGGGCGACGTCCGGTTCGAGGCCCATGTACTCCAGGGCGCGGCGCGCGGCCTGCTGCTCGGCGGGGGTCGCGAAGGTCTCGGGCGCCGGCACCGCGGCGTCCAGCGGGACGGCCTGGCCGGGGTTGGTGCCCCAGGTGACGAAGGGCTTGAGCCCGGTGACGTCCAGTTCGACCACGCGGTCGAAGGCGGCGCCCTCGTCGGTGCGCAGGGACTGCCAGTAGCGGACGGCCTCGTCCCAGTCGGCCTCGGCGGCCGGGTCCCAGCGCTCGCGCAGGTAGGCGAGCGTGGTGTCGTCGGGGGCGATCAGGCCGGCGCGGGCGCCCGCCTCGATGCTCATGTTGCAGACCGTCATCCGCCCCTCCATGGAGAGGTCCTCGACGGCCTTGCCGCGGTACTCGATCGCGTAGCCGTTGGCGCCGTTGGCGCCGATGTGCGCGATCACCGCGAGGATCAGGTCCTTCGGCGTGACGTCGGCCGGCGGCTCGCCGACGAACTCGACGGACATCGTCCGGGGGCGCTGGAGCGCCAGCGTCTGGGTGGCGAGCACGTGCTCGACGTCGCTGGTGCCGACGCCGAAGGCGAGCGCCCCGAAGGCGCCGTGCGTGGAGGTGTGGCTGTCACCGCACACCACGGTCATGCCGGGGCGCACGAAGCCCAGTTCGGGCGCCACCACGTGCACGATGCCCTGCCGGTCGTCGCCGAGCGAGAACAGCTCGATCCCCTGCTCCTCGCAGTTCTCGCGCAGGCGCTCCAGCTGGGCGCTGCCCATCGCGTCCTTGACCAGCAGCGTGTTGGTGGGCACGTTGTGGTCCTCGAGGGCGAGCGCGAGGTCGGGCCGGCGGACCCGGCGGCCGGCCAGCTGGAGGCCGTCGAAGGCCTGCGGGGAACTCGCCTCGTGGAGCAGGTGCAGGTCGATGTAGAGCAGGTCGGGCTCGCCCGGTGCCTGGTCGACGACGTGGCTCTGCCAGACCTTCTCGATCAGGTTGCGCTCGGTGCCGCCCATCAGCTGGCCACCGCCATCTCGCTGGTGCGCTCCAGGCGCTCGGCGATGATCTCGCGCAGCTCGCCCAGTTCGATGCAGGTGCCGTCGGCGCGGCCCGCGATGTAGGTCTCGTAGATCTCGTCGAGCAGGTCGCGCTCGGCGCCGATTCCCATCTGGTCGAACAGGTTGCGGACCACATTGCGCCCGGAGTGCCGGCCGATGAGAATTCCGCGCTCCCGGCCGAAGCTGTGCGGCTCGACGTATTCGTAGGTCACCGGATTGCGCAGCATTCCGGCCTGGTGGATTCCGGCCTGGGTGGCGAAGGCGTTCTCCCCGAATATCGCCTTGTTGCGCGGCGTCGACATTCCGATGATCCGGGCCAGCAGCTGGTAGGCCTCGTAGAACTTCTCGGTGCGCAGCCGGCTGGTCAGGCCGAGCTGCTCGCCCTTGTAGAGCAGTACCGCCGCCAGTTCCTCCAGCGGGGTGTTGCCCGCGCGCTCGCCGATGCCGGCGATGGTGGCCTGCACCTCGTCCGCGCCCGCCTCGACGCCGGCCAGGGCGTTGGCGAGGGAGAGCCCGAGGTCCTGGTGGCAGTGGGTGGACAGGATGATGTGGTCCGGGATCCAGGAGCGGACCCGCGCCACCTGGGCGCCGAACTCGGCCGGGATCAGGCAGCCGGTGGTGTCGGCGAGCGCCACCGTGCCTGCGCCCTCCTCGATGCCGGCCTCGATCATCGGGCGCAGCAGGTCGTCGCTGCCCCGGCTCGCGTCCTCGATGCCGAGCGTGATGTCGGTGAAGCCCAGCTCGCGGGCGAACCGGATGCTGTCGATGATCTCGTGCAGGCCCTCGGCCCGGGTGAGGCCGCGCTTGTGCTCCAGGTGGACGTCGCTGCCGGTGGCCATGATCTGGACCTGGTGGCGCTCGACGCCGCCGGCCTCGGCGGCCAGCTCGATGTCCGCGCGGACGGCCCGGTTGAGAGTCGCCACCTTGGCGGTGGTGAGCGCGCCCGCGATCAGTCTGGTCGCCTCGAAGTCACGCGGTGAGGAGCTGGGGAAGCCGGCCTCGATGGTGTCCACGCCGGTCGCCTCGATGGCGAGGGCCAGCTCCAGTTTCTGGTCGGGGTTCATCGCGTTGCCCGGGGCCTGTTCGCCGTCGCGCAGTGTCGAGTCGAATACCCGGAGCCGCCGTGCGGTGGGGACGGATTTCGGAGACATGGATTTTCCGCCTCTTTCGGGAACGCCGCCGGACGGGCGACCGGACGGGAGGTCGCGGTGTGCGGCGGCGGAGGATTGTGGCTGGCAGCGGTGACTTTACTGGTCCGGAATCACTGCCCGTCAAGACTTTTCGAACAAATAATCATTCGATGGCGGGCCGATAGCGGGACCCCTGACAATAGGCTTGACGCGCCCTTTTCCCAATGCATCGTGTACTGAGGCAAGGAGTGGTTTTCATGCGAGATATCCCGTCCGAGGAACGTCCGCCGGCCCGGTTACCGCGCCCGGGGCGGGTGGGCTGATGGCGAGGGTCATCGTCGAAGCGCTGGACAGCGTCCACGGGCGCACCGCCGTCGGCCTCGACGCGAGACTGGAGTCGCTGGTCGACAACGAGTGGGTGCCGGTGGTCGAGCGCAGAACGGACGCGAGCGGCCGGATCGAGGAGTGGGGCGGGACGGACGGCGGGCGCGGCCTCTACCGGCTGGTGTTCGACGTCGACCGGTACTTCAGCGGGCTCGGCCTGTTCACCGTGCACCCCGAGGTGGCGGCCACCTTCCGGGTCTCCGACGGCGAGTCGGGGCACCGGGTGAGCCTCACCCTCTCGCTGAACCACTACGCGGTGGCCTTCATCGCCGACTAGGAAGGTGGACCCGGGCCTGCGGGGGGCTCCGGGTCGCCGGCGGCCAGCCGGGCGGAGCGCAGCAGGTCGAGCGTGCGGGCCTCCTCGGCGGGGGTCCGCATGAGGCGGAACACCAGCCGGGCCCGCCGCAGGTGCTGGACCGCCAGGTCGGCCTCCCCGGTGCCGAGCGCCAACTCACCGAGGGTGACGAGGATCCGGCCCATGATCAGCCGCTCGTTGGAGCCCTCCGCGAGGAGCAGGGCGCGGTGCAGGGCGTGGGCGGCCTCGCCGCTCTCGCCGAGCCGGTGGCGGGCCGCCCCGATGCCGTGCAGGGCGTAGATCTCGCCGGTGTGGTCGCCGATCAGCCGGACGACGTCGAGGGCGCGGGAGAAGGCCTCCAGGGCCCGGTCGTAGCCGCCGCGTTCCAGGTGGCTCTGGCCCATCCGGTGCAGCACCTGGGCCTCGACCCGCCGGCCGCGGCCCTCCCGGCTCAGCCGCAACGCCTCGTCGAGGAGCTCTCCGGCGCCCTCCTCGTCGCCCTCGCCCAGTTTGAGCTGGGCCAGGTTGTGCAGCACGTAGGCGACGGCGACGGAGCCGCCGCTCGCCCGCAGGACGGTGAGGGCGGCCTGGTAGTGGGCGGTCGCCTCGTCGATCCGGCCGTCCACCCGGGCGAGGTAGCCGAGGCCGCGGGCGGTGAGGGCGGAGCCGAGGTCGTCGCCGAGGTCGGTGAAGATCCCGGCGGCCTGGCGGAAGCGCTCCTCGGCGGCGGCGAAGTTCTGCCGGGTCAGCGCGAGCGAGCCGAGGGAGTGCAGTGCGGCGGCCTGGCCGAGCCGGTCGCCACCCTTGCGGGCGGCCGCGAGGGCGAGTTCGTGGGTGTCGCGCCAGTCGTCGAGCCGGCCGTGGGTCTCCAGGAACGTCACGGCGGTGACGGCGAGTTCCCAGCAGTGCGCGGTGAGGCCCATCATGGCCGCCTGTCTGACCCGGGGCACGAGCATGGGCCGCTCCCGGGCGAACCACCGCAGCGGCTCGGCCAGCAGCCGGTCCACCGTCCGGGCGGGCAGCGGGTGCAGGGCGGTGCCGCGGCCGCGGATCAGCACGTCGCGGCCGTACTCGCGCTGCCTCGCCTCGATCAGCAGGTAGAGGAAGCAGCCGATCACCCGGGCCAGTGCGGACTCCCGCTCCTCGACGCTCTCCTCGTCGACGAGGCGTTCGCGCGCGAAGACCCGGACCAGGTTGTGCAGCCGGTACTGGGTGTGGCGTCCGGGCGCGGTGCCGACGGCGTCCAGCAGCTGGGCGTCGGAGAGTTCGTCGATCAGGTCCTGGACCTGGTACTCGGGCAGGTCGAGCAGCGCCATGCCGACCCAGGTGGAGAACGGCCCCTCGTCGATCAGGGCGATCCGCCGCAGCAGCCGGCGGGCGTCCTCGCTGACGCTCTCGTAGGTGAGCGAGAGGCCGGCCCTGATGCCGACGTCGGCGTACTTGAGCTCGTCGAGCCGGCGGGTCCCGTCCTCCAGCCGCTCCACCAGTTCGGTGATCTCCCAGTGCGGCCGGGCGGCGAGCCGGGCGCCGGCGATGCGCAGCGCCAGCGGCAGGTGGTCGCAGAGTTCGGCCAGCGCCTTCGCCGCCTCCGGTTCGGCCGCCACCCGCGCGGGGCCGGCGATCCGGCCGAGCAGTTCCGCGGACTGGTCGGGGTCGAAGGTGTCGACGTCCACCCGGACGGCTCCGGCGAGGCTGCCGATGTGCCGCCGGCTGGTGACGATCACGGCCGAGGTGGGCTTGCCCGGCAGCAGCGGGGTGATCTGGCTCTCGGTGGCGACGTTGTCGAGGACGATCAGCACCCGGCGCTCGGCGAGCAGGGCCCGGTACATCTCGGCCCGCTCCTCCAGCCCGTCGGGGATGGCGGTGCCGTTGACGCCGAGGGCGCGCAGGAAGCGCTCCAGCACCTGGGCCGGGCCGACGGTGTCGGGGGCCCCGGCGTGCAGGTCGGCGAAGAGCTGCCCGCCGGGGAACTCGGCGGCGATCTGGTGGGCCGCGTGGACAGCCACGGCGGTCTTGCCGACCCCGGCCTTGCCGACGACGGAGACGATCGGGACGGCGAGCCGGGACTGGTCGTGGGAGGAGAGCAGCAGCCGTTCGCGCAGGCCGGCGAGCAGGTGCTCGCGGCCGGTGAAGTCGGCGAGGTCGGCGGGGAGCATCTCCGGGACGGTGACGGGGGCGGCGGTGGCCACGGGCGGCGCGGCGGCGGACTCGGCGGCCGGGGTGGCGTGGGCGGCGGCCGGACGGCCGTCGGGCAGGTCGAGCCGGGGGTCGCCGGCGAGGATGGAGAGTTCGAGCCGCTGAAGCCGGGGGTCGGGTTCGACACCGAGTTCGTCGATCATCCACTGACGGGTGTCGCGGTAGACCTGGAGCGCCTCGGTCTGGCGCCCGGAGCGGTAGAGCGCCAGCATCAGCTGGCCGCGCAGCCGCTCCCGTAACGGGAACTCGTCGACCAGGCCGATGAGTTCGCCGACGGCCGCGCCGTGCTGGCCGAGTGCGAGTTCGAGCTGGACGCACTCCTCGGTGGCGCCGACCCACTGCTCGGTGAGCTGGCCGGCGGCGGACCGGAGCGCCTCGCTGGGCAGGCCGCCGAGGGGGTCGCCGCGCCACAGTCCGAGCGCCTGCCGGAAGAGGGCGGCGGCCTCCGCCTTGCGGTCGCGGTCCTCCGCCGTCCGGTCGCGGTCCGCCGCCTTCCGGTCGCGCAGCGCCCGCGCCTTCCCGACCAGGTCGCGGGCCTGGAGCAGGTCGAGCTGGGCGTCCGCCGCCTTCACCATGTAGCCCTGCGGGTGGGTGGTGATGACGTCGGAGAGGCCGTGCACGGCGAACAGCCGGCGCAGGGCGGAGACGCTGATCTGCAACTGCGCGCGGGCGGTGGCCGGCGGGGCCTCCTCGTAGAGGGCGCGGACCAGGCGGTCCACGCTGACCACCCGGTTGACGTCGAGGAGCAGCGCGGCGAGCACCGTCTGCTGCCGGATCCCGCCGAGGTTCAGCGGCCTGGCGTCGACGAGCGCTTCGAGCGGGCCGAGAATGCGGTACTCGACCCGGGGCACGGGTGAGGAACTGCCGTCGTGGCGTATGCCGGAACCAGGTCGGTACCCCACCGTTTCCACTCCCCCCAGAGGAATAGGCGCAGGATCGCAAGGCACTCTAAGGACGGCCCGGTCAATGGGTCAACGATATTCAGTTCTCCCCAAAAGACGCCGCCTGACGGACTGCGATCGGCGTCCGCGCCCCCGGGTGACCGACGGGGAATCGGCGCGGAAAAGCCGGTTGGCCGGATCGGCGCGCACCGATCCGGCCAACCGCGGCCCGGGGCGGTTCTCAGGCCTTCATCAGCTCCGCCACCCGGAAGGCGAGGTCGAGGGACTGGCGGTGGTTCAGCCGTGGGTCGCAGGCCGTCTCGTAGCGCTGGTGCAGGTCCTCGGCGCGGACCTGGTCGCCGCCGCCGAGGCACTCCGTGACGTCGTCGCCGGTGAGTTCGACGTGGATGCCGCCGGCGTGCGTGCCCAGCTCCCGGTGCACCTCGAAGAAGCCGGCGACCTCGCCCAGGATGTCGTCGAAGCGGCGGGTCTTGCGGCCGTCGTCGGTCTGGACGGTGTTGCCGTGCATCGGGTCGCAGATCCAGGCGACCCGGGCGCCCTCCGCCGTGACCTTCTCCACCAGCGGCGGCAGCAGTTCGCGCACCCGGCCCGCGCCCATCCGCACCACGAAGGTCAGCCGGCCGGGCCGGCGGTCGGGGTCGAGGCGGTCGACGTAGCCGAGGACCTCGTCCGCGGTGGTCGTGGGGCCGAGCTTGACGGCGATCGGGTTGTGGATCCCGGCGAAGTACGCAATGTGCGCGTCGTCCAGGCCCCTGGTCCGCTCGCCGACCCAGAGCAGGTGCCCGCTGGTGGCGTAGTGCGCCCCGGTGCGCGGGTCGGTGCGGGTGAGGGGCTGCTCGTAGTCCAGCAGCAGTCCCTCGTGGCTGGCGAAGAACTCGGCCTCCAGCAGCCCGGCCGGGTCGCAGCCGCAGGCTTGCAGGAAGCGCAGTGCGCGGTCCACGCCGTCGGCCAGTTCCTCGTAGCGGCGGGCCTCGGCGGAGTCCTCCAGGAAGCCGCGGTTCCACTGGTGGGCCTGGTAGAGGGAGGCGCTGCCGCCGGCCGCGAAGCCGCGGACCAGGTTGAGGGTGACCGCCGACGCCTCGTACATCCGCCGCAGCCGCGCCGGGTCCGGGCGGCGGGCCGCCTCGGTGAACTCCGGGCCGTTGACCGCGTCGCCCCGGTAGGAGGGCAGGCTGAGGCCGTCGCGGGTCTCGTCCGGCTGGGAGCGGGGCTTGGCGTACTGCCCGGCCAGCCGGCCGATCTTCACGACCGGGACGCCGCTCGCGTAGGTCAGGACCACCGCCATCTGCAACAGGGTGCGCAGCTTGGCGGTGACCGCGTCCGCGGTGAGCCCGCCGAAGGTCTCGGCGCAGTCGCCGCCCTGGAGGACGAAGGCCTCGCCGGCGGCGACGGCGGCCATCCGGTCGGTCAGCCGGTCGCACTCCTCGGCGAGGACCAGGGGCGGGGCGGCCGACAGGTCGGCGACCACCTCGCGCAGCGCCGCCTGGTCCGGCCACTGCGGTTGCTGGGCCGCCGGCAGGGAACGCCAGGCGGCAGGTGCTCCGGTCTGCGGAATTCGATTCATCACGGCCCTCGGATGGGAACGGAAATCGCTGGCCCGCTCATTGCAGCCCGGCCGCGGAAAGAAGGTCAAGCGTCCGCGAATTGGCCTGCTCCCGCACCGGAGAACTGGTCTGACCGCCTTCCGGGACGAACGGATTGACTGGAGGCCATTGGTTCACCGGCCGTACCCAGCCGGCCATTCATGATGAGGATTCCGATGCCAGACGCGCCATCGCACCCTCCGTTCGCCGTCCGGCTCGGCACCGAGCCGCTGCCGCCGCACGACCCGCTGGAGCTGTACACGCGGCTGGGCGACCGGCTCGGCGCGGAGCAGGTGTACCTGCTGGAGAGCCTGACCGAGTCCGGCCGGCAGGGCGGGCCCGCGGTGCTCGGCTGCGGCCCGCTCGCCGAGATCCGGCTGTACGGCTCGTACCTGGAGATCGACGGGATCGCGGAGCTCGCCCCGGTGCTGCGGGCGACCGCCGAGGCGGCGGGCCTCACCCCCGCCGCGGACGCCCCCGCGCGGCTGGAGGCCCCCGAGCCGGCCCGCGTCTGGGAGTTCCTGCGGCGCGCGCAGGGCCTGTTCGGCCTGGAGCCGGGCCTGCCCGGCGACCGCTTCCACTTCGGCTTCCTGGCCCGGTTCGGCTACGACGCGGCCTGGCACATGGAGGACCTGCCCGTCCGGGCGCTGCCGCCGGCCCGCCCGGACGCCGTGCTGACGCTGTTCCGCGACAGCGTGCACTACGGCACCGACGGCGCGCCGGTCCTGCGGACCGCCGACAGCCCGGCCTTCGGCGAGCACGGCCGCCACGACCTCGCGGGCGCGGCCCGGGAAGCGGCCGGGCAGGAGCCGCAGGCCGCGTGCCCGCCGGCCGTCCGCCCGCAGTCCGTGCACGACAGCGTGGACCGCGACACCTTCCACGGCTGGGTCCGGCGCTGCCTGGAGCACATCGGGGTCGGCGACATCTACCAGATCCAGGTCGGCCACCGGATCGACGTCCGCACCGCGCTGACGCCGGTCGAGGTCTACCGGCGGCTGCGCTCGCGCAACCCCTCCCCGCACATGTACCTGCTCCCGAACGGCGAGGGCACGCTGATCGGCGCCAGCCCCGAGCTGCTGTTCCGGATCGAGGACGGCCGGATCGTGATGCGCCCGATCGCCGGCACCACCCGTCGCGACCAGGACGAGGAGGAGAACGAGCGGCGGATCAAGGCCCTGCTGGCGAGCACCAAGGAGCAGGCCGAGCACGTCATGCTGGTCGACCTCTCCCGCAACGACATCAGCCGGGTCTGCAAGCCGCACACCCTGACGGCCGACGACCTGATGGTGGTGGAGACCTTCTCGCACGTCTTCCACCTGGTGTCCACGGTCAGCGCCGAGTTGGAGGAGGACGCCGACGTGTGGCGGTCGCTGTGCGCGACCTTCCCGGCCGGCACCATGACCGGCGCGCCGAAGCTGCGCGCCATGGAGATCATCCACGAGATCGAGCGGGAGCCGCGCGGAGCCTACGCCGGTGCCGTCGGCCTGATCGACGTCGGCGGCTGGAGCGAACTGGCGCTGTGCATCCGCACGATCGCGCACGACGGCGCGGTGTACTCCGTGCAGAGTTCCGCGGGGATCGTCGCCGACTCGACCCCCGAGGGCGAGTGGAACGAGACGTTGGCGAAGCTGGGCGCCGCCTACTGGGCGCTGACGGGTGAGGAGTTGACGGCGTGAAGGTTCTGCTGGTGGACGCGCGGGACAGCTTCGTCCACATCATCGACCAGTACCTGCGGGCGCTCGGCGCGGACACCGAGGTGGTCCGCTCGCACACCCGCACCCCCGAGCAGCTGGCCGCGACCGCGCCCGACGCGGTCGTGCTCGGCCCCGGCCCCGGGCACCCGGCGGCCTCCGGCCACGTCGAGCTCGTCCACCACTTCGCCGGGAAGGTCCCGCTGCTCGGCGTGTGCCTGGGCCACCAGGCGATCGGCCTGGCGTTCGGCGGGCGGGTCCAGGTCGCCGACCGGCTGATGCACGGGCGCACCAGCACCGTGACGCACGACGGGCGCGGCCTGTTCGCCGGCCTCGGCAACAGCCTCACCGCGACCAGGTACCACTCCCTGATCGTCACCCAGCCGCTGCCCGAGGACCTCGAACTCACCGCGACCGCCGACGACGACGGCTACGTCATGGGCATGCGGCACCGCAGCCTGCCCATCGAGTCGGTGCAGTTCCACCCCGAGAGCATCACCACCACCGGCGGCATGCAGCTGCTGGAGAACTTCCTCGCGGTCGGCGCCGGGCGCTGACCGCACGCACATCGGAACCGACGAGCGGAAATGGGTGACCAGTGACAGGGAATGGTGAATCGCGCAGCTGGCCGCAGCTGCTCACGGCGCTGATCGGCGGGACGGACCTGAGCACCGCCGACACCGCCTGGGCGATGGACCGGGTGATGCGCGGCGAGGCGGCACCGGCGCAGCTGGCCGGGTTCCTGGTGGCGCTGCGGGCCAAGGGCGAGACCGCCGAGGAGGTCGACGGGCTGGTCCGGGCCGCGCGCGAGCACACGGTGCGGGTCGACGTGCCGGGGCCGACACTGGACATCGTCGGCACCGGCGGGGACGGCGCGAAGACCGTGAACGTGTCCACCATGGCCGCGATCGTGGCGGCGGCCGCCGGGGCCCGGGTGGTCAAGCACGGCAACCGTTCGGCCTCCTCCGCCTCCGGCTCGGCGGACGTGCTGGAGCGGCTCGGCATCGCGCTGGAGCTCTCGGCCGAGGAGGTGGCCCGCTCGGTGCGCGAGGTCGGGATCGGCTTCTGCTTCGCCCCGGCCTTCCACCCGGCGTTCCGCCACGCGGCCGTCGCCCGCAAGGAGTTGGGCGTGCCGACGGCGTTCAACGCGCTGGGCCCGCTGACCAACCCGGCCTCGCCCACGGCCATGGCGGTCGGCGTCGCCGATCCCCGGCTGGGCCCGCTGATCGCCGCCGTGTTCGCCCGCCAGGGCGTGGACGCGCTGGTCTTCCGGGGCGACGACGGCCTCGACGAACTGTCCGTCTCCACCACCTCGACGGTCTGGACGGCGACCACCGGCCGGTTCGTGCAGGAGCGGCTCGACCCGCGCGAGCTCGGGATCGCGACGGCGGCCCCGGACGCGCTGCGCGGCGGCGACGCGGCCCACAACGCGGGCGTGGTCCACGCCGTCCTGGACGGCGAGCAGGGCCCCGTCCGTGACGCCGTCCTGCTGTCCGCGGCGGCCGGCCTGGCGGCGCTGACGCCCTCCGAGCGGCCGGTCGTCGAGCGGCTGGCGGCCGTGCTGCCCCGGGCCGCCGAGGCGGTCGACTCGGGCGCGGCGGCCGCCCTGCTGAAGCGCTGGGCCGAGAGCGGGCCGCCGCGCGCGGGGCGGCCGGACTGAGCCGCCACCGGGCCGCCGTCGTCGGGCGGCGGCACCGGGGCGCGACGCCGACGGGCCGCGCGGACCTCCTCGGGGGGAGGCCCGCGCGGCCCGTCGCGTTGGTACGGGGTGGTCGCACGGCCCGCGTCCGCCCCGTTCGTCCGCCCCCGGCGTCACGGAGGCGGGCGAAGGGGCGGACGGGCGGACGGGCAGCGGTCAGGCGCGGTGGCGCAGCTCCAGCGTGCAGCACTTGACGCTGCCGCCGCCCTTGAGCAGCTCGGACAGGTCGACGCCGATCGGCTCGAAGCCGCGCTCCCGCAGCTTGTCGGCGAGGCCGGTGGCCGCCTCCGGCAGGAACACGTGCAGGCCGTCGCTGACCGCGTTGAGGCCGAACACGGCGGCGTCGCCGGCGTCGGCCAGCACCGCGTCCGGGAACAGCCGGCGCAGCACCTCGCGGCTGCCCGCGGAGAAGGCCTCCGGGTTGTACATGATCTCGTCGCCGTCCAGGACGGCCAGCGCGGTGTCCAGGTGGTAGTAGCGCGGGTCGATCAGCTCCAGGCCGATCACCGGGCGCCCGAAGAACTCCTGGGCCTCGGCGTGGCCGGCCGGCGTGCTGCGGAAGCCCCGCCCGGCGAGCACGTACTCGGCGGTGACCAGGAAGTCGCCCTCGCCCTCGTTGACGTGCTCCGGGTCGTGCAGCTCGGGGTAGCCGTTGGCGCGGAACCACTCCAGGTAGGCGGGGCCCTCGGCGGCGCGTTCGGCGTTGCGGAAGCGGGCGCCGAGCACCTTGCCGTCCACCACGGTGGCGCCGTTGGCGGCGTAGACCATGTCGGGCAGGCCCGGGATCGGGTCGATCAGGTCGACCCGGTGGCCGAGCTCCTGGTAGAGCGCGTACAGCCGCTCCCACTGCGCCACGGCGAGCCCGGTGTCGACCGGCTTCGCCGGGTCCATCCACGGGTTGATCGCGTAGGTGACCTCGAAGTGGCTGGGGCGGCACATCAGGTAGTGCCGGGGCCGGGCCGTGCGCTCGGCGGGGCGCGGGGTGACAGCGTTCATCGGTGACTCCTCGTGAGGGCTTCGGACAACGGGCGGTGCCGCTGCGGTCCGGACGGGCGGCAATCGGGTGCCTGCGGGGCTCCGGGGCCGGCTCGCCGGCGGCGCGGCCGGGCGTGGGGGAAACCCAGGCGCGCCGCACTCGTTCCTGCGGGCCGGCCCCGCGCCCGTCTCTGACATGCTGTCAGTTCACTTGCGGGGGACGGAAGATCCTTAAGCCAGGGCGGAACAGCCCTGATGGACCGGCCGATCGCGCTCAGTCGACGCGGGCGTCCATCGCCTCGGCCAGGCTGCGCGGACGCAGGTCGGTCCAGTTCTTCTCGACGTAGTCCAGGCAGGCCTGCCGGGATTCCTCGCCGAACACGCTGCGCCAACCGGCGGGCACGTCGACGAAGGCGGGCCAGAGCGCGTGCTGGTTCTCCTCGTTCGCCAGGACCAGGAACGCGCCCTGCTCGTCGTCGAAGGGGTTGGTGCTGCTCATCGAGCCCTCACTTCATGGTTGTGGTCGTGCACGTGGGCAAGGTCGTTCAACTCGTCGGCCGGCTCGTCGTCGAGCTCGCCGTCGACCTCGTCGTTCGACTCGTTGTTCAACTCGTCACAGAACTCGGTGACCCGCCGTCGGAAGGCGGCCACCACCCGCCGGGCGGTCGGCTCGTCGCAGCCGTCCAGCGCGTGTACCAGGGCGCACTCCAGCCCGCCGGGTGCGCCGTCCGCGGTCCGCCGCTCCACCAGTTGGAGCAGCAGGTCGACGGCGGTGCGGGCTACCGGGACGGGCCGCTCGGCGACCGTCACGGCGTCGGCCCACCGCCCGCCGTCGGCCGGTTCGGCCCGCACCAGATGGGAGAGCGCCACCCCGAACAGCGGCTGGCGGCCCGCCTGCCGGGCCGGGTTGACCAGTTCCACCACCCGGTCGAACGGCAGGTCCTGATGGGCGTGGGCGGCCAGCAGCCGCTCCCGGACCCGCCCGACCAGGGTGCGGGCCGTCGGGGCGCCGGAGGTGTCGACCCGCAGCACCACGGTGTTGACCAGGCAGCCGACCACGCCGTCCAGCACCTCGTCGTCCCGGCCGGCCAGCGGCACTCCGATCGGGAGGTCGTGCCCCGCGCCGAGGTCGCCCAGCGCGGCCGCGAACGCCGCCTGCACCACCATCCCGGTGCCGGCCGAACAGGCCCGGGCGGCAGCCGCCAGCCGGCGGTGCTCCCGCAGGTCCAGGGCGAAGCGGACGGTGCCGGCCGCGCCCGGCCCGGCGCCCGGGGCGCCGGTGGCGTCCGGCAGGCCCCGCCACGGCGGCAGGGCGGCCAACGCGCCCTTCCAGTAGGCGGCCTGCCGGGCGGCCGGGCTCTCCGGGCGGTCCTCGTCGCCGAGCCGCCGCCGCAGCCACAGGGCGTGGTCGGCGTACTGGACGGCGGGCGACGGCCAGCGCGGCGCCCCGCCGGCCGCCCGGGCCCGGTAGGCGGACCGCAGGTCGGCCAGCAGCGGTTCGAGCGCGTGCCCGTCCACCGTCGCGTGGTGCAGCACCAGCAGCAGGGTGTGCCGGTCGGGGCCGCTGCGCAGCAGGGCGGTGCGCAGCGGCGGTTCGGTCAACAGGTCGAAGCCGCGGTCGAGTTCGGCGGCGATCCAGGCGTCCAGCCGCTCCGGCGGGACGTCGAGGAAGCGGGGCGCGGCGGACGGGACGGCGACGAGGAAGGCCTCGGCGAGGTCGGCGTCGGCGGGCGGGGCGCCGGGCGGGGCATCGGCGGGCGCGAGGATGCGCTGCTCGGGGCCGTCCGGGCCGTACGGCAGGACGGTCCGCAGGGCCTCGTGCCGGGCCACCAGGTCGCCGAGGGCGGCCCGCAGCGCGGCGGGGTCGAGCCCGCCGGTGAGGTCGAGGGCCAGGGTGGTGAGGTAGTCCGGGCGGTGCTCGCCCAGGTAGTTGGCCGTCCACAGGCGCAGTTGGGCGGGGGCGAGCGGCAGCCGGTCGGGCCGGGCCGTCCGGTCGCCGAGCGCCGGGGCGCTGCCGCCGCTGCCGCCGGTACGGGCGGCGCGGTCGAGCCGGTGGTCCAGCCCGGCCACCGTGGGCGCGTCGAACAGCTCGCCGAGCGGCACGTCGACCCCCAGGGTGGACCGGATCCGCCCGGCCAGCCGCATCGCGGCGATCGAGTTGCCGCCGAGCGCGAAGAAGTCGTCCTCCGGCGCGACCGCCGGCACCCGCAGCACCTCCGCGAACAGCGCCGCCAGGACCTCCCGGCGGGGCGAGCGGGTCGGCCCCGGGGCCGACCGCTGCGGCGGGCCCAGGGCGGTCGTGTCGACCTTGCCGTTGGCGTCCAGCGGCAGCGCGTCGACCGGGACGAGCACGGCGGGCACCAGGTGGCGCGGCAGCCGCCCGGCGAGCCGGCGGCGCAGTTCGCCGGCGGCCACCGGCCGGTCGGCGACCACGTACCCGACCAGCGAGCGGCCCGCCGGGCCCGCCCCGTGCGGCACCACCCGGGCGGCGGTGACCTCCGGCTCGGCGCACAGCGCGGCCTCGATCTCGCCCGGCTCGATCCGGAACCCGTTGATCTTCACCTGCCGGTCCGCGCGCCCCAGGAAGTGCAGCCGGCCCTCGGTGTCCCACCGGCCCAGGTCCCCGGTGCGGTACAGCCGGCCGCCCGGCGGGCCGTACGGGTCGGCGACGAAGCGCTCGGCCGTCCGGGCCGGGGCGCCGTGGTAGCCCGCGGCCAGGCCCTCGCCGCCCAGGTGGATCTCGCCGGGGACGCCCGGCGGCACCGGGCGCAGCGCGGCGTCCAGCAGCAGCACCCTCGTCCCCGCGAGCGGGCGGCCGATCGGGACGGCCTCGCCCTCGCGGACCGGGCCCGCCGGGACTTCGTGGCCCAGGGCGAAGGTCGTGCTCTCCACCGGCCCGTACAGGTCCAGCAGCCGCTGCCCGGGCGCGGCCCGCCGGGCCCGGGCGAGCGCCGCCGGGGGGACGACGTCGCCGCCGGTGCAGATCAGGCGCAACCGGGCCAGGGCCGCCGGGACCTGCTCGGTCAGCAGGTCGAACAGGCCCGCCGTCAGCCAGGCCGCGGTGGCACCGCCGCGCTCGACGGCCCGGGCGTAGTCCGCCGGGGTCAGCTCTCCCGGCGGGGCCACCACCACCTGACGGCCGGTCAGCAGCGGCATGAGCAGCTCGTACACCATGGCGTCCCAGGCGTGCGGCGAGTGGAACAGCACCCGGTCGTGGTCGGGGCCGTGCCACAGCGGGTCGTCGGCCAGGGCGAGGATGTTGCGGTGGGTGACCGCCACGCCCTTGGGGCGGCCGGTCGAGCCCGAGGTGTACAGCAACTGGGCGACCTGCCCGGGCGGCACCTCCACGCCGGGGTTGCCCGCGCTCCCGCCCGCCCGCCGGACCGCCGCCAACACCTGGGCGTCCAGCAGCAGTTCGGTGCCCGCCTCGGCGGCGAGCGCGCGCAGCCGCTCGGCCGGGAACCCCGGGTGCAGCGGGACGCAGACGGCGCCGAGCTTGGCCAGCGCCAGCATCGCCACCGGCACCTCCGGGCTGCGCGGCAGCCGTACGGCGACCCGGGTGCCGGGCCGCACCCCGAGGCCGGCCAGGTGGTGGGCCAGCCGGTTGGCGTCGGCGTTGAGCGCGCCGTACGTGGTGGTGGCGGTACCCGTGGCGTTCGCGGTGGCGCCGTCGACGTGGCGCAGGGCGATCCGCTCCGGGTGGTCGGCCGCCAGCCGCTCGAACCGCGCGCCCACCGACACCGGTTCGGCGTCGGCCGCCGGGCCGGTGCCCCAGGCCCGCAGCCCCGCCCGCTGGACGGGCGGCAGCAGGTCGACCCGGCCGGTGGTCAGCGCGTCCGCGCCAGAGCCGGCCAGGGCGGCGCAGGCGGCCGTCAGCAAGGTGCGCAGCCGGTCCGCGTCGAGGTACCGGTCCAGTTCGGCGGGCCGCAGCTGGAGCCGCACGTCCAGGCCGCCCCGGCGCGGCAGCACCACCAGCGAGAGCGGGTAGTGGGTGCCGTCGAACGGTTCGACGGCACCGATCCGCAGGCCCGGCGCGGGCTCGACGAACCCGGCCTCGTCCAGCGGGTAGTTCTCGAACACCAGTGAGCTGTCGAAGAGCCGCCCGGCACCGGCGGCCTCCTCCACCTCGGTGAGGCCCAGGTGCTCGTGGTCCAGCAACGCGGTGCGCTCCCGCTGGAGCCGGGCGGCGAGCTCGCGCAGCGGCTCGCCCGGGTGCAGCCGGGCCCGGACCGGCACGGTGTTGATCAGCAGGCCCACGAGCCGGTCCGCCTCCGGCAGTTCGGCCGGGCGCTGGGCGACGGTGGTGCCGAACAGGACGTCGTCGCGGCCGGTGAGGTGGGAGAGCACCAGCGCCCACGCCGTCGTCACCAGGGAGCCGAGGGTCACCTCCCACTGCGCGGCGCGCGCCCGCAGCCCGGCGGTGAGCCCGGCGGGCAGGGTGAAGACGCTCGTCGACGGGCCGTCGTCGGCGCCCTCGCCGCCGGCCGGCGCGGGCCGGCCGACCCGGGTGGGCTCGGCCCCGGCGAGGGCGACGCGCCAGGCGCCGCGCGCGGCCGCGTCGTCGCGCCCGGCCAGCCAGTCGAGGTAGCGGCGGTAGGACGGCGCCGGGGGCAGGTCGACGCCCTGGTGCAGCGCGAGCAGCTCGCGCAGCACGATCGGCACCGACCAGCCGTCCAGCAGCAGGTGGTGGTGGGTGAAGACGAGCCGCCACCGGTCGGCGGCCAGCCGCAGCAGGGTGAACCGGATCAGCGGCGGGGTGTCGACCGAGAACGGCCGGCGGTCCTCCGCCACGAGCCGCCGGGCGTCGGCGGACTGCTCCCCCTCCGCCCGCCCGGTGAGGTCCACGGTGCGCCAGGGCAGCGTCACCTCGACCGGCACGACCTGCCGCGGCGGGCCGGACTCGCCGCTGGTGAAGGCCCCGGCGAGCTGCGGATGGCGCGCGAGCAGCCGCCGGGCGGCGTCCTGGAGCCGCTCCGGGTCGATCGCGCCGGTGAGGTCGAGGACGAGCTGCACGAGGTACGGGTCGCGGCGGCCGTCGTGGGCGGCGTAGCGGGAGTGGAACAGCAGTCCGGCCTGGAGCGGCGTGGCGGGCAGCAGGACGGCGGCCTCGGCGGGCGCTTCGACGGGCGCCTCGGCGGGCGCTTCGGGCTGGGCGGCGGCTGCGGGCCCCCCGGCCCGGGGCGGGCCGACGGACGACAGGGTAGTGAGGGCCTGCTCCCAGCGGGCGGCGAGTTCGGCCACCGCGTCGGCGGCCAGCACGCCGGCCGGCCAGGCCCATTCGACCCGCAGCCGCGGGCCGTCCGGGCCGGTCTCCACGAAGGCGTCGACCGAGAGGGTGTGGGCGAGCGGCAGGGTGGGGTCGGCCTCGCCCCGCAGGGTGCCGGGGACGGGCTGCCAGGGGCCGCGTCGGGTGGTGTCGAAGCGGCCCAGGTAGTTGAAGGCGATCGGGGCCGGGCGGTGGGGCAGCGTGCCGGACCGCTGGAGCAGCCCGTACGTCAGGCCCCGGTGGGGGGTGGCGCGCAGGCGCCGCCGCGCGGCCGCGACGGCGCGGGCCAGTTCGTCGGCGGGGGCGAGGTCGTCGACGCGGGCTGGGTCGTCAGCGCGGGCCGCTCCCCCGGTGTCGGGTCCGGCCGGGCCGGTGTCCAGCAGGACGGGGTGGATGACCGTGAACCAGCCCAGCGTCCGGGAGAGGTCGAGGCCGTCGAGGGCCGCGAGTTCCGGGTCGCGGCCGTGGCCCTCGACGTCCACCAGGAGCGGGCCGTCGGCGCCGCGGGCGCGCCAGCCGCGCAGGGCGGCGGCGAGCGCACCGAGGAGGATCTCCGGTACGGCGGCGCCGAGTCGGTCGGGCAGGTCGGTCAGCAGGGCGGCGGTCGGGCCGCCGCCCAGGGTGGTGCGCAGGGTCGCGGCCCCGGCCACGGTGTCCCGGGTGCGGTCCAGCGGCCGGGTACCGATGGTCCCGGTGCCGGCGGTCAGCAGGCCGTGCCAGTGGTCGCGGTCGGCGGCGACCGCCGGGTCGGCCTCGGCGGCCCGCAGCGCGCGGGCCCAGTCGGCGGCCGTGACGGGGACGGCGGCGAGGTCGGCCGGGTGGCCGTCGGCGGCGGCCCGGTGGGCCCGGGCGAGGTCGTCGAGCAGGATCCGCCAGGAGACGCCGTCGACGGCGAGGTGGTGGATCACCATCAGCAGCAGGCCGCCCTGGTCGCCGTCGAACCAGACCGCCCGCAGCAGTTCGCCCCGGTAGGGGTCGAGGCGGCGGCGGGCGTCGTGCCGCTGTTCCGCGACGAGTTCCAGCAGAGCGGGCGCCGGGTCGCGGCCGGGGGCGGTGGCCAGGCCCTCGCGGGCGAGGTCGATCCGGTGCAGCAGCGGGGCCGCCGGGACGGTCCCGGCGGACCGGATCTCGAAGGCGAGCGGCTCGCCCGGGGCCCCGGTCAGGCGGGTCCGCAGCGCGTCGTGGTGGTCGACGAGCTGCTGGAGGGCGGCGCTCAGGGTGTGTTCGGTGGCGCCGGGCGGCACCTCGCACAGCAGGGACTGGGCGTAGCCGTGGATCGGTCCGCCGCGGGCCGCCAGCCAGTCCGCGATCGGGGTGGGCGGCAGCACCCCGCCCGGGGGCGCGGGCACCGCCGGGCGGGCGGCCGGGGCACGGACACCGTCCGGGACGACGGCCGCGGCGGCCGCGAGGGCGCGCGGGGTCTGGTGGGTGAACACGTCCTTCGGCGTGATCAGCACGCCCGCCGACCGGGCCCGGGTGGCCAGTTGGATCGCCAGGATGCTGTCCCCGCCGAGCCGGAAGAACCCCTCCGACGGCCCGGGCCGCGACCGGCCGAGGACGCTGCCGAACAGGGTCCGCAACTGCTCCTCGGCGGGCGAGCCGCCCTCCGGGCGGGTGACAGGCTGCGGGCGGGCGGCGACGGACGCCGGGAGCGGGCGGCCGGCCGGGCCCGGGGTGTCGGACAGGTCGAGGGTGCCGGGCAGGTCGAGGCTGCCGGGCAGGTCGAGGGGGCCAAGGGTGTCGACGGGTGCCGCCGGGTCGGCCAGGGCGGCCGCCAGCAGGCGGCCGAGGCCCTGCGCCAGGCGGTCGGCGGTCTCGGGACGGAAGTGGCCGGTGCTGTACTCCAGGACGCCGCGCACCGTGCCGTCCGGCTGTTCGGCGAACTCGAAGAGCAGCGGGAACTTGGCCATCACCCGCTCGAATCGGTGCGGTGCGCCGGACAGTCCGGGCAGGGTGAGCGCGGGTCGGCGTCCGCCGTGCAGGGTGATCATCACCTGGAACAGCGGGTGGCGGCCGAGTTCCCGGTCGGGTGCGAGGGCGTCCACCACCCGGTCGAAGGGCGCCTGGTCGTGGGCGAAGGCGGTGAGGTCGGCGTGCCGGACGCGGTCGACGAGCTCCGCGAAGCCCGGGCGGCCCGAGAGGTCGGTGCGCAGGGCGAGCGGCTGGGCGAAGTAGCCGACCAGGTCGTCCAGGGCCGGGTCGGCGCGGCCGGCGGTGACCGTGCCGAGGACGAGGTCGGCGCCCGCTCCGGAGCGGGCCAGCAGGCAGGCGACGGCCGCGTGCAGCACCATGAACAGGGTGGCTCCCCGGCCGGCCGCCAATTCGGCCGCTGCGGCGACCAGTTCGGCGTCCCACTGGAACTCGGCGGCGGCCCCGCGCAGGGCCGCGCCGGGCGGCGGCTCATGGTCCACCGGCAGCGCGGTGCGCTCCGGCGCGCCGTGCAAGGTCTGACGCCAGTGCGCCAGTTCGGTGGCCAGCGGGCTGTCGGGCTCGTCGGCCGGGCCGAGTTCCCGACCCTGCCAGAGAGTGAAGTCGGCGTACTGGAGCGGCAGTCGGGGCCACTCGGGGGCCCGGCCGCGGGCCCGGGCGGCGTAGCCGACGGCGAGGTCGCGGGTCAGCGGGCCCAGCGACTGCTCGTCGGCGGTGATGTGGTGCAGGACGATCAGCAGCAGGTGGGTGCCGGGCCCGGCGGTGAACACCACCAGCCGCCAGGGCAGGCCCTGTTCGAGGTCGAAGGGCCGGTGGACCTCCTCGTGCACCGCCGCGTCCAGGCCGGCGGGGTCCAGCTGCCGGACGGTCAGCGGGAGGGGCGGGTCGTCGAGGATCCGCTGGTACGGCTGCCCGTCGGTGGCCGGGAACACGGTGCGCAGGCTCTCGTGCCGCTGCTGGACGTCGCCGGCGGCGGCCCGTAGCGCGGCCAGGTCGAGCGGCCCGGTCAGCCGGGCGGCGAGCGGGATGTGGTAGGTCGACGCCTGCTCGCCGAGCCGGTGCAGGAACCACAGGCCGCGCTGGGCGTGGGAGAGCGGGATGCGCTCCGGCCGGGGGCCGGCCTGCGGGCGCTGCGGGAGTTCCCGGCCGGCCGCCGCCTCACCCCTGCGGGCGGCGCCACGGGCGCCGATCCGGGCGGCCAGGCCGGCCACGGTGGGGGTCGCGAAGACGTCCCGGATGGTCAGTCCGGCGGACAGCTCGGCGGGCAGCTCGGCCCGGGCACGGACCACCAGCCGGTTCGCCGAGAGGGAGTCGCCGCCGAGGGCGAAGAAGCTCTCGTCCGCGCCGAAGCTCTCGGCCCCGAGGAGTTCGCCGAACAGCCGGTGCAGCCGGGTCTCGTGCTCGCCGCTGGGCGCCCGGCCCCGGCCGTCCGCCGCCCTGGCCTCCAGGGCCCGCAGCCGGTGCTCGTCGAGCTTGCCGTTGGCGGTCAGCGGGAAGGCCTCGACGGCGACGAAGGCCGCGGGCACCAGGTGGTCCGGGAGCGACGCGCGGGCGTGGTCGGCGGCCGCGCGGACGGCCTCCTCGGTGCCGAGCAGGTAGGCGGTCAGCGCCTTGTGCCCGGGCTCCCGTTCGGTGGCGAGGACGGCGGCGCCGGAGATGCCGGGCAGCGCGGCGAGCACGGCCTCGATCTCCCCCGGCTCGATGCGGTAGCCGCGGATCTTCACCTGCCGGTCGGTGCGGCCGAGGTGTTCGAGTTCGCCGTCGGGGCGGCGGCGGGCGCGGTCCCCGCTGCGGTACATCCGGCTGCCGGGCGGGCCGTACGGGTCGGCGGTGAAGCGGGCGGCGGTCAGCGCGGGGCGGCCGAGGTAGCCGCGGGCCAGGCCGGGGCCGGCCACGTACAGCTCGCCGGGCAGGCCGTCGGGCACCGGCCGCAGGGCGGCGTCCAGCAGGTACGCCCGCAGGTCGGGCAGCGGGCGGCCGATGGTGGCGGCGCCCGAGGCCACGGCGGCGGCGTCGAGGTCGCCGGCCGTGACGTGCACGGTGGTCTCGGTGATGCCGTACATGTTGACGAGCCGGGGCGCGTCCTGCGGGTGCCGCAGGTACCAGTCCGCGAGCCGCCAGGGTTCGAGCTGCTCACCGCCGAAGATGACGTACCGCAGGGCGAGCCGGGCGCTCGGGCCGGGGTGGGCGGCGTCGGCGGCGGCCAGCTGGGTGAACGCCGAGGGGGTCTGGTTGAGCACCGTGACGCGCTCGTCGGCGAGCAGGCGCAGGAACTCCTCGGGCGAGCGGGCGGTGTCCCGGGGGACGACGACCAGGCGGCCGCCGTGCAGCAGGGCTCCCCACAGCTCCCAGACCGAGAAGTCGAAGGCGTAGGAGTGGAACAGGGTCCAGGTGTCGTCCGGTCCGAAGCCGAACCGGTCGGCGGTGGTGGCGAGCAGCCGGGTGACGTTGCGGTGGGTGACCAGGACGCCCTTGGGGCGGCCGGTGGAACCGGAGGTGTGGATGACGTAGGCGACACCGTCCGGGCCGGGGCGCTGCGGCCGCGTCCGGTCGGCGGGCTCGTCCGCGCCGTCGACGGGCAGGGTCTCGACGCCGTCGGGCAGCGCCGCCCGGGCGGAGTCGTCCGTCACCACGAGCCGGGGCGCGGCGTCCTCGATGGTCGCGCGCAGCCGCTCGACCGGGTAGTCCGGATCCAGCGGCAGGTAGCCGGCGCCGGCCTTCTGGACGCCGAGCAGCGCGACCACCAGGTCCGGCGAGCGGGGCAGGGCGACGCCCACCAGGTCGCCGCGGCGCACGCCCCGGGCGGCGAGCCGGCGGGCCAACCGGTCGGCGCGCAGGTCGAGTTCGCGGTAGGTGAGGACGGTTTCCCCCAGCACCACGGCCGGTGCCCGCGGGCGGGTGGCGGCCTGCTGCTCGAACAGCGAGACCAGGGTGTCGCCGTCCTGGCCGGTCCGGTCCGGTGCCGGCGCGGGGGCGGGCCGCGGCGCGGGCAGGGCGACGGCGCTGCCGGTGCGCAGCCGGCCGACCGGGAGCCCCTCGGGGGCTTCGGCCAGCGCCGTCACGAGGTCGAGCACCCGGTCCAGGTGGGCCCGGACGGTGTCCTCGGGGTAGTCGCCGACCGCGTCGGCGAACACCGGCAGGGTGGCGCGGCCGTTGTCGTAGACGCCGAGCGCGAAGTCCTCGGGCAGGCCCGGCGAGACCTCGTGCACGGTGGCCGGGATCCCGCCGAACCGCAGGCCCAGGTCGAGCGGCAGCAGGTTCAGGGTGGGGCCGATCAGCGGCCGGTCGCCCCGGGCGGCGGCGGTGTCGCGGAGCAGGTCCTCGAAGCGGTACCGCTGGCGGCGCAGCGCGGCCCGGACCCGGTCCGCCGTGGCTGCCACCAGGCCGCCGACGGTGGCGGCCGGGTCGACGGCGAGCCGCAGCGGGACGACGTTCGCCGTCATGCCGAGGGCCCGCCGGGCCAGCGCGGCGTCCCGGCCACGGACGCCGAGGCCGATCACCGCCGTGCCCTCGCCGGTGTCGGCGTGCAGCGCGACGGCGAGCGCGGCCGGGAACAGCGCCGTCCAGCCCGCGCCGGCGCGCTCGCGGACAGCGGCCCAGCGTTCGGCGGACAGCTCCGTCCGGACGGCGACCGGCGGGCGCGGGCCCGAGCCGGTCGGGGCGCTGCGCCCGCCCGCGAGGCGGGGCGGGTCGCCGAGGCCGGCCGACTCCTCGGCCCAGAACGCGGCGTCGGTGCGGAACCGGGCGGAGGAGCGGTAGGCGGCGTCGTCGTCCAGCAGGGCCTGGAGCGGGTCGTGCACGCCGGTGGAGGGCGGCTCGCCCGCGTGCAGCGCCGTGTACTCGGCCGCCACCCGGCGCATCAGCCCGGCCCCGCCCACGCCGTCGCACAGGATGTGGTGGATCCGGAGGTACCAGAGGTACTCCGCCTCGCCGGTCCGCAGCAGGAAGTGGTCGAAGGGCGGGCGGGCGGTCAGGTCGTAGGGGTGGGCGAGTTCGGCGGCGAGGAACGCGCGGGCGGCGGCGGCCGGGTCCTCGTGGTGGCGCAGGTCCTGCCGGTGCAGCGGCCAGTCGGCGGCGTCCTCGATGATCTGGACGGCGCCGTCGGCGGTCGGCTCGAAGCGCGCCCGCAGGCTCTCGCTGCCGGCCACCACGCCCCGCAGCGCGCGTTCGAACAGCTCCTCGTCGATCGCGCCATGGAACTGGACGTACTGGCCGGCGGTGAACCGCCGCCGGGTGGGGTCGGCCTCGTGGCCGAACCAGATTCCCGACTGCGGGGCCGTGAGCGGCCGTCGTCGGGCGGGCGTGGCGGGCGTGGCGGGCATGGCGGACATCCGGTTCAGCTCCTCTCCGGCTCGTGCGGCTGGTGCGGCCCCTGCGGACCCTGTGGCCCGGCCGGGTCGCCGAGTCGGTCGAGCAGCGCCGGGGCGAGGTCGACGAGGGCGGCCGGGCCGCCGAGTTCCTGGTGGCCGTGGTCGGTCCGGTGCCGCAGCAGCCGGCCGCCGTCGAGGTGGGGCAGCCAGCTCTCCGGGTCCTGGACGGGCCCGCTGGTCTCGGGGACGGCCTCGATGAGGAGCAGGTCGCCGCGGTACCCGCCGGGGCGGAAGGCCCGGCCGAGCCGGACGTTGTTGTCGTAGACCTCGGCGAGCGCGGTCAGGTGGTGTTCGGAGAAGACGGAGAGCGGCGAGTCGGAGTCCTTGGCGAGGGCGAGGAACTCCTCGGCGGTCGGCGCGGGCGCGTCGGCGGGGCGGTCGACGCCGGTCAGCCGCAGCAGGGCGTTGCGGACGTGGCCCTGCTCGGCGAGCACCTCGGCCTCCGAGCGGGCGGGCAGGTCGGCGAGCACGTAGCTGTCGAGCATCGCGAGCAGGCCCACCTCCGCGCCCTGCTCCTGCAACCGGGCGGCCACGGCGTAGGCGACCAGGCCGCCGAACGACCAGCCGAGCAGGTGGTAGGGCCCGTCGGGCTGGACGGCGCGGATCTCCCGCACGCAGTCCTCGGCCACCTCCTCCAGGCTGGCCGGCAGCGGCCCCCGGCCGTCGAGGCCGCGGGACTGCAGGACGTAGAGCGGCCGGTCGCCGAGCGGCCCCAGCAGCGCCGCGTACGTCCAGCCGATCCCGGCGGCCGGGTGCACGCAGAACAGCGGCGCGCCGGTGCCGGTCGAGCGCAGCGGCAGCAGGGTGGCCAGCATGGACTCCAGGCCGTCCGCGGGCGGGGCGGGCTCGGCGGCGTCGGCGGTGGCGTCGGCGGGGAGCGGGGTGCGGGCGGGCCCGGCGGTCGCGGGCCAGGAGTCGAGCAGGCCGAGGGCGCCGACGGTGGTGTCCGGCTCGGCGACGAGGGTGTCGAGCAGCCCCAGCAGCCGGACGAGCAGGGCGTCGGCGGCCTCGGCGTCGACGGCGTCCTCCCGGTGCAGGATGTCGAGTTCCAGTCCGCCGTCCCTCGGGATGGCCATCAGCGACAGCGGGTAGTGCGCGGCCGTCTCGCTGCCCGAGCCGGTGATCCGCACCCCCGGGAGCGCGTCGCCCTGGTCGCCGGACTGCGGGAAGTTCTCGTACACCATGACGGTGTCGAAGAGTTCGCCGAGGCCGGTCGCCCGCTGGATCGCGGGGATTCCCAGGTGCTGGTGGGCGATCATCCGGACCTGCTCGCGCTGGACCCGGGTCAGCAGCCCGGCCAGCGGCTCCTCCGGCCGCAGGGTGATCCGCAGCGGCAGGGTGTTGATCAGGAAGCCCATGACGGACTCGGAGCCCGGCAGCTCCGGCGAGCGGCCGTTGACGATGATCCCGAACACGGTGTCGGGGCGGCCGGTCCGCTCGGCCAGCAGCAGCGCCCAGGTGGCCTGGAGCACGGTGTTGAGCGTGATGCCCAGCCCAGCGGCGAGGGCGCCGAGCCGTTCGGTGCGCTCCTCGCCCAGGGGCCGGTAGCGGCGGCCCGGCCACCCGTCGGCGGGCGGCAGCCCGGGCGGCGTCACCAGGGTGGGTTCGATCGGCGCGGCCAGGGCCTCGCGCCACGCCCGGCGGGCGGCCTCGTGGTCCCGGCCGGCCAGCCAGGCCAAGTGGGCGCGCAGCGGCACCGGCTCGGGCAGTCCGGCCGGGTCGCGGTACAGGGCGAACAGCTCCGGCAGGAGGAGCTGGTTGGACCAGCCGTCGATCAGGGTGTGGTGGGCGACCACCTCCAGCCGGTACCGCTGCGCTCCCACGCCCTCTCCGGGGCCCAGCCGGAGCAGGGTGAAGCGGATCAGCGGCGGGTCGGCCGGGTCGAACCGGGTGGTCCTGGCCTCGGCGGCCAACCGCTCGGTCTCCGCCTCCTGTTCGGCCGCCGTGAGGCCGCTGAGGTCCAGCTCCGTGAACGGCGGCAGGCGGTCCGGGACGACCTGGACGGGTCGGCCGTCGGGGAGGCGGACGAACCCGGCCGCCAGGTTCGGGTGGCGGCGGCAGAGCGCCTCGACGGCGCGGCGCAGCGCCACCGGGTCGAGCCGCCCGTCGAAGAGCATCCACAGCCGCATCACGTAGGCCCCGCCGCCGCCCTGGCTGTGCTGGGTGGGGAAGAGCAGCCGCTCCTGGAGCGGTGTCAGCGGCAGCACGTCCCGGTGGCCCGGGAACCGGGCCCGCAACCAGGCGCGTTCGGCGGCGTCCAGCGGGAGCAGTTCGCCGTCGGCGGGCCGGCCGGCGCCTTGGTCGGCGGGGTCGAGCACGGTGGCGACGGCCGCGAGTCCGGCCGGGGTCGGGTGCGCGAACACGTCCTCCGGGGCGAGCGCCAGCCCGGCCCGCCGGGCCCGGCGGAGCAGCTTGATGGAGCGGATGCTGTCGCCGCCGAGGGCGAAGAAGCTGTCGTCCGGGCCGACTTCGGGCAGGCCGAGAACGCCGGCGAAGAGCTCGCGCAGCACCTCGACGGGGCCGGCGGCCGGGACGGCGGGGGGCTCGGGCGTGGTCCCCGGCGCGGCTCCGGCGGCCAGGGCGGCGAGCGCGCCGCGGTCGGTCTTGCCGTTGGCGTTGGTCGGGAGGTCGTCGAGGAAGACCAGGGCGGCCGGGACGACCGGTGCGGGCAGCACCTCGCGCAGCGCCGCCCGGACGGCCTCCGGATCGGCCGGGCGACCCTCGGCGGCGACCAGGAAGGCCGTCGTGCGGCGGTCGCCCTCGCCGTCGTCGGTGGCGACCACCACGGCCCGCCGGACGCCGTCCAGCTCCGTCAACCGGGCCTCGATCTCGCCGAGTTCGATCCGGTGGCCGCGGATCTTCACCTGGTGGTCGGTGCGGCCGGCGTACTCCAGCTCCCCGGCGGCGGTCCAGCGGGCGAGGTCCCCGGTGCGGTACATCCGGGCGCCGGGCGGGCCGAACGGGTCGGGCAGGAAGCGCTCGGCGGTGGCCCCCGGCCGGTGGGCGTAGCCCCGGGCCAGGTAGTCGCCGGCCAGGTAGAGCTCGCCGGTGACGCCGACCGGCGCGGGCCGCAGGGCCGGGTCGAGGACGTGGGCGCGCACGTTGCCGATCGGCACGCCGATCGACGGTTCCCCGTCCGCGCCGGGCGGGCACGCCCCGGCCGTGGCGTACACGATGGCCTCGGTGGGGCCGTAAAGGTTGAACACCCGGGCGTCCGGGTTGCGGGCGTGCACCTGGCGGACCAGCGCGGCGGGCAGCGGCTCGCCGCAGAACACGTAGGTCGTCGCCCGCTCGCGCACCCACTCGGCCCGGGCCACCTGCTGGTACACCGACGGGACGGTGTTGACCAGGCTGCCGGACCAGTCCGGGCGTTCCAGCAGCGTGAGCAGGTTGTCCACCAGGTCGACGCTGCCGCCGACGAACAGCGGCACCAGGAGCTCGAAGACCGACAGGTCGAAGGAGAGCGAGGTGGAGCCGAGCACCCGGGAGAGGGCCTGGGGGCCGAGCTCGGCCGCCGCCCAGGCGGCGAGGTTGGCCACGGCCCGGTGGGTGACCACCACGCCCTTCGGCGTCCCGGTGGAGCCGGAGGTGTGGATGACGTACGCCGCGTTGCCGGGCAGCGGGCCGGTGGGCTTCGCCTCGGCGGGAGCGGCGCCGGCGGTCTCGACGGGAGCGGGCTCGACGGCGGCGGGCTCGTCCAGCAGGACGACGGACGGGCCGTCGGCGGCCGGCTCCGGAAGCACGGCGGCGGCCAGCTGCGCCGTGGTCAGGACCACCCGGGGACGGGCGTCCGCCAGCACGAACTCCACCCGGCCGCGCGGGTGGCCCGGGTCGACCGGGAGGTAGGCGGCGCCGGCCTTCAGCACGCCCAGCACGGCCGCGACCAGGGCGGGCGTGCGGGGCAGCAGCACCGCGACGACGTCCTCGCGGCCGACGCCGAGACCGGCGAGCAACCGGGCGATCCGCTCGGAGCGCCCGTCCAGTTCGGCGTAGTCCAGCACCTCGCCCCCGCCGCGCACCGCGACGGCGGACGGGGTCCGCGCCAGCTGGGCGGCGAACGCCGCGGGCACGGTGGTCTCGGGCACCGCGTGTCCGGTGGCGTTGGCCTTCCGCAGCAGGGCGAGCTCGTCCTCGCCGGCGAGGTCGAAGGAGTGGATGGGCTCGTCGGGCCGGGCCGCCAGCCGCGCCAGCAGCCGGACCAGTCGGCGGTGGGCCGCCGGGTCGGCGCCGTGGCCGCCGGCGGCGACCCGCCACGCCCCGTCCGGGTCCGCCGGGCCGGGGGTGGGGTCGGCGCGCAGGAACAGGCCGGGCAGCGGCTCGCCCCAGGCGCGGGCCAGGACGGCGACCGTACCGGGGCCGTACGCCACCCGCTCGGCGCTGTCGGCGATCCCGGTGACCAGGCCGTACCCGGAGGACGGGCCCCAGGGCAGGTCGAGGTCCGGCCGGTGGCCGTGGCGGCGGGCCGCGCGCAGGGCGCGGCCCGCCTGCCGGAGGACGGCGGTGAAGCTGAGCCCGGGGGCCGGGGCGAGGCGCACCGGGACGACCAGGCCGCGGCCGCCCGGGCCGGGCGCCGGGCTCCAATGTCCGAGCAGCAGCTCCCGGGTGCCGGTCAGCCGGTGCGCGTGGACGGCGGCGGCGGCGAGCAGCACCGCGGCGGGGCCCGCGCCGCCGGCCCGGGCGACCCGGGCCAGTGCGGCCGGGTCGGCCACCGGCAACCAGGGCAGTTCGGCCGGCGGCGCGACGGCACCGGCCGGGCGGGCGGCGGCGGGCTCGGGGCCGGCGGCCCCCAGGACCTCCCGCCAGTACGCCCGGTCGGCGTCCGGGTCCGGGGCGGGGACGGGGGTGCCGAGGGAGGCGGGGGTGCCGAGGGAGGCGGGGGCCGTCCCACCGTCCTCGGCGTACAGCTCGCCGGCCCGGCGGACGAGCGCGGCCAGCCCGGCGTCGTCGTCGACCAGCCGGTGGTGGCGCTGGAACCAGCTGAGCCCGCCGTCGGACCGGCGGATCAGCACGTGGCGCACCAGCGGCCCGCCGAGCAGGTCGAGCGGGCGGACGAGCTCGGCGGCGAGCCAGCCGTCCAGTTCCTCCGGGTCGAGGTCGATCACCGCGACGGCGGGCGGCTGGGCCGGGTCGGCCGGGCGGAGCAGGCCGCGGCCGCCCCCGGCGGCGGCGCGGTAGCCGGTGTGCAGGTCCGGGCGCTCGGCCAGGGCCCGGGCCACGGCGCGGCGCAGCCGGTCCGGCCCGACCGGGCCCTCGAAGCGGACCAGGCGCGCCACGCAGTCGGCGGGCAGGGACGGGGTGTCCCGCAGGACGGCACGCCGGGCGGCGTCGAGCGGGGTGGCGGTGGAGCTGCTCACAGGGCCCTCACGGTGTCGTCGTCGGAGTGCGGGGTCACGCTCTCGGGCGCGTCGGCGTGGTCGGCGTGGTCCGCGCAGTCGGCCCGGTCCGCGTAGTCGGCGTAGTCGGCCGCCACGTCGTGGACCGGGCGGTCGGGCTCGGCGAGCAGGCCGCGCAGCAGCTCGCGCAGGCCGGTGGCGAAGCCGGTCGCGGTCGGCGGATCGAAGAGTTCGGGGGCGTAGTGCACGGTCAGCGCCGTGGGGGCGGCGCCGTTCTCCGCCCGCCACCCCAGGTCGAGTTCGGCCCCGCGCGGGCCGACGCCGTGGCCACCGCCACCGCCACCGCCGTCGCTGTCGCCCCGGGAGCGGACCGGGGGCTCGACTCCGGGGCCGGCCGTCCCGTCGGGGGTGGTCCGTCCGAGCAGGTCGGTGAAGGCGGGTTCGTCGGCGAGGTCGGCCCGCAGCAGGGCGCCGCCGGGCAGGCCGACCGCCACCTCGTCCTGGCCGGAGATCCACGAGAGCAGCACCAGCCAGCCGGCCCGCAGCACCCGGTCGGGGTGCGGGCCGGACCGGGCGATCGCGCCGCGCAGCGACTCGTCGACCGGGACGGTGACGCTGCGCTCGGTGTAGTCGGGGCGGCCCGGGCGGGGGCGGTCGGTGGGGACGTCGAGCCGGACGGGCCCGGGCGGGCCGCCCGCCGGCACCTCGGCGGGGGCGGTCGGGACCGCGTCGGCGGAGACGGCCGCCGGCGCCCCGGCCCACAGCCGGGAGATCGGCAACTCGCCATCGGCGGCGGCGAGTTCACGGAGCAGCTCGGTGTACTCCTCGACGAACGCGGCCGCCGTCTCGCTCGTGAACAACTGGGTGCTGAACTCCAGGCAGGCGGTCATGGCGTCGTCGCCGACCCGGTCGGAGGTGATCAGGGTGAGGTCGAACTTGGCGGTGCCCGCCGGCAGGCCGCCGAACAGGTTGCCGGCGCTGTGGCCGATGTCGAAGTACCCGGTCGAGGTGCCCTCGATCTGCTGGATCGGCGGCAGCTCCTGGTGCACGTAGAACACGTCGAACAGCGGGCTCCGGCCCGGATCGCGCTCGTCCGTCAGCGCCTGGACGACCCGGTCGAAGGGGATCTCCTGGTGCTCCAGGGCCTCCAGCACCACGGCGCGCACCCGGTGCAGGAAGGCGGTCACCGACGGGGCGCCGGACAGGTCGGCGCGCAGCGCCACGGTGCTGTTGAAGAAGCCGATCAGGCCTTCGAGTTCGGGCCGGTTGCGCCCGGTGGTCGGGATGCCGACGACCAGGTCGTCCTGCTCGCTGCGGCGGGCCAGCAGCAGGTAGAGGCCGGCGAGCAGGACCACGAAGAGGGTGACGGAGCGGTCGGCCGCGAGCCGCCGCAGCTCCCGCATCAGGGCGGCGTCCACGGTGAACACCGCGAGGTCGCCGGCGTGGTCCTTGCGGGCCGGGCGCGGGTGGTCGGTGGGCAGCCGCAGCACCGGCGCGTCCCGCAGGGTCTCGCACCAGTAGGCGAGTTCGCGGTCCAGGGCCGGGCCGGCCACCAGTTCGCGCTGCCAGGCCGCGTAGTCGGCGAACTGGACCGGCAGCGGTGCGAGCCGGTGCGGGCGGCCCTCGCGGCGGGCGGCGTACAGCTCGGGCAGCTCGCGTTCGAAGATCCGCGGTGAGGCGCCGTCGTTGACGGCGTGGTGCATGGTCACCTGGAGCACGTGCTGCTCGGGGGCCGTCCGGACCACGAGCACCCGCACCAGGGGGTCGTGGGCGAGGTCGAAGCGGTGCTCGGCGGCCTGCCGGACGAGTTCGCGGGCGGCGGCGAGCGGGTCCGGATCCGCGGAGACGTCATGGAAGGTGAAGAAGTCGCCGGGCTCCGGGCGGATGCGCAGCACCGGCTCGTCGTCCTCCTCGGCGAAGTTGGAGCGCAGCACCTCGTGGCGCAGCATCAGGTCGTGCCACATGCCGCGGACGGCGTCGACGTCGAGCGGGCCGCTGATCAGGCTGACCATCGGGAGGTTGTAGAGCGTGGTGCCGGGGTCGAGCTGGTGGTGGAACCAGATCCGGTCCTGGCCGAAGGAGGTGACCGGGGGCGTGTCGCGCGGGGTGATCGGCGGCAGGGCGGGGGCCGCGGGGGCGCCGGCCCGGCGGCGGATGAGGTCGGCGAACGCTCCGACGGCGGGGTGTTCGTAGACGTCGAGCAGCCGGGGGCGGAAGCCGAAGCGGGTCTGGATCCGGTCGGCGAGCTGGAGGGCGATGATCGAGTTGCCGCCGAGTTCGAAGTAGTCGGCCTCCGGGCCGGGCGGCTGCTCGCTGTGCAGGAGTTCTCCCAGGACTTCGGCGAGCCAGCGTTCGGGGTCCTCGGCGGGGCCGGTCCCGGTGCGCTCGACGGCGGGTGCCGCGGACGCGACGGGCGCGGTGGGCACGGCGGGCAGCGCGGGGGCCGCCGGTGCGGGCCGGATCCAGCAGGGGGTGGCGGCCAGCGGGTGTCCGGGCAGGCGCAGCCGGCGGGCGGTGCCGGGCTCGGGGCCGAGCGCCGTCCAGTCCAGGTCCAGGCCGCATTCGTACAGCCGGCCGAGCAGCGCGGCGAACCCGTCGTCGGCGGCCGTGACCAGCCGGGCGCCGTCCTGCCCCTCCGGGCCGAACCGCTCGGCGAGCAGCCGGCCGAGGACCCCGCCGGGGCCGGGGTCGAGGAACACCACCGGTCCGGCGGCGGCGAGCCGTTCGGCCGCCGCGACGAGCCGGTCCCGGTCGGGCGGCGCGGCCTCGGCACCGGTGCCGGTGGCGGTGGCGAGTTCGCGGGTGTCCTCGGCGGTGAGGGTGCCGAGCAGGTACCGGGCGGCGTACCGGGAGACGCCGCTGCTCAGCACGGTCTCCACGGGCACGCCGCAGCGCGACAGCTCGCGGTGGAGGGCGAGTTGGCCGGCGAGCAGCCGGGCCGCCGGGCCGGTGGCGGGCAGCGTGTCGGGCAGCGTGTCGGGCAGCGTGTCGGGCAGCTCCGCCGGGCCGGGGGCGTCGGGCGCGGCGTCCGGGGAGAGCAGCAGGCAGACGGCGGGCGGCCTGGTCCGGCCGCCGCGCGGGGCGCCGCCGGCCGGTGCCGAGGCGTCGAGCCGGGCCGCCCGTTCGAGCAGGGCCCGGCCGAGCTCGGCGGTGTCGCGGGCCCGCACCGCCACCCGGTGTCCGTAGTGGGTGCGCCCGGAGTTGAGGGTGAGGGCGACGTCGTCGAGGTCGGTGTCGCGGGCGGCCGGGCCGGTCAGCGCGGCGCCGAGGTCGGCGCAGAGCCGGGCGAGCGCGGTGCGGCTGCGCGCGGAGACACCGACGAGCCGGGGGGTGCCCGGCCGGTCGGCGCGCGGGGGCACGGGCGGCCGCTGGACCACGCAGTGGGCGTTGATGCCGCCGAGGCTGTACGAGCTGACGCCGGCGATCCGCTCCTCGCCCTCCCAGGGGCGCAGCGCGGTGACCACCTCGACGGGTTCGAGGGCGGCCTCGTCGACGGGCCGGCGGAAGTGCAGGGACGGGTACAGCTCGCCGTGGCCGACCGCGAGGACGGCCTTGACCAGGCCGGCGATCCCGGCCGCGTGGTCGAGGTGGCCGACGTTGGTCTTCACCGAGCCGATCGGCAGCCGCCGGCCCCGCGCCCCGAACCCGCGCGGCCCGAACACCTGGGCCAGGCCCTCCAGTTCGACGGCGTCGCCGAGCCGGGTGCCGGAGCCGTGCGCCTCCAGGTAGCCGGCCAGGGCGGGGTCGAGCCCGGCGGCGCGCCAGGCCGCGCCGATCACCGCCGCGTGCGCGGGTGCGCTCGGGGTGCTGATGGTGGCGGCCGCGCGGCCGTTGTGCCGGACGGCGCTGCCGCGGATCACGGCGTGGACGGGCGTGCCGTCGGCGCGGGCCCGGCCGAGGGTGGTGAGCAGCAGGACGGCGCCGCCCTCGCCGCTGGCGGTGCCGTCGGCGTCGGCGTCGAAGGCCCGGCAGCGGCCGCTCGGGGAGACGAGTTCGGTCATGCCTTCGGTCTGCCGGGCGGGCAGGCCGCCGGGGCGCAGGCTGAAGCCGCCGGCGAGCGCGTACTCGGCCTCGCCGTCGCGCAGTTCGCGGCAGGCCTGGTGGACGGCGACGAGCGAGCCGTTGCAGCCGGTGTCGACGGCGTAGCAGGGGCCTTCGAAGCCGAGCACGTGGGCGATCCGGGCGGGCAGCGCGAAGGGCACGTTGCCGAGGGCGCTGAGCGGGCCGGGCTCGGTGGCGGCGCCGAGGTAGCCGGAGGCGGCGGCGCTGAGCACCACGGCGACCTGGCGTCCGCGCAGGGCGCTCGCGGCGTAGCCGGCGTCCTCGACGGCCTGGTGGGCGAGGACCAGCGCGATCCGCTGCTGGGGGTCCATCAGGGCGGCCTCGCGCCGGGAGAGGCCGAAGAAGGCGTGGTCGAAGGTGTGGACGTCGGCGAGGTGGCCCATCGGCAGGTAGCCCGCGTCCGGGTCGAGTCCGGTGGCAGCGGCCCGGGCGGCGGGCATGTCCCCGACGGAGTCCCGGCCGGCGGCGAGGTTGGCCCGGAAGGCCGCCAGGTCGTCGGCGTCGGGGAAGCGGGCGCCGATGCCGACGACGGCGATGTCGGTGTCGGCGGGGGCCGTCGCTGGGGTCCTGGTCACTGCTGCTCTCTCCCGTTCGTCAGACTTCGTACGCGGCGTCGGGCCGGGCGCCGCCCGTGGGCGCTCCGGCCGCCGGGGCGACGGGCTCCGGGTTGGCGGGCTCCGGGGCGACGGGCTCCGGGGCGACGGGCTCCGGGGCGACGGCCGCGGCCTGCTCGGCGACGGTGCGCAGGTCGAAGAGCCGGCCGACGCGGACGGCGCCGGGCCAGCGGCCTTCGAGGCGCAGGTGGAGTTCGACGATCCGGTGCGAGTTGCCGCCGACGGCGAAGAAGTCGTCGTCCGGTCCGAAGTCGCCGTGCCCGAGGACCTCGGTCCAGTAACGCGTCACGAGCCGCGGGGCGCCGTCCGCCTCGGCGGGCTCGTCGCGTCCGCCGAGACCGTCCGGCCCGCCGGTCTCGCCGGGGTCGCCGGTCTCGCCGTGGTCTTCGGCGAGTAGGGCGCGCAGCACCTGGAGGTCGGTCTTGCCGGACGGCGCGAGCGGGAAGCCGGCCACCCGGACGAAGCGCTCCGGCCGGGCCTGGCCGCCGAGCAGGGCGGTGCAGTGCGCCAGGAGTTCGGCGGTGTCCGGCGCGGGGGCGGCGGGGTCGGCGGGGAGCCAGCACGCGGCCAGCGCGGTGGTGCCGTCGGGGCCGGTCACGGCGAGGACGGCGGCCTGCCGGACGGCGGGGTGGCGTTCCAGCGCCGCTTCGACGGCCTCGCGTTCGACCCGGACGCCGCGCACCTTGAGCTGCCCGTCGGCCCGGCCGCGGAACACCAGCGCCCCGGTGGGGTCGGCGGAGGCGAGGTCCCCGGTGCGGTACATCCGGGCGCCGGGGGTGGTGGCGAAGGGGTCGGGGAGGAAGCGCAGCGCGGTCTCGGCCGGGCGCCCGGCGTAGCCCTCGGCGACCTGCGGCCCGGCCACGTACAGCTCGCCGGTCCGCCCGGGCCCGACCGGGGCGAGCCGTTCGTCCAGCAGGTGGATCCGGTTGCCCGGGGTGGACCGCCCGATCGGGACGGGGTCGAGCGGCGCGGACGCGACCGGCTGGGCGAGCACGGTGACGGTGGTCTCGGTGGCGCCGTACTCGTTGACCAGCCGGGTGCCGGGCAGGACGGCCCGGTGCCGCTCGGCCTGCGCGGCCGACAGCGCCTCCCCGCCGACGATCCACTGCCGCAGGTGGGCGTCGGCGCCGGCCAGGTGGGGCAGCACCAGCACGTGGAACGAGGGCGGGCTGACCGCCACCTCGACCCGGTGGCGGCGGATCAGCGCGGCGGCGGCCTCCGGGTCGGGCAGGGCCCGTTCGTCGGGCAGCACCGCCGTGCCGCCGCCGCAGAGCGTGTGGAACAGCATCAGCAGCGGCGCGTCCCAGGAGAGCCGGGAGGCGGTGAAGGTGGTCGCGGCGGGGCCCTCGGCGCGGGAGGCGACCAGGTGGGCGAGCGCGCCGCGGGAGACCAGGACGGCCTTGGGCTCCCCGGTGGTCCCGGAGGTGGTGACGGCGTAGGCCGGTGCGGTCGGGGGCACCACGGCGTCCGACCGGCCTGCGTCCGGAGACACGGCCGGGGCCGGGGCCGGTCCGCTCTCGGCCACCACCGTGACGGGCTGCCCGCAGCCGGCCGTCAACTCCCGTACGGCGGCGGGCGGGGTGGCCGGGTCGCCGTCGTCGTACACCAGGACGGCGCAGCCGCTGTCGCGCAGCAGGGCGCGCACCATCGCGGCGGGGCGCTCGGGTTCCAGGACGCACCAGGCGGCGCCCAGCCGCAGCGCGGCCAGCATGCCGACGACGGTGCGCACGCCCTGGCGGCGGTGGATCAGGACGAGCCGACCGGGGGCGACCCCGACGGCGGCCAGCCGATCGGCCAACATGCTTGCTTCGAGATCGAGTTGACGATACGTCAGGCTCTGCTCGCCGACCGTCACGGCGGTCCGGTCGGGCAGCGTACGGAACCGCTCGCGCATCAGGTCGAGCACGTCGGGGGCAGGGCGGCCGGCGGTCACGGGCGGGTCCCGTAGGCGTAGAAGCCCAGCCCGGTCTTGCGGCCGAAGTGTCCTCGCCGCACCAGGTCGAGCAGCAGGTCGCAGGGCCGGAACCGCTCGTCGCCGGTGGTCTCCAGCAGGACGTCGAGGGTGTCGACGATGGTGTCGAGCCCGATCAGGTCCGCCGTGCGCAGCGGGCCCATGGCGTGGCCGAAGCACTCCTGGAAGATCAGGTCGACGGTCTCCGCGTCGGCCACGCCCTCCTGCACCCGGGCGGCCGCGTCGTTGACCATCGGCATCAGCACCCGGTTGGAGACGAAACCCGGCGAGTCGCGGACGACGTGGGCGCGGCGGCCGACCCCGGCGAGCAGGGCGAGGGTGGTCTCCAGCGTCCGGGCGGTGGTGGCCGGGCCGCGCACCACCTCGACGGTTTCCTTGAGGTACGCGGGGTTCATGAAGTGCGTGGCGAGCACCCGGTCGGCCCGGTCGGTGTAGGAGGCGAGCCGCTCGACCGGGATCGCCGAGGTGCAGGAGGCGAACACCGTGGCGGGGGCGCAGACCCGGTCGAGCTCCCGGAGCACCCGCTCCTTGACGGCCAGCCGCTCGGAGGCGCACTCCACCACGAAGCCGGCCACCGCGAGGCGCCCGAACTCGTCCGTCCAGTCGACCAGTTCGACGGTCTCCGCCGCCGAGGGGCGGGCCTCGCCGGGGGTCTCGGCACGAGCCTCCCCGGGGGCCGGGCGGCGGCCGAGCAGCCGCGCGGCGCGCAGCCCGTCCCGCAGCCGGCCGGGGCCGGCGTCGAGGGCGGCCCGCTGCCGGTCGACCACCACCACGGGGTGCCCGGCCGCGGCGAAGACCTGGGCGACGGCGGTGCCCATCGTGCCGGCGCCGACGAGCCCGACCGGGATCCGGTCGGTGCGGGCCGCCCGGGCCTCGCCTGCCTCGCGGTTCTGGGTGTCTTGCGGGTGCACGGTGTCCTTCCTGGTCACGACGGATTCCGGCCCGGTCACGGCCGGCTCCGGGCGTCGGGGGCGTCGGGGGCCTCGAGGGCGACAGGGGCGTTGGACGCCGCGGGGGCCTCGGGGGTGATCAGCCGCAGGTGGCCCGGCGGCGGGGGCGGCGGAGCGGCGGGCGGGTAGCCGAGCAGCAGCCGACCCTCCCCCTCCTGGCCCACCACGGTGAACCCGGCGAACCGGAGGTTCACCAGCATCACCCGGTTGACGTCGGTGGGCACGAACTCGGCCAGCGGGCGGCGCCCTTCGGCGAGGGCCGCGCGCACGACGTGCCCGATCAGCGCCGGCCCGATGCCCCGGGACATCACCCGGCAGGACAGCAGGAGCAGCCGCAGCACCTCGGCCGGCCCGGCCGGGCCGTCGCCCTCCCGGTGCCCGGTCCGCTCGCTCAGCGCGAGGCCGATGGTGCCGTAGTCGCCGAACCGGTCGGTCAGTTCGGCGACCAGCACCCGGTGGTCGGGCGAGTCGCACAGCGCGCGCAGCTCCGGCAGGCCGTAGGTCCGGCCGGTGGTGTTGAGCTGGTGGGTGCGGACGGTGAGTTCGTGGGCGCGGGCGAGGTCGTCCGACCCGGCCCGACGGACCGTCAGCTCCAGTCCCAGTGAGGCGAGGAACTCCTCGGGGGTGCCCTGGTGATCCTCCCGGGCCTGGGTGCGGAGCGCCTCGCCGCGGTAACGCAACCGGCGTTCACGGGCGTCGGAGGTGACGAACTCGGGCCGGAACTCCGGCAGTTCGGCCAGTGCGGCGACCTGCTCGGCCGGGTAGCAGCGCACCACGGGGTGGGCGGCGGCCACTTCGGCGCGCTCGACCGGGTCGTTGTCGACGAAGGCCACGGTGTCCAGCCCGATGCCGATGGTCTCGGCGATCCGGCGCACCGCGCCCGACTTGGGCCCCCAGCCGATCTCCAGCACGGTGAACAGCTCGTGCAGTCCGAGCCGTTCCAGGTGCGCGGTGGCGACGGCCCGGTCGCTCCGGCTGGCGACGGCGTGCAGGACGCCGCGCTCGTCCAGCGCCCGCAGGGCGGCAGTCGCGGCGGGGAACGGCACCGGATCGTCGCCCTCCAGCACGGTGCCGTCCCAGAGCGTGTCGTCGAGATCCCAGACCAGGACCTTGACGGTCGGCTCCGCCCTACTCTGCTCCGCCCCGCTCTGCTGCGGCCCGGTCATCGGCGCACCCCCTGGCGCAACAGGCGGTCGGCGATGTGCAGTTCGGCGACCTGCGGGCTGCCCTCGATGATCTCCATCACCTTGGCGTCCCGGTAGAACCGGCCGGCCCGGACGCCGGGCTCGCAGCCCGCCGACCCGAGGATCTGGACGGCCCGGTCGGCGACCGCCTTCGCCGCCCCGGCCGCCGCGTACTTGGCGACCACGGTCTCGGTGGCGGCGCCCAGCGGCGAGCCGACCCGGGCCTCGGCGGCCCGCTCGGCCAGCGCCCGGGCGGCCGCCGTGTCGACGGCGGAGCGGGCGAGCAGCGAGCGCACCAGCTGGTGCCCGGCCAGCGGCACGCCGCCCTGGACCCGGCGCGCGGCGTGCTCGGCGGCGTCGGCCAGGCAGGCCTCCGCCATGCCGACGCAGCCCCAGGCCACCGTGAACCGGCCGTGGTCCAGCGCCACGGCGGAGGTGTGGGTCAGGCCCAGCCCGGGCGGCGCCACCAGGTTCTCCCGGGGCACCCGCACCCGGTCGAAGGTGAGGTGGGCGATCCGCGCGGCGCGCAGGCCGAGTTGGCCGCTGACGGGCTCGCGGACGATCCCGGGCCGGTCGGCCTCCACCAGGACGGCCGTCGGGCCGGCGTCGGTGCGCCCCAGCACCAGGAACACGTCGGCGCTCTGCCCGAAGGTCACCCAGCGCTTGGCGCCGGTGACGACCAGCCGTTCGCCGTCGTCCTCGATCCGCGTCCCGACCTCGGCGAGCGCGCTGCCGGCCTCCCGTTCGGTGGCGGCGAAGCCGGCGAGGCGTTCGCCGGAGGCCAGTGCGGGCAGCCACCGCGCGCGCTGCTCCTCGCCGCCCCAGCGCAGCAGCGCCGCGGCCGTCATGCCCTGGACGGTGAGCAGCGCGCGCAGGGCGCCACAGACGCCGCCCAGGTGCGCGACGGCCTCGCCCAGCTGGGCCGGGGTGGCGCCGGCGCCGCCGTGGCGGGCGGGCAGGTCGAGGCCGAGCAGCCCGGCGGCGGCCACCGCGCGGACGGCCTCGTCGGGCAGCGCGCCCTGCTCGTCCCAGCGGGCGGCATCGTCGCGGACGGCGGCGGCCAGCTCGGCGGCGGCGTCGACCACCGAAGCCCCCAGGTCGGACGGGGCGGACGGACGGGTCTCGCTAGCCGTGGGCGGCACAGCCGGCCCCCGTCTCCCCGCCCGCGCCCAGGCCGGCCCGCTTGCGCTCGACCAGCGCGGCGATCCGCTCGGCGGTGCGGAAGGAGTCCAGGTCGAGGTCGTCCACCTCGATCCGGATGTCGAACCGCTCCTCGACGAAGACCACCAGCTCCAGCGCGAACAGCGAGTCCGCGAGCCCCAGTGCGAAGTAGTCCTCGTCCGGCGCCACCGGCCGGCGCAGTGCGACGGTCAGGAACTCCCGTATCTCGATTGCCGTGTCGGTCACGCGGTGCTCTCCCAGGGTCCGATTTCCACCAGCAGCAGGTTCCAGGCCGCCACCGGGCTGACGTTGACCAGGACGACCCGGTCGCCCTCGGCCAGCCGCCCGTTCGCCAGCGCCGTCCAGAGGTTGAGGAAGACGTCGTTCGGCCCCAGGTGGCCGTACCGGGACAGGTTCTCCTTGCACTCCGGCAGGAGTTCGACACCCAGCGACTCCGCCAGGAAGCGCAGTCCGCCCGCCGAGAGGTTCTGGCTGGCGTAGCCGGCGACGTCGGCGCGGTCGAGGCCGTGCCGCTTGAGCAGCCGCTCCAGGAGCGCGGTGAGCCGGTTCCTGGTCTCCACCGCGAGCCGGAAGGAGTAGCCGGGCAGGTCCCGGCACTCCTCCTGCCAGCGCTCCCAGGGGCGGTCCCGGTAGTCCACCCGGAAGAGGTCCCAGTACGCGCCGTTGGTCTCCTGGACCAGGTCGAGCACCCGCACCGGGCCGGTGCGGGCGAGCAGCAGGGCCTGCCCGGCGTCCCCGTTGACGGTGACGGGGTGCCGGTAGCGGCCGGGAGTGGCCGGGGTGGAGGCGTGCGCGACCAGGACGTGCCGGACGTCCGGGTCGGCGGCGAGCAGTCCGCGGGCGGCGAGCAGGGCCGGGCCGAGCGAGACGCAGCCGAGGCCGCCGACGCCGAAGGTGACGGCCTGGTCGGCGCCGAGCCGGGCCTGGAGCCTGGTCGCCTCGGAGCTGAGCAGGGTCTCGGGGGCCCGGGAGTCGACGACGATCAGGGCGTCCAGGTCCTGGGCGGCGAGCCCGGCGCCGGCGAGCGCGCTGCGGGCCGCCCGCTCGGCCAGCCCGGTCGGGCCGAGTTCGCGGTCGACGGCCACGGTGTCGATCCCCAGGCCGGCCAGCGTGGTTCGGCGTTCGCCGTCCAGGCCCGCCAGTTCGGGCAGTTCGCCGACCAGCACCCGCTGCTCCGGCAGATGCCAGGCCGCCTCGCGCACCGCGAGCGGCGCGGGGGCGCCGCCCGTCCTCGTCGTCACCATGCCGTGTCCTCGACTCTCCACTGTCCGTCCGGGCGTCTCTCGGTGTCGTACGGTCGCGTTCCGGGCCGAGCCGGGGCGCGGCTCAGGCACTGCGCAGGCAGCCGTCCGCCGCCGACTCGGCGTAGGCCTCGCCCAGTTCCCGCACCGCCTCGGCGACGCCGCTGCGGGGCACCCCGGCGTACCCCACCACCAGGGCCGGCCCGGACTGCCAGGACCGGTGGTGGTACGAGCGGCCGCCGCGCACCAGCACCGAGCGGCGCAGCGCCCGGGCGACCAGCGCGGCCTCGTCCACCCGGTGCGGGAGCTGGACGTAGGCGTGCAGCCCGGCGAAGGCGCCCACGATCCGGGCCCCCGGCAGCCGGCGCCGCACGGCCTCGTGGAAGACCTCGCGGCGGGCCCGCAGCCGTTCGCGCTGGCGCCGCAGGTGGCGGTCGAGTTCGCCGCCGTCCAGCAGTTCGGCGAACGCGTGCTGGGTGAACACGTCGCAGCCGAGGTCCCGTTGGGAGCGGACCTCCTCCAGGCGGCGGCGCAGCCGGGGCGGGGCGACCAGCCAGCCCAGCCGCATCCCGGAGGCCAGCGACTTGCTCGCGGTGCCCGCGTAGAGCACCCGGGAGGGGGACAGCCGTTGCAGCGCGGTGGGCCGGCGGCCGTGGTCCAGCCAGAGGTCGCCGTCGTAGTCGTCCTCGATGATCCAGCCGTCCACGTCCTCCGCCCAGCGGACCAGGGCGGCCCGCCGCTCGGCGCTGAGCACGGCGCCGGTGGGGAACTGGTGGGCGGGGGTGACCAGCACCGCGCGGGCGCCGGTGCGGGCCAGCGCGGCCACGTCGATGCCCTGCTCGTCGACCGGGACGGACGGGCAGTCCAGGCCCGACTCGACGATGAACTGGCGCTGCTGCGGGTGGCACGGGTCCTCGACGGCGAGCGCGCCGAGGCCGGTGCGGGGCAGCGTGGCGCAGACCAGGCCGAGCGTCTGGGCGAACCCGGACACCACCATGACGTGCTCGGGGGTGGTGTGCACGCCGCGCGCCCGCCCGAGGTAGCGGGCGAGTTCGGCGCGCAGCGCCGGGACGCCGGACACCGGCGGGTACCCGAGGTCGCGCGGGCCGAGCCGGCGCGCGGCCCGCTGGTAGGCGGCCAGCCACTCGCGCTGGGGGAAGGCGGAGGCGTCGGCGCCGCCGGCCCGCAGGTCCCAGCGGATCACCGGGGCGGGGCGGGCGTCGCCGAGCAGGGTCGGCATCCGGGTGCCCCGGTCCAGGTGGGTGGCGACCCGGGTGCCCGACCCCCGGGTCGCCTCCAGGTAGCCGCCGGCGACGAGTTGCCCGTAGGCCTCGACGACGACGCTGCGGGACACCCGGAGGTCCTCGGCGAGCTGACGGCTCGACGGCAGCCGGGTGCCGGGGTGCAGCGCCCCCTCGGCGATCTCCCGCTTGATGCCGTCCCGGATCTGGGCGGTCAGCGGGAGCACGTCCTCCCGTGCCACGTCGATCAAGGTGTTCCAGGGCATGCTTGGTTCCTCCCTCCCCCGCCCACGGCGGCCCTGTCAAAGCCCTCCGGACCTGTTCAGCCCGTCGGCCCGGCCCTGCCCGGCCCGTCAGCCCGGTGGCCCTAGCGGGCCTCGGACAGACCGGACCGCTCGGTGTCCAGCAGCGCCCGCAGGGACGCGGCCCGGACGGCCCGGCCGACGGCCTCGCCCTCCTCCTCAGCGATGCCGACTCCCCAGTAGGAGTGGGAGTCCACGACGATCTCGAAGGCGGCGGTGACCGCGTTCAGCGGTGCGCCGGCCCGCTCCACGACGAGGCCCTGGACGACGGCGTCGAGCCCGTAGCCGGCCACCGCCTCGGCGGTGGCCCCGCTCCAGCGGGTGTCGCCGGGCTCCGCCACCAGCGGCTCCGGCTCCGGCAGGCCGGGCACGGTCTCGGTGCCCAGCGCCACGTACCGCTCGACGAAGTGCTCCCACAGCTGGTCGCCGGTGATCTCGCCGCCGATCTCCTCGCAGACCGCCTGCATCTCGGCGGCGAAGTCGATCTGGAGGCGGCGCGGCAGCTCGATGCCGTACTCGGTGCGCAGCAGGTGGGCGATGCCGCCCTTGCCGGACTGGGTGTTGATCCGGATCAGCGCCTGGTAGTCGCGGCCGATGTCGCGCGGGTCGATCGGCAGGTACGGCACGTCCCAGACCTCCTGCCCGGACTCCTCGCGGGCGCGCAGGCCCTTGGCGATGGCGTCCTGGTGGGAGCCTGCGAAGGAGGTGTAGACGAAGTCGCCGGCCCACGGGTGGCGGGCGTGGACGGGCATCTGGTTGCAGCTCTCGACGATGCGGCGGATGCCGTCGATGTCGCTCAGGTCCAGCATCGGGTCGACGCCCTGGGAGAACAGGTTCATGGCCAGGGTGACCAGACAGACGTTGCCGGAGCGCTCGCCGTTGCCGAACAGGGTGCCCTCGACCCGGTCCGCCCCGGCGAGGACGGCGAGTTCGGCGGCGGCGACGCCGCTGCCGCGGTCGTTGTGCGGGTGCACGCCGAGGATGGTGCGCTCGCGGTGGAGCAGGTTGCGGTGGGTGTACTCGATCCGGTCGGCGAACTCCTGCGGCGGGAACACCTCGACGGTGGAGGGCAGGTTGATCCGCAGCGTGTGCGCGGCCCGCGGGGCCCAGAAGTCGAGGACGGCGTTGCAGAGTTCGAGCGCGTAGTCCGGCTCGGTCTGGGTGTAGGACTCCGGCGCGTACTGGAGGTAGATCTCCGTGCCGGGGATCGAGTCCTGGAGTTTGAGGGCCTGTTCGGCCCCGTCGAGCGCCATGGCGGTGGTCTGCCGGCGGTCCTTGCGGAAGACCAGGCGGCGCTGGACCTCCGAGGTCGGGTTGAAGATCTGGAGGACGGCGCGCGGCACGCCCTCCAGGGCCTTGACGGTGCGTTCGATGAAGTCGCCGCGGATCGGCGTCATGACCTGGACGACGACGTCGTCCGGGATCGCGCCGGTGTCGACGAGGTGGCGGAGGAAGGCGTGGTCGTCCTGCGAGGAGGTGGGGAAGCCGACCTCGATCTCCTTGAACCCCATGGCGACCAGCAGGTCGAACATCCGCCGCTTGCGGGTGATGTCCATGGGGTCGGTCAGGGCCTGGTTGCCGTCCCTCAGGTCGACGCTGCACCACAGCGGGGCCTGCTCCGCGCGGCGGCCCGGCCAGCCGCGGTCGGGCAGCCCGACCGCCTGGTACGGCTGGTACTTCCGGACCGGCATCGCGCTGTGGCGCTGGATGCCCTGGTCGCGGGCGGGTGTGCCCTGCGGCGTGTCCGCGTCGGTGGGTTGAGCGGTCATCTCTCCTCCACAACGGTGGTCTGGGCGTCTTGTGGGGACGCTCTGCTAGCTCTGCTAGGCGGGCCAGGTGCTGAACTGTCTCCTCCCGTAGAGCAGCGGCGACGCGTCGCTGAGCTCGGTGATCCGGATGACCTCGCCGAAGACCATCCGCTGGCCGCCGACGGGGACCAGCTGGCTGACCCGGCAGTCGGCCACCGCGTGGGCGTCGTGGACGAGGTGGGGTCCGCCGGCGCCGGGGGGCAGCCGCCAGGTGGTCGCGTCGAACCGGTCCGGGTCGCCGGAGGCGAACAGTTCGGCGGTGCCGCGGCCCTCGGCGTGCAGCAGGTTCACCGCGAACTGGCCGCTGCGCAGCACGGCCTTCAGGGTCGGGCTCTCCGCCCGCATGCCGACCAGCAGGGTGGGCGGTTCGACGGTGACGCTGCACAGGGCGGAGCAGGTCATGCCCCAGGGCCGGCCCGCGTCGTCCAGCGAGGTGACGATGGCGACGCCGCTCGGGAAGCCGGACATGAAGGTCCGGAAATCGGAGGGGGTTGAGGTGACGAGTTCCACGTGATTCACCGCTCGACTGGGTAGGGGACCGGCTCCGCGGTCCGGGGCGCGTCCACGCTCGCCGTGCGCCGGTCGATGACCCACAGCAGCGGACCGCTGAGCACCGTCGTGAACAGGGCCATCACGACGAGGGCGAGGAAGAGCGCCGGGGTGAGGATCCCGGCCTGGTAACCCGTCTGGAGGACGGCGAGCTCCGTCAGGCCGCGGGCGTTGAGGAACACCGCGATCCGCATGGACTCGACCGGAGGCCGGCCGGCCGCCCGGGCGCCGTAGTAGCTGCCGACCAGCTTGCCGAAGATCGCGAGCACCACGGACAGGACGACGGCCTGCCAGGAGAACACGCTGAGCGGCGCCGAGGCGAGGCCCATGCCGGTCACCGTGAACAGCAGCGGCAGCACGATCCGGCCCCAGCCGCCGACGGTGTGGGCGGCCCTGGTCCAGGGGCCGGCGCCGTCGTCGCCCGGCAGCGCCAGGGCGACCAGGACGGCGCCGAGCACGTCGGTGAGGCCCAGCCGCGAGGTGGTCAGGGCGGCGGCCACGGCCGCGGCGGCGGTCAGCCCGATCGGCACCGCCACCGGGATCCGCTCGGCCCAGGCCCGGGGCCCGGGCAGGGCTCCGGCCCGGCGGAGCAGCCAGGCTCCCAGCAGGCCGACGACGAACACCAGGTACGGGGTGATCTTCCCGCCGCCGTGCGCCAGGCCGACCGCGATCGCCAGCAGCGACCAGGTGACGGCGTCGATGGAGACCGCGACCGCCATGCAGAGCCGGCCGATCGCGGTGTTGAGCATGCCGCGGTCGTCCAGGATGCCGGCCAGCACCGGTACGGCGGTGACCGCCAGCGCGATCGCCAGCATCAGGACCAGCACCCCGGCCGGGGCGCCGCCGCGCAGGGCCGGGGAGCCGTCGGCCAGCACCCACGCGGCGAACGCGACGCCGCAGCCGAGCGGCAGCAGCAGCGAACCGGTGGCGGTCATCGCGATGGTGCGCCCGCCCAGCCGGCTGCCGCCGGCCCGGATCTCGTGGACGGCGCCCACCAGGAAGAGCGCGAGGCCGAGGTGGCCCGCCTTCTCCAGGACGGCCCCGCCGTCCATGGTGGCCGGCTTCCAGTGCCACTGGCTCGCCAGCAGCGCCCCGAGCAGGAGGCAGGCCATGATCTCGCCGACGATCTCCGGCTGCCGCAGCAGCTTCGCCAGCCGGCGTCCGAGCAGTGCCACGGGGACGAGCAGAGCGAGCGTCACCGCGGCCGGTACGTACGGAAGACTGTCCATGGTGCCTCCTTTCTCGGGGCGCCGAAGGGTCAGTGCATCTGGGCGAGGTACTCGTACTGGCTGGGCAGGCGCTTCAGGAGCTCGGCGGACTGGTCGCTCAGCAGCTGGAACTCCTTCTCCGCGCGGCTGCCGTCCTGAAGGGCGAGCGCGGGCGGGGCCTTGAGCTCGATGCCGCCGAGGCCGAGCAGCATGGCCAGGTAGGAGTAGGACTCGAACCCGTGGAAGTGCGGGAAGATGGTGGCCTCCGTCGGAGGCTTGGCCTTCCACAGCTCGATCCGCTCGGCCAGGCCGTCGGGCATCACCCGGGTCTTGGCGTCCCGCCAGTAGGCGTTGTCCTCGCGGGCCGCGGCCTTGTAGTGCAGGACGAGGAACTCCCGTACGCCGTCGATGGTGTTGCCGACGATGCGGTTGTAGGAGCGGCGCAGCCCCGGGTCCCAGTCGGCGTCCGGGAAGTGCTTGACCAGTTCCTCGATGCCCTGCTGGATGAAGAAGATGCCGGTCGACTCCAGGGGCTCGACGAAGCCGCTGGACAGGCCGATGGCGACGCAGTTGTTGACCCAGGCGTTGCGGGTGCGGCCGATCCGCATCCTGATGTGGTTGGCCTCCAGGCCCTCCGCCTCCGGGCCGACCTTGGCCCGCAGCGTGGCCTCGGCCTCCTCGGGCGTCGCGTACTCGTCGGAGTAGACGTAGCCGGTGCCGATGCGGCCGAACAGCGGGATGGTCCAGATCCAGCCGGCGTCCGAGGCGGTGGCGGTGGTGCAGGGGCGCAGGCCGCGCTTCTCCATGTCGACCGGGACGCGCAGCGCCACCGCGCGGTTGTTGGGCAGGGTGTCCTGGAAGGAGGTGAACGGCTCCTCCAGGGTCTGGTTGATCAGCAGGCCGCGGAAGCCGGTGCAGTCGATGAAGAGGTCGCCCTCGATCAGGCCGTGTTCCTTGGTGCGCACGCCGCTGATCCAGCCGCGCTCGTCCTGGACGACCTCGACGACGTCGTCCTCGATGTGCTTGGCGCCGCGCTCGGTGGCGTACCCGGAGAGGAAGTCGGCCAGCAGCGAGGCGTCGAACTGGTAGGCGTACGGGAACTGGGTGTCCTGCTCCGTGAGGGTGTCGCGCTCGGTCGTGTTGCCGCCCTCCTTGAAGTCCTGCTCGAAGAGGGTGCCGTCGAGGTAGCGCGGGGACTTCTCGGCGTCGCAGATCGCGGCCATCAGGAACACGTCCTGGTCGAAGCGGTCGCCGGAGCGGCTGTTCAGCCACCAGTCGGTGAGCGGCAGGCCGTCGACGACCCGGAGGCGCTCGAAGGGGTGGTAGAAGTAGTGGCCCTTGCGCCGCCAGTTCTCGAATCGGATGCCGAGCTTGTAGGTGGCATTGCACTTGGGCATCCAGACGTGCTCCGGCAGGCCCAGGTAGTTGAAGAAATGCCGGACGGTGCTGAAGGTCGCCTCGCCGACCCCGATGGACTTGATTCGCTTGGATTCCACCAGCGTGACGGAAATGCGATCGCCGAATGCGGCGCGCAGGTACGAGGCGGCCATCCAACCGGATGTCCCACCACCGACGATGACGACGTTGCCCAGCATTCCTGACCCTCTCAGCCGGTCGTTCAACCCGGAGCCCCGGGCTGTCCCATGGCTCGAAATCCTGCGGCAGCGGAGCCTCCGGAAAACAGGCTTTTAAGCCTCAGCGGAAACACGCACTCCAGCGCGTCCCGGCGTTCGCCGGGGGTTTTCCGACATGCCGAACAGATGGCACCCGATGGTTGGGGGTGCCATCTGTTCGGCGGAACTCGCCGGAATTCGGCGGGGGTTCGACGGGCGTTCGGCGGGGGTTCGCGGCCCGGCCGGGCCGGCTCAGTCCCCGTCCAGCAGGTAGTCGTGCAGCAAGGAGATGACCCGGGCCCGCTGCGCGGTCAGGTAGAAGTGCCCGCCGGGCAGCACGTGGAACGCGAACTCCTTGCCGGCCAGCGCCTCCCAGCCGCGGGCCCGCTCGACGCTCACCGTGACGTCGGAGTCCCCGGTGAGCACCACGACCCCGCAGTCCACCGGGCGCAGCGCGGTGGGCCGGTAGGAGTCGATCAGCAGGTAGTCGTTGCGCAGGATCGGCAGCACCATCTCCCGGATGTCCGGGTCGTCGAAGATCGACATCTGGGTCCCGCCGTGGCCCGCGACCGTGGCGAGGAGCTCGTCGTCGCCGCGGGGCCGGGCCGGCGCCCGCCCGACCGGTCCGTCGCCGGAGCCGGCCGGCGCCTGCGGCGGCGGGTAGCCGGAGAGCACCAGCCGGGCCACCGGCAGGCCCTGCGCGTGCAGCGACTGCACGGTCTCGTACGCGAGCAGCGCGCCCATGCTGTGGCCGAAGACGACCGTCTCGACGCCGGGACGGTCGGTCTCCAGCAGCGCCCGCGTCAGCTGGGCCACCAGGGTCGCGGCGTCCTGGACGAAGGGGTCCTCGATCCGCTCCTCCCGCCCCGGGTACTGGACGAGCTGGAGTTCGACGGCCGCCGAGAGGTGGTTGGCCCAGGGCCGGTAGAAGCCCGCGCTGCCGCCGGCGTGCGGCAGGCAGACCAGCCGACGGGTCGCCTCCGGGCGCGGCCGGGGGATCACCAGCCAGGGTTGGTCGTCGTTCAAACGGTCACTTCCTTCCGTCGGCCCCGCGGGGCCGTGTCCGTACCGGCCCGGCCGGTCATCCGCAGGCCCGGACGATCTCGCGCAGGGCCTCGTGCATGCGCTGGAGCAGGGCGGTGGCCGCCGCCTCGTCGAACCGGCCGCCCGCGTACACGCAGGACAGCTCCATCCGGCCGCCCTCGACCGCGGCGGCGACGTCCAGCTCGTAGGTGCGGGTCTCGCCCGGCTCGTGGTCGCCGCCGCCGTGGTCCAGGTGGCGCAGGATCAGCCGGTCCCCCTCGGGCAGCTGGTTGTCCCACTGGCCGAGGTAGTTGAAGCCGATCCGGGCCCTGGGCACCGGGACCAGCAGGTCCTCCCGGGCCTCGACGGCCGCCGCCAGCCGCAGGACGCCGTGGCCGATGCCGCGGCGCGGGACGGCCCGCAGCCGGCGCTTGGCCACCCGGACGGCGGCGGTCGGCGCCAGGTCCGCGGGCACGTCGAGCAGCACCGGGTAGATCGTGGTGAACCAGCCGACGGTGCGGGACAGGTCGACGCCGTCCAGGATCTCCTCGCGGCCGTGCCCCTCCAGGTCGATCACGGTGCCGCCGTCACCGGCGTGGCCCTGGGCGGCGAGCGCCTGGGCGAGGGCGGTCAGCAGCACCTCGTGGACCTGCGCGCGCAGCACGCCGGGCACCCGGCGCAACAGCGCCTCCGTCTCGTCCTCGGTCAGGGTGTGCCGCGCGGTGCGGCGGTCACCGAACCGGCCGGTGTCCAGGTGCTCCCCGGCGGGCTCGGGCAGCGACCGCCAGTGCGCCAGCTCGTCGTCGAAGCCGCCGGTCAGGGCGTGCTCGCGCAGTCGGCGGGACCACTGGCCGAAGGAGGTGGAGCGCGGGGCGGGCCGCACGGGCCGGCCGGCCGCCAGGTCGGCGTAGGCGGAGCGCAGGTCGTCGAGCAGGATGCGCCAGGAGACGCCGTCGACCACCAGGTGGTGCGCGGTGAGGAACAGCCGGGCCGGGCGGTCCGGTCCCAGGTCGGCCAGGACGGCGCGCAGCAACGGCCCGTCGGCCAGCCGCAGGCCGCTCTGGGCCTGCCGGAACGCCTCGGTGGCGCGCTCCTCGGCGTCCTGCGCCCCGGCGAGGTCGAGCCGCTGGAAGTCCCAGCAGCCGTCGGCCTCGGCCGCCACCTCCTGGGACCAGGCGCCCCCGGCGTCGCGGGTGTAGCGGGCGCGCAGCATGTCGTGCTGCCCGACCAGCGCGGCCAGGGCGGCGCGCAGGGCCTCGGCGTCGGTGCCCGGGACGAGTTCGAACAGCAGCGACTGGTTGAAGTGGCCCGGGTTGACGGTGTGGTGCTCGAAGAACCACTGCTGCACGGCGGTCAGCGGCACGGGCCCGGTGCGGTACGGGTCCTCCTCGGCCGGCCCGCTCTCCCCCGTCCCGGCGGCCTTGGCGAGCGCGGCGACGGTCTTGTGCTGGAAGAGGTCCCGGGCGGTGAAGTGCAGGCCCTCCTGGCGAGCCCGGGCGACCACCTGGGTGGAGAGGATGGAGTCGCCGCCGAGCAGGAAGAAGTCGTCCTCGGCGCCGACGTCCTCGATGCCCAGCACCGAGCGGAACACCTCGGCCAGCGCGGTCTCCACCGGGCCGGTCGGCGGGGTGGAGACCCTGGTCAGGGCCTCCCGGGCGTCCGGCAGGGCGTCCCGGTCGACCTTGCCGTTGGTGGTGAGCGGCATCGCGTCCATCGGGATCAGCGCGGCCGGCACCATGAAGGCGGGCAGTTCCTCGGTCAGGGCCTCGCGGACCTCGCGGACCGCCTCGCCCCGGTCGCGGCCGGGCGCGGCGACCAGGTAGCCGACGAGCTGCTTGCCGCGGTCGCTCTCGCGGACCACCACGGCGGCCTGGTCGACCGCGGGGTGGCGCTGCATCGCCGACTCGATCTCGCCGGGCTCGACCCGGAAGCCGCGGATCTTGACCTGGTCGTCGGCGCGGCCGCGGAAGTCGATCCGCCCGTCAGGCAGCCAGGCGCCGAGGTCGCCGGTGCGGTAGAGCCGGGCCCCGGGGTCGTCCGCGAAGGGGTGCGGGACGAACCGCTGCTCGGTCAGCTCCGGGCGGCCCAGGTAGCCCTGGGCGACGCCGCGGCCGCCGAGGTGGATCTCGCCGGTGACGGCGGGCGGCACCGGGTTGCCGTGCGGGTCCAGCAGGTAGACCTCGGTGTTGGGCAGCGGCCGGCCGATCGACAGCCGGCTGCCGGCCTCCTCGTCCTGGACCTCGAACATGGTGGCGCCGACGGTGTTCTCGGTCGGGCCGTAGCCGTTGATGAAGCGGTGGACCCGCGACCACCTGCGGGCCAGGCCGACCGGGCAGCGGTCGCCGACGGCGAGCACCACCGAGCCGGCGGGCAGTGCCTCGGGCTCGACCGCCGCGAGGGCCGCGGGCGGCAGCGCGAGGACGGTGGGCCGGCCTCCCGCCATGGCGCGCAGTTGCTCGCTGCCCAGCGCCTCGGACTCGTTCGCCGGGAGGGCGAGCGCCGCGCCGGAGACGAGGGCGAGGAAGGTCTCCCAGACCGCGCCGTCGAAGCTGGGCGAGGAGAGCTGGGTCACCGTGTTCTCGGGGCCGGTGCCGACAATCAGCCGGGAGGCGTTGACCACGTTGGTCAGGCCGCCGTGGCCCAGCAGCACGCCCTTGGGCGTCCCGGTGGAGCCGGAGGTGTAGACGATGTAGGCGAGCGCGTCCGGCCCCACCCGGTCGCCCTCGGGCACCGGTCCGGTGTGCGCGTCGAGCTGCGGGCGCAGGTCCTCCAGGATCAGCGGCTCGGCGGCGGACTCGCCCGCGTCGGCGGCCAGCGCGCGTTCGGTGAAGACGAACCCGGCGCCGGTCTCGGCCAGCATCAGCTCCCGGCGGGCGGCCGGGAAGCGCGGGTTCAGCGGCAGGAAGGCGGCGCCGGCCTTGAGCACCGCGAGGGTGGCGGCCACCTGGTCGGGGCCGCGCTCGCAGCAGACGCCGACGACGTCGCCGGGGCGGGTGCCGCGGGAGCGCAGCACCTCGGCCAACAGCCCGGCCCGGCGGTCGAGTTCGGCGTAGCTGAGCCGCTCGTCGCCGCGCACCACCGCGAGGCCGTCGGGGCGTTCGGCGGCCCGCTTGGCCACCAGCAGGTGCACCGGGTCCTGTTCGGGGAAGGCCACCGGGTTGCGGGCCCAGTCCACGGTGAGCCGGTTGTGCTGCTTCGGGTCGAGCAGGTCGAGCCGGCCCAGCTCCTGGTCGGGGTCGGCGGCGATCGAGCCGAGCAGGGTGGTCAGGTGGCCGGCGAAGCGGCGCACCGTGGCCTCGTCGTACAGGTCGGTGCTGTACTCCAGGGCGGACCAGAGGCTGCCGTCGGGGCGCTCCTCGAAGGCCACCACGAGGTCGAAGCCGGTGCTCGCCTGCGGCAGGGCCAGCTGCTCCATGGTCAGCCCGGGCAGGTCGAGGACCGCCTCGGGGGCGTTCTGCAGGACGATGAGCACCTGGGCGAGCGGCATCCGGCTGGGGTCGCGCTCGGGCTGGACGGCGTCCACCACCCGCTCGAACGGGACCTCCGCGTGGTCGAAGCCGGCCAGCACGGTGTCGCGGACCTGGCCCAGGAAGTCCCGGAAGCCCAGGCCCGGCTCGGTCCGGGCGCGCAGCACCAGGGTGTTGAGGAACAGGCCGACCAGGTCGGCGAGTTCGGGCTCGTCGCGGCCGGCCACCGGGGTGCCGATCGCGACGTCCTCCTGCCGGGAGAGCCGGGCCAGCAGCAGCTGGGTGGCCGCGGTGAGCGTCATGAACAGCGTCGCCGCGGCGGACTCGGTGAGCTCGCGCAGCCCGGCGACGGTCTCTGCCGGGACGCTGAACTCGTGGAAGGCGCCCGCCCCGGTGGGCACGGCGGGGCGCTGCCGGTCGGTCGGCAGCTCCAGCACGGGGACGCCGTCGAGCTGCTCGCGCCAGTAGTCGAGCTGCTCGTCGAGCCGCCCGCCGGAGGCCCGCTCGCGCTGCCACACCGAGTAGTCCGCGTACTGCGGCCCCGGCGCGGGCAGGTCGGGTTCGCGCCCCTGGAGCGCGGCCGCGTAGTACTGGCCCAGCTCGCGGGTGACGATCGACAGCGACCAGCCGTCGTGCGCGATGTGGTGGATGCTCAGGACGAGCACGTGCTCGCGGTCGGAGAGCCGGACGAGGAGGGTCCGCAGCACCGGGCCGGTGCGCAGGTCGAAGGGCCGGCCGGCCTCCTCGCGGACCAGCCGCAGCAGTTCCTCCTCCCGCTCCTCGGGCGTCCCGCCGCCGGCCTCCACGACCGGCAGCGGGATGTCCACACTCGGGTGCGGGACCTGCACCGGGACGCCGTCCACCTGGTCGTAGGTGGTGCGCAGCGCCTCGTGCCGGTCGACGACGGCGGCCAGCGCGCCGTGCAGCGCCGCGCGGTCGAGGTCGCCGCGCAGCCGCAGCGCGAAGGAGGAGTTGTAGCCGACCGACTCCGGGTCGAACTCGTACAGGAACCACATCCGCTGCTGGGCGAAGGACATCGGCAGCGGGCAGGAACGGTCGGCGGGGCGCAGCGCGGTGCTCGCGGCGGCCTCGGGGGCGGGCGCCTCGGCGCCCGCCAGGCGGTCCCGCAGCAGGGCCCGCAGGTGCTCGGGCAGGGCCGCGATGCGGTCCTCGCGGGACGTGGACGTCTGGGTCTCACTCATGTCGGTTGCCCCTACTCCGCCGCCGGCGCCGACTGGCGCGCGGCCTCTCGCTCCAGTTCCTCCAGCAGCGCGTCCTCGACGAGTCGCGCCACCCCCGCCACGGTGGGGTTCTCCAGGAGGCTGCGGAAGGCGATCCGGATGCCGAAGGTCTGCTTGATCCTGGTGATCGCCTGCACGCTGGTCAGGGACTGCCCGCCGAGGGCGAAGAAACTGTCGTGCGCGCCGACCCGCTCCACGTGCAGGGTCTCGGACCAGATCCCGGCGATCAGCTTCTCGGTCTCGTCGCGCGGCTCCACCCACTCCTCGGCGGCCTCGACGACCGTCTCGGCGGGGTCGGGCAGCGCGGCCCGGTCGATCTTGCCGTGCCGGGTGAGCGGGAAGGACTCCACCTCGACGAAGGCGGCCGGCACCAGGTGGGCCGGGAGCCACTCGGCGAGGTAGCCGGCGAGCTCGGCGGCGCCGGGGACGCCGCCCGCGGCCGGCCGCAGGTAGGCGACCAGGCGGGCGTGCTCGGCCTCGCCGCGGACCAGGACGACGGACTCGGCGACGCCCGGGTGGGCGTCCAGGGCCGCGGTGATCTCGCCCGGCTCGATCCGGTAGCCGCGCAGCTTGACCTGGTCGTCGAGCCGGCCGAGGAACTCCAGCCGGCCGTCGGACAGCCGGCGGACCCGGTCGCCGGTGCGGTACAGCCGCTCCTTGGGGTCGAACGGCGCGGCCAGGAAGGCCTGTTCGGTCAGGTCGGGGCGGCCCAGGTAGCCGCGGGCGAGGCCGTCGCCGGCCAGGTACAGCTCGCCGGGCGCGCCGACCGGGGCGAGGTTGCGCTCCGGGTCCAGGACGTAGGCCCGGACGTTCTGGACGGGCAGGCCGAGGACGGGCCGGGGGCTGTCGGCGACCCGGCAGACCAGCGCGTCCACGGTGGCCTCGGTGGGCCCGTAGAAGTTGTAGGCGATCAGGTCGGACTGGGCGCGCAGCCGGTCCCACTGGGCCTGGCCGATCGCCTCGCCGCCGAGTGCCGCGCCGCGCAGCGGGTGGGTGCCGGGGGCGAGCAGTCCGGCGTCGTCGAGCTGGCGGAACCAGGACGGGGTGGTCTGCAGGAAGTCGATCCGCTGCTCGGCGCGGTAGGCGACCAGGGCGTGCGCGTCGCGCCGCACCTCGTCGTCGACCAGGTGCAGCTCGTGGCCGGCGACCATCCACAGCACCGGGTTCCAGGAGGCGTCGAAGGACGCGGGCGCCAGGTGGGCGACCCGGACCTGGCGGTCGCCGCAGGCCTCGCGCAGCGGCTCGAAGACCGTCCGCAGGTGGCTGTCGAGCAGGTTCGCCAGGCTGCCGTGCTCGACCAGCACGCCCTTGGGCTTGCCGGTGGAGCCGGAGGTGTGGATGACGTAGGCGGCGTGCTCCGGGGCGAGGTCCGGGTCGGGGGCGGTGGCGGGCCGGGCCGCGATCGCGTCCCGCTCGCGCTCCGGGACGACCAGGGCGACGTCGGCGGGCAGCGCCAGTGTGGTGCTCGCGGCCTCGTCGGCGATCACCACCCGGGGCTTGACGTCCTCGACCAGCAGCCGCAGGCGCTCGGCCGGGGCGGCCGGGTCCAGCGGGGTGTAGACGCCGCCCGCCTTGAGCACCGCGAGCAGCGCGGTGATCAGGCCGGGGCCGCGCCGCAGGCAGACCGCGACCGGTACCTCGGGGCCGACACCCTGGTCGGCGAGGTGGTGGGCGAGCCGGTTGGCCCGCTCGTCCAGCTCGGCGAAGGTGATCCGCTCGCCGCCGTGGACCAGGGCGACGGCCTGCGGGGTGGCGGCGGCCTGGCGGGCGAACCGCTCGGGCACCAGGGCGTCGGTGGTGAGCGCGGTGGCGGTCTCGTTGTGGCCGGTGAGCAGCCGCTCCCGGTGGGCGGGGGCCAGCGCGCGCAGCTCGGCGAGGGTGCGCTCGGGCTCGGCCGCGATCTCCTCCAGCAGGGCGCGCAGGTCGCCGGTGACCCGGTCGGCGGTGTCGGCGTCGAAGAGCCCGGGGTCGTAGGCGAGCCGGAAGGAGAGCTGCTCGCCGGCGAAGACCGCGAGCACCATGGCGTAGCTGGTGGGCTCCTGGGAGCGCACGTCGCGGATCCGGATGCCCTGGTCGGAGCCCAGTTCGCCGTCGAAGGGGTAGTTCTCGACGACCACGTAGCTGTCGAACAGGTCGACCCCGGCGGGCAGCCCGGTCCAGCCGCGGATCTGGGCCAGCGAGACGTACTCGTAGCTGCGGGCCTGGACCTGGTCGCGCTGGAGGTCGCCCAGCCAGTCGAGGACGGGCTGCTCGGGGCGGACCTCGACCCGCACCGGCAGGTTGTTGATGAACAGGCCGATCATCGACTCGACGTCGGGCAGGTCGGCGGGGCGGCCGGAGACGGCCGAGCCGAAGCAGACCTCCCGCTCCCCCGCGTAGCGCGAGAGCGTCAGCGCCCAGGCGCCCTGGGCGAGCGTGTTGGTGGTGAGCCGGTGGCGCCGGGCGACCTCGGCGAGCCGCTCGGTGACCTCGGGCTCCAGCTGGAAGACGCTGGTCGCCTCGCTGCCCTGGCGGGCCGCCTCCTCGCCGGCCCGGTCGGCTGGCAGCGCGGTCGGGGCGGTGAAGCCGTCGAGCAGTTCGCGCCAGTAGCGCTCGGCGTCGGCCAGGTCCTGCTCGCCGAGCCAGGCGACGTAGTCGCGGAACGGGCGGCGGGCGGCCGGGCCGGGCCGGTCGTGGCCGGTGAGCCGGAGGTAGTCGTCGACCACCTCGGAGACCAGTTCGGCGCTGCTCCAGCCGTCCAGGAGCAGGTGGTGCGAGGTCCAGACGACCCGCAGGGCGCCGTCCGGCTCGTCGATCAGGGCCAGGCGCATCAGCGGCGCCACGGCCAGGTCGATGCCGCGGGTGCGGTCCTCGGCGAGGTACGCGGCGAACCGCTGCTCGCGCTCGGCCGCCGGCAGGGCGCTCCAGTCCAGCCGCTCGACGGGCACGGTGACGTGCTCGCGGACCACCTGGAGCGGCTGGTCGGTGTCGACCCGGGCGAAGGCGGTGCGCAGCATCGGGGTCCGGTCGGCGAGGCGCTGCCAGGCCTCGGCGAAGGCGTCCGCGTCCACGCCGCCCTCCAGCAGGAAGGACAGCTGGCCGAGGTAGACGCCCTCGCCCTCCTCGGTGAGGCTGTGGAACAGCAGGCCGTGCTGCATCGGCGTGGCCGGGTAGAGGTCGGCGATCCGGCCCAGGGCGGTCAGCTCGTCCAGCAGCGGCTGGTCGACCCGGGCGAGCGGGAAGTCCGAGGGGGTGGCCCCGGAGGCGGCGGCGCCGGCCTCGCGGCAGTGCGCGACGATCCCGCGCAGGGCCTCGACGAGCTGGTCGCCGACCCGCTGGACGGTCTCGGTGGTGTGGGTCGCGGTGGAGTGGAACAGCTCGAAGCCGAGCTTGCCGTCGCGCACGTACGCCACGATGTCGAGCGGGTACTCCAGCAGTTCCCCGGGCGCCTGCTCGGTGCCGTAGCCGAGCCGCACGTCGTGCAGCAGGCCGCCGTCGTGGCCGTCGACGACCCGGCCGAGGTAGTTGAAGCCGACCTGGGCGCGGGGGCCTTCGGCGAGCAGCTCGCCGGGCGCCCCGGCCGGGCTGAGGTGGCGCAGCGCGCCGTAGCCGATGCCGCGCTGGGGGACGGCCCGCAGCTGCTCCTTGACGGAGCGGAGCCGGGCGCCCCAGTCGGCGCCGTCGGCGGTGTCCAGGGCGACCGGGAAGGAGGTGGTGAACCAGCCGGTGGTGCGGCTCAGGTCGACGTCGTCGAAGATCTCCTCGCGGCCGTGGCCCTCCAGGTCCACCAGGACGGCGGAGCGGCCGGTCCAGTCGGCGAGCACCCGGGCGAGCGCGGTCAGCAGCACGTCGTTGACCTGGGTGCGGTAGACCGCGGGGACCTCGCGCAGCAGCGCGTCGGTGCTCTCCGCGTCCAGGCCGACCCGGACGGCGGCGGCGGTGGCGACGGTCGGGGTGCCGGTGAGGTCGGCGGGCAGCGGCTCGCCGCCGGCGCGGCCGGCCGCGAACCAGTGGTCCAGCTCCTCGTCGAAGCCGCCGACCGCGGTGTGCTCGGAGAGCCGGCGGGACCAGTCGAGGAAGGAGGTGCCGCGCGAGCCGAGGTCGACCGGCCGGCCCTCGGCGGCCTGCCGGTAGGCCGTCTCCAGGTCGCCCAGCAGGGTCTGCCAGGAGACCGCGTCGACCACCAGGTGGTGGGCGGTGAGGAAGAGCCGGGCGCCGGCGGTGCCGCCGAGGTCGGCCAGCACGGCCCGCACCAGCGGGCCCTCGGCCAGGTCGAAGCCGGACTGGGCGGCGGTGGCGGCGGCCAGCAGCGCGCCCTCCGGGTCGGCCTCCAGGGTGAGGTCCAGCCGCTCCAGCGGCCAGCCGTCGCCGGGGGCGGCGATCTCCTGCTGCCAGCGGCCGTAGACGGTGCGGAAGCGGGTGCGCAGGGCGTCGTGGTGGGTGAGGAGGGCGTCGAGCGCGGTGCGCAGGTGCGCCTCGTCGGGGAGTTCGCGCAGCTCGGCCAGCACGGACATGGTGCTGTGCTGGGGGGCCTCGGTGTGGTGGTGGAAGAAGGCGCGCTGGATCGGGGTCAGCGGCGCCCTTCCGGTGACGGGTTCGGTGTTCACGCCGGCCGGCTCCTCGGGTTCGTGGGTCGAGATCGCCGCGGCGATCCCGGCGATGGTCTGGTGGCTGAAGATGTCCTGCGAGCTGAGGCGCAGTCCCAACTGCCGCGCCCGGGAGACGACCTGGATGCTCAGGATCGAGTCACCGCCCAGGTCGAAGAAGTTGTCGTCGACGCCGACCTCGGGCACCCGGAAGACCTCCGCCCAGAGCCCGGCGAGCGCCTGCTCGGCGGGGTTGCGGGGGGCCGTCCTGGTGGTGACCGGGCGGTCGTCGGCGGCCGCGGCCGGCAGCGCCCGCCGGTCCACCTTGCCGTTGGCGTTCAGCGGCAGCCGGTCGAGCCGGACGAAGGCCTGCGGCACCATGTGGCGGGGCAGCGAGCCCTCCAGGTAGCGGCGCAGTTCGGCGCTCTCCGGTGCGGTGCCGGGCCGGGGCACGACGTACCCGGTCAGGACGGCGCCCGGCTCGGAGCGCAGCGCCGCGACGGCCTCCAGGACGTCGGGGTGGCGGCGCAGGACGGCCTCGATCTCGGCGAGTTCCACCCGGAACCCGCGGATCTTGACCTGGTCGTCGCCGCGGCCGAGGAACTCGACGTCGCCGGTGGGCAGGAAGCGGGCCTGGTCGCCGGTGCGGTAGAGCCGGCCGTCGGGGTGGGGCGTGAACGGGTCGGCGGAGAAGCGCTCCTCGGTGAGGTCGGGACGGCCCAGGTAGCCCCGGGTGACGCCGGTGCCACCGAGGAAGAGCTCGCCGACGACGCCGACCGGCAGCGGCTCCAGGTCCGCGTCCAGGACGTACATCCGGGTGCCCGGGATGGGCCGGCCGATCGGCACGGACGCGACGTCCGGCAGGCTCTGCGGGGTGACGGTGAAGTAGGAGGACTCGACGGTGGCCTCGGTGACGCCGTAGGAGTTGAGCACGACGGTGCCGGGGGCGACGCTCTTCAGCAGCCGCCGGCAGTCGTCGGTGCGCCAGTTGTCCGAGCCGACGGCCAGGTAGCGCAGCGGCGGGAAGGCCCGGCCGCTGCGGGCGGCCTCGTCGGCCAGCGCGTTGGCCAGCGAGGGCACCGTCTCGACGTGGGTGACGCGCTGGCGCTCCATCAGGTCGAGCAGGCGCACCGGGTCGGTGGTGGCGTCCTTCGGGCAGAGCACCAGGGCGCCGCCGGTGGTCAGCGCGTGCGTCAGGTCGGAGACGAAGACGTCGAAGGCCATGCTGGCGAGGTTGAGCTGGCGGACGGGGCCGCGGTCGAGCCGGTAGGCCTCGCGCCAGGCCGCGGCGGCCCGGGCGACGCTGCGGTGCTCGACCGTGACGCCCTTGGGCTTGCCGGTGGAGCCGGAGGTGTAGATGACGTAGGCGAGGTTGTCCGGGGTCACCTCGGTGCTGGGCGCCTCGGCGGGCCAGCTGTCGATCTCCTCGCGGTCGGCGTCCAGGCAGAGCACGGTCGCGTCGCACAGCGGGAGCCGCTCGGCGAGGTCCCGCTGGGTGACGAGCATCGCGGCGGCGCTGTCGTCCAGCACCAGGCGCAGCCGCTCGGCGGGGTGGGTGGGGTCCAGCGGCAGGTAGGCGGCGCCGGCCTTGAGGACGCCGAGGGCGGCGACGACGGTGTCCGGGCCTCGGTCCAGGCAGATGGCGACGACGGTCTCCGGGCCGATGCCCTGGCCGACGAGGTGCTGGGCCAGCCGGTTGGCCCGGGCTTCCAGGTCCGCGTAGGTCAGCACGGTCTCCTCGAAGACCACCGCCTCGGCGTCCGGGGTCTGCTGCGCCTGCTCGGCGATCAGCTCGTGCAGGCAGGCGTCGGCGCCCGGGGTGCCGGTGTCGTTCCACTCGTACAGGACGCGGTCGCGGGCGCGCAGCGACAGCATCGGGACGTCGCCGACCCGCTGGCCGGGGGCGGTGGGCATGCTGCCGAGCAGGACGGCGAGCTGGTCGGCCAGCACCTCGGCCTGGGCGCGGTCGTAGAGCGCCGGGTCGTAGGAGAGCAGCAGGGTCAGCGAGCCGTCGTCGTCGTAGGCGGTGAGGTCCAGCGTGAAGCTGGTGGTGTCGACGGCGCGGACGTCGCTGAGCCGCAGTCCGTGGCGTTCGGCGGCGGCCCCGTTGCCCGGGTAGTTCTCGAACACCACCAGGGTCTGGAACAGCGCGCTGCCGCGCGGGACCTTGCTGCTGCGCTGGATCTCGGCGATCGAGGAGTACTCGAAGCGCCGGGATTCGGCCTGCTCGGCCTGGAGGGCCGCCAGCCACTCCACCAGCGGGGCGTCCTGGTCGACCTCGGTGCGCAGCGGCAGGGTGTTGAGCAGGTTGCCGACCATGGTGTCGGCGCCGGGCAGCTCGGTCGGGCGGCCGGCCACGGTGGTGCCGAAGCAGACGTCGCGCTGCCCGGAGTGGCGGGCCAGCAGGATCGCCCAGGCGCCCTGGACGGCGGTGTTGAGGGTGAGCCGGTGGCGGCGGACCATCGCGACCAGCGCGTCGGTCTCGGCGCCGGACAGGCCCACCCGGACCTGCCCGGCGGACTGGGACTCGTGGCCCTGGGGCACCGAGCGGCCGAAGGGCAGCTGGGTCGGCGCGTCCAGGTCGCCCAGCAGGGCGCTCCAGTGGGCGGCGGCCGCGTCCTTGTCCTGCCGGGCCAGCCAGGCGACGTAGTCGCGGAACGGCCGGCGCTCGGGCAGCGCCGGGGCCTTGCCCCTGCCGTCGGTGAGCGCCTGGTAGGCGGCGAAGAGGTCGGCGAACAGGTGCGAGGTGCTCCAGCCGTCCAGGACGGCGTGGTGGAAGGTCCACACGACGCGGACGGTCCGCTCGTCCTCGCGGGCGAGGGCGAGGCGCATCAGCGGCGCCCGGGACAGCTCGATCCCGGTGGCGCGCTCCTCGTCGATCAGCGCCTTGAGCCGGCGGTCCAGTTCGGCGGCGGGCAGGCCGGTCCAGTCGAGGCGGCGCACCGTCAGCCGGGCGGAGCGCTCGACCACCTGGACGGGCTCGGGGACGCCGTCCCAGACCAGCCGGGTGCGCAGCGCGGGGGTGCGGTCGACCACGTGCTGCCAGGCGGCGGCCAGCGCGTCGACGTCGCGGACGCCCTCCAGCCGGAAGGCGACGTGGTCGGAGTAGGCACCGACGCCGTCCTGGTTGAGGGTGTGGAAGAGCATCCCGCTCTGCATCGGGGTCAGCGGGTGGATGTCCTCGACGGTGGAGCCGGCCGGCACCAGCCGGTCGACGGTCGCCTGGTCGAGGGTGAGCAGCGGGAAGTCGCCGGGGGTGGCGCCGCCGGCGCCGGGGGTCAGGCAGTGCTCGACGAGTTCGGTCAGGGCCGCCGCGAAGTCGTCGGCGAGCCGCTGCACGGTGGCCTGGTCGTGGCGCTGCGGCGCGTAGTGGAAGTCGAAGGTCAGCACGCCGTGCCGGACCTCGCCGACGATGTCCAGCAGGTGCGGCCGCTCCTCGTCCGGGTGGTGGTCCAGGCCGTAGTCGGGTTCGACGGCGCGGAACAGCTCGCTCCCGGCCGCGGCGTCGCTCCACTGGCCGAGGTAGTTGAAGCTGACCTGGGGCTGCGGCGCCGCGGCCAGGGCGGCGGCCTGCGGCTGGTCGCCGCGCAGGTAGCGCAGCGGACCGTAGCCGGCGCCGCGGCCGGGCACGGCGCGCAGCAGTTCCTTGGTGTCGCGGATGAGCCGGCCGAGCGGGCGGTCGGCCGGGGACTCCAGCAGCACCGGGAAGATCGAGGTGAACCAGCCGACCGTCCGGGAGACGTCGGTGCCGTCCAGGATCTCCTCGCGGCCGTGGCCCTCCAGGGTGATCAGGGTGCGGGCCCGGCCGGTGAAGCGGGCGAGCGCGCGGCCGAGCGCGGTCAGCAGGACGTCGTTGACCTGGGTGCGGTAGACGGCGGGCACGTCCTGGAGCAGTTGCCGGGTGCGCTCGGCGTCGAGGCCGGCGCTGACGGCGAGGGTGTCGCCGACGCTGTTGCGGCCCTCCCGGTCGGTGGGCAGGTCGGCGGAGCCGGCCGGCACCGGGCGGGCCCAGTGCGCCAGCTCGTCGTCCAGGCCGCCGTCCTGGGTGAAGGCGGCGAGGCGGCGCGCCCAGCCGCGGTACGAGGTGCCGGCCGGGCCGAGGTCGACGTCCTCGCCGCGGACGGCCTGCCGGTAGGCGCTCTCCAGGTCCTCCAGGAGGATCCGCCAGGAGACGCCGTCCACGGCCAGGTGGTGCACGGTGAGAAGCAGCCGCGCGGGCTCGCCGACGCCGTGGTCGAACAGCAGGGTGCGCACCAGCGGCCCTTCGGCCGGGTCCAGCGAGGCCTGCGCGGCCTCGGCGAGGGTGCGCATGGCGGCGGCGCGCTCCCCGGGGGCGGCCTGGTCGAGGGTGATCCGCTCGATCCGGGCCTCGGCCGGCACGGCGTCGGCGTCCGGCGCGCTGACGGTCTGGACCCGCCGGCCGTCGGGGCCGGTGGCGAAGCGGGTGCGCAGGGCCTCGTGCCGGCGGACGAGGCCGGCCAGGGCGCGGGCCAGCGCGGGCTCGTCGACCGCGCCGTCCAGGGTGATCAGCACGGACTGGTTGAAGTGGTGGGCGCCGCGGGTGTGGTGGGCGAAGAACCACTCCTGGACGGGGCCGAGCGGGGCCGGCTCGTGGTCGTCGGCGTCGGCCTGGACGACCGGGGCCTCCTCCACCGGGCGGGCGGCGCGGGCGAGGTCGGCGAGCGACTGCCGGGAGAAGATGTCCTTCGAGGTGATGACGAGTCCGGCCCGGCGGGCCCGGGCGACCACCTGGATGCTCAGGATGGAGTCGCCGCCGAGTTCGAAGAAGTTGTCGTCGACGCCGACCTTGCCGATGCCGAGCACCTCCGACCAGACCTCGGCGAGCGCCTGCTCGGCCGGGTCCTCGGGGGCCCGGTAGTCCTCCCGCTCCAGGGGGGCGTCCGGCGCCGGCAGGGCCCGGACGTCGACCTTGCCGTTGGGCGTGAGCGGGAAGGTGTCGAGGGTGGCGAAGGCGGTCGGAACGCTGTAGGAGGGCAGCCGCTGCTCGGCGAAGGCCCGCAGGTCCTGCGGCGCGATGACGGCGCCGGGCTCGGCGCGCAGGTAGCCGACCAGCCGCTTGTGGTCGCCGTCCGCGAGGGCGACCACCAGGGCCTCGGCCACCGCGGGGTGGGCCTCCAGGACGGCTTCGACCTCGCCGGGCTCGATCCGGTAGCCGCGGACCTTGACCTGGGTGTCGGCGCGGCCGAGGTACTCGACCAGGCCGTCGGCCCAGCGCACCACGTCCCCGGTGCGGTACATCCGCTCGCCGGGCTCCGCCGCGAACGGCGAGGGCTGGAAGCGCTCCTCGGTCAGTTCCGGGCGGCCCAGGTAGCCGCGGGCGACGCCGGGGCCGGCGATCCAGAGCTCGCCGGGCGTGCCGGGCGGGACGGGGCGGCGGCGCTCGTCGAGGACGTACACCGCCGTGTTGGAGATCGGGCGTCCGATCGGGATGGCGCGCACGCCGTCGGTCTCGCGGATCAGGTGGGAGACGGCGAAGGTGGTGGTCTCGGTCGGGCCGTAGCCGTTGACCAGCCGCTGCGGCGGGGCGCCGCCGGCCAGCAGTTCGGCGATCCGGCGCGGGTTGAGCGCCTCGCCGCCGACCAGCAGGTGGCGCATGCCGCCGAAGGCGGTGGGCTCCAGGCCGACGACCTGGTTGAAGACGCCGGCGGTGAGGAACATCGCGGTGGCGCCGGTCGAGCGCAGTGCGGCCGCGAAGGCCGGCGGGTCGAGCAGGACGTCCTTGGTGATGACGGCGATCCGCGCCCCGGCCACCAGCGGGCCCCAGAACTCGAAGGTCGCCGCGTCGAAGGTGGCGTCGGCGACCTGCGCCACCACGTCGTCGGCCGCCAGCGGGGCGTAGTCGGCGCCGCGGACCAGCCGGACGATGGAGCGGTGCTCGACCACGACGCCCTTGGGCCGGCCGGTGGAGCCGGAGGTGTAGATGACGTAGGCGGCGCTCCGCGGCCCCGCGTCGGTGGCCGGCGGACCGGCCGGGAGGGCGGCCAGCTCGGCGGTGCGCTCGGCGGGCAGCAGGGCCGGGACGGCCAGGTCGGGCAGCCGTTCGAGCAGCTCCCGGTCGGTGACGCAGAGCGCGGCCCCGGTGTCCGCGAGCATGAACTCCAGCCGGTCGGCCGGGTAGTCCGGGTCCAGCGGCACGTAGGCGCAGCCGGCCTTGAGCACGGCCAGCAGGGCGACGACCAGGCCGGTGCCGCGGGGCAGGCAGACCGCGACGTGCTGGCCGGGGCGGGCGCCGTGGTCGAGCAGCAGCCGGGCCAACCGGTCGGCTTGCTCGTCGAGTTGACGGTAGGTCAGCTCACCTTCGGCGGCGGTGACGGCGATGGCGTCGGGGGTGGCCGCGGCCTGCTCGGCGACCAGCGAGTGGACGGTCCGGTCGGCCGGGTAGGGCACCCGGTTCTCGGCCCAGTCGCGGGTGACGGTGTCGAGTTCGACGGCGGTGAGCAGCGGCAGGTCGCCGACCGGGCGGTCGGCGTCGGCGGCGACGCCCGCCAGCAGGAGCAGCAGCCGGGTGCAGAGCGCGTCGATGGTCGAGGCGTCGAACAGGTCGGTGTTGTACTCCACCGTCCCGCCCAGCGTGCCGTCGGCGGCCGGGGTGAACTCCAGCGTCAGGTCGAAGATGGAGGACACCGAGGGCGCGCGGAACTCCTCGACGGCCGGGCCGCCGAAGTCGGGCAGGGCGCCGGGGTCGTTCTGGAGCACGAGGGCGGCCTGCACCAGCGGGGTGCGGCTCGGGTCGCGCTCGGGCTGGATCTCGTCCACCAGGCGGTGGAAGGGGACGTCCTGGTTGCTGAGGGCGTCCCAGAGCTGGTCGGTGGTGCGCTCCAGCAGGTCGCCGAAGGCCTCGTCCAGGTCGATCCGGCCGTGCAGGACCAGGGTGTTGACGAAGAAGCCGACCAGCGGCTCCAGTTCGGTGCGGTCGCGGCCGACCGACACGGTGCCCAGGCCCACGGTGCGCTGGCCGGTGTGCCGGGCCAGCAGCACCTGGGTGGCGGCGGCGAGCACGGCGAAGAGCGTGGTGCCGCGTTCGGCACCGAGCGTGTCGAGCCCGGCGGCGACCTCGGCGTCGACCTGGAAGGCGTGCAGGGCGCCGACGGTGGTGCGCACCGCCGGGCGGGGCCGGTCGGTGGGCAGCTCCAGCGGCTGGATGTCCGCCAACTCGTCACGCCAGTAGTCCAGTTGCCCGGACAGGCGGTCTTCGGTGCAGCGCTCGCGCTGCCAGCGGGAGTAGTCGCGGTAGCTGACCGGCAGCGGGGCGAGGGTGTGCGGTCGGCCCTCGACGGCGGCCCGGTAGAGCTCGCCGAGCTCGCCGGTCAGCAGGCCCTTGGACCAGCCGTCGGCGGCGATGTGGTGCAGGTTGAGGAAGAGCGCGTGGTCGTCCGGGCCGTGCCGCACGACCGTGGAGCGCAGCAGCGGGCCGCTGGCGAGGTCGAAGGGGGTGGCGAGTTCGCGGCGCAGCAGCGCGGCGAACTCGGCCTCCCGCTCCTCGGCGCCCAGCGCGCTCAGGTCCACCGGCTCGGTGTCCGGGGCGTAGGCGGGCCGGACCTCCTGGCGGGCCACGCCGTCCTCGGTGGTGAAGACGGTGCGCAGCGGCTCGTGCCGCTCGACCAGGCCGGTCAGCGCGGTGCGCAGCGCGGCCAGGTCGAGGCCGCCGCGCAGCCGGAGGCCGAAGGAGGTGGTGTACTCGACCGCGTCGGTCTCGAACTCCTGGAGGAACCAGAGCCGTTCCTGGCCGAAGGAGAGCGGGGCCGGGCCGTCGCCGCCGGGCCGGATCGCGTCGCGGTCGCCGCCGCCGGCGGCCGCCAGTCGCTGCCGCAGGATCTCGTCGGCGTCCTGGCCCTCGCTGTGTCGCTGGTCTGTCATCGGTTGCTCCCCCGCGCGCCACCGCGCGTCGTCGTCCGGTCCGCCGGTGTCCGGCGCACGTCTTCGAGTACTTGCTTGCGGACCTGGTCCGCGAGGGCCGCCACGGTGCGGGCGGCGAACACGTGCCGGGCCGAGACCCCGACGCCGAACACCTCCCGGATCCGGGCGGTGACCTGGAGGGTGAGCACCGAGTTGGCTCCGTGGTCGAAGACGTTGTCCTCGGCTCCCACGACGGGCACGCCCAGCACCTCGGCCCAGATCCCGGCCAGCGCCGCCTCGGTCTCGTCCCGGGGCGCGGTGGGCTCGGCGGCCGGCCGCTGTTCCTCCGGCTCCGGCAGGGCCCGCCGGTCGATCTTGCCGCTCGTGGTCATCGGGAACGCGTCCAGGACGATGACGACCGGCGGGACCATGTAGCCGGGCAGCCGCTCGGCGAGCCGGGCCCGGATCTTCTCCGGGTCGGCGGTGCCGTCCGCGGGCACCACGTAGCCGGTCAGCACGGTCTGCCCGGACGGCTGGGTCCGGGCGACCACCGCGGTCTGCTCGACGCCCTCGTCGTCGAGCAGCGCGGTCTCGATCTCGCCCAGCTCGATCCGGTAGCCGCGCACCTTGACCTGGTTGTCGATCCGCCCGAGGAATTCGAGCGTGCCGTCGGGCAGCCAGCGGACCAGGTCGCCGGTGCGGTAGAGCCTCGCGCCGGCGGTGGCGGCGAGGTGGTCCGGGACGAACCGCTCCTCGGTGAGCTCCGGGCGGCCCAGGTAGCCGCGGGCCACCCCGGCGCCGCCGACGTACAGTTCGCCGGGCACGCCCACCGGGACGGGCTCGCGGTGCTCGTCGAGCACGTAGCCGGTGGTGTTGGCGATGGGCCGGCCGATCGAGGGCAGCCGCCCGACCGGGGCGTCCTCCTCCGCCTCCAGCACCGTGCCGGTGGTGAGCACGGTGGTCTCGGTCGGGCCGTACAGGTTGGACAGCGCCATCGTCGAGCCGCGCGGCAGCCGGCGGCGCACCACGTCGGCGCCGGTGAGGATGTGGCGCACCCGGCCCTGGTGCAGTGCGGGCTGGTCGAGCAGGGCCTCCAGGCGCGGCGCCGGGATGAGGATGAGGGTGATCCCCTGCTCGACGATCCAGCCGGCGAGCAGGTGCGGGTCCTCCAGGACGCGGTCGGAGGCGAAGCGGACCTCCACGCCGCAGGCGAGGGCGCCCCACTGCTCCAGCACCGTCGGGTCGAAGCCGGGCGGCACCATCTGGGTGGCCCGGTCGCCGGGCCCGGCGTCGAAGAAGTCCCGGTACCAGTCGCACAGGTTGACCACGCCGCGGTGCTCGATCAGCACGCCCTTGGCCTTGCCGGTGGAGCCCGAGGTGTAGATCACGTACGCGAGGTCGGACGGGCCGACGGCGACCTCGGGCGGCCCGTCGTGCGTGCCGGGCCCGGTGTCCTCGACGTACAGCACCTCGACGCCGTCCGGCGCCTCGGGCCCGGGCAGGTCGCGCTGGGTGAGGAGCACCGGCACCCCGGCGTCCTGGAGCACGTAGACCGTCCGGTCGTCGGGCAGTTCGGGGTCGAGCGGCAGGTAGGCGCCGCCGGCCTTGAGCACGGCGAGCTGGGCGATCGTCATCTCGGCGGCGCGCCGAGTGCGGACGCCGACGACGGTGCCCGGGCCGACGCCGCGGTCGGCCAGCCGGTGGGCCAGCGCGTCCGTCAGCGCGTCGAGTTCGGCGAAGGTCAGGCTGCGGTCCTCGGTGGTGACGGCCGCGGCGTCCGGGGTGCGCCGGGCCTGGTCGGCGACCAGCCCGTGGATGGTCGCCGTGTGGAACCGGGCGCCGGTCGCGGTGGCGTTCCAGCCGGTGGTGACCAGCCGGCGTTCCTGCTCGTCCATCAGCGGCAGCTCGTCGACGAGCCGGTCCGGGTCGGCCGCCGCCATGCCCTCCAGCAGCACGGTGAGGTGGCGGGCGATCCGGGCGACGGTCTCCGGGTCGAAGAGCGCCGTGCTGTACTCGACCAGGCCGCCGAGCCGCCCGTCGCGCTCCTCGAACTCGAAGCCGATGTCGAACAGCGCGTGCATCCGCGGCAGGGCGCTCTCCTCGACCCGCAGGCCGTCCGGGCCGGGCAGCGCGTCCTGGGCCCGCTTGAGCATCAGCGCGGCCTGGATCAGCGGGGTGCGGCTGGGGTCGCGGTCCGGCTTGAGCTCGTCGATCAGCCGGTCGTACGGCAGGTGCTGGTGGGTGAAGGCCTCCAGCACGCCCTGCCGGACGTCGGCCAGGAAGGCCCCGACGGTCGTGTCGGGGGTGGTCCGGGCGCGCAGCACCAGCGTGTTGACGAAGAAGCCGAGCACGTCCTCCAGTTCGCTGTGCTCGCGGCCGGAGACGATGGTGCCCACGGCGACGTCGCGCTGGCGCGCGTACCGGGACAGCAGCAGCTGGACGCCCGCCGTGAGGACGGTGAACAGGGTGACGCCCTCCCGGCGGCAGAGCCGGGTGAGGGCGGCCACCAGCTCGGGGCTCAGCTCGAAGGAGTGGCCGGCGCCCCGGGTGGCGCGGGTGGCGGGCCGGGGCCGGTCGGTCGGCAGCTCCAGCGGCACCACGCCGTCCAGCCGGCGCTTCCAGTAGGCGAGGTCGGCGGCCTCCCGCGCGCCCCGCTCGCCGTGCTGGTGCACGGCGAAGTCGGCGTACTGAAGGGGAAGTTCGCTCAGTGCGGCGGGCCGGCCGGTGGCCTCCTGGCCGAGCAGGGCGACGAGCTCGCGGGCCATCACCTCCTTGGACCAGCCGTCGGTGACGACGTGGTGCATGTCGAGGACGAGCAGGTGTTCGGCGTCGGCCAGCCGGATCAGCCAGGGGCGCAGCAGCGGGCCGCCGCGCAGGTCGAAGGAGCGGCTCAGCTCGGTGCGCAGCAGCTGGTCGAGGTCGTCGACGCGCCCCTCGGCCGCGAGGTCGGTGAAGCGCACCGGCCGGTGGGCGGGGGCGTGGACGACCTGCACGCCCTGGCCGCCCTCGGTGGCGAAGGTGGTGCGCAGCGCCTCGTGCCGGGCCACCAGCGCGTCGACGGCGCGCCCGAGGGCGTCCCGGTCGAGCGGCCCGGTCAGCCGCAGGCCGAGCGGCGAGTTGTACTCGGTGCCCTGGGACTCGTAGTCGTACAGGAACCAGAGCCGCTGCTGGCCGTAGGAGAGCGGCAGCGGCCGGTCGCGGTCGACCGGCACCAGCCCGGCCCGGCGGGCGGGCTCGCTGCCCAGCCGGCCGGCCAGCCCGGCGACGGTGGGCGACTCGAACAGGGTGCGGATCGGCACCTCGACGTCCAGCACCGAGCGGATGCGCCCGATCAGCCGGGTGGCGAGCAGGGAGTGGCCGCCGAGGTCGAAGAAGCTGTCGTCGACGCCGATCGAGGCGACGCCGAGCACCTCGCAGAACAGGTCGCAGAGCTGCTCCTCGCGGGCGCTGCGCGGCCCGTGCCCGCTGCCGGTCGCTGCGGTGCCCGGGTCCGGGAGCGCGGCCCGGTCGGTCTTGCCGTTGGGGGTCAGCGGGATCCCGGGGATCGGCACCACCACGGCCGGGACCATGTAGCCGGGCAGCGTGGCGGCGGCGTGCGCGCGCAGTTCGGCCGGGTCGGCGCCGCCCTCGCCGGCCGGCACCACGTAGGAGACCAGCCGGGTGTCACCGGCCGCGTACTCGCGGGCGACGGTGACGGCGCGGGCCACCGCGGGGTGCTGCTCCAGGACGGCGTCGATCTCGCCGGGCTCGATCCGGAAGCCGCGGACCTTCAGCTGGAAGTCGGCGCGGCCGACGTACTCCAGGTTGCCGTCGGCGGCCCAGCGGACGATGTCGCCGGTGCGGTACATGCGCTCGCCCTCGGCGCCGTACGGGTCGGGCAGGAAGCGGTCCCGGGTGAGGTCCTCGCGGTGCAGGTAGCCGGTGCCGACGCCGTCCCCGGCGATGTACAGCTCGCCGGCGGCGCCGATCGGCACCAGGCGCAGCGCCTCGTCGAGGACCCGGACCCGGGTGTTGCCGATCGGCCGGCCGATGGTCGGCGCGCCGGGGCGGTCGTCCAGGCGGGCGGCGGTGGACCAGATGGTGGTCTCGGTGGGCCCGTACAGGTTGGTGACCTCGCTGCCGAGCGCGCGCATCCGCTCGGCGAGGGCGGCCGGCAGGGCCTCCCCGCCGACCAGCATCCGCAGGCCGCGCAGCGCCTGCGGGACTTCGTCGCACAGGGCCTGCCAGAGGCTGGGGGTGGCCTGCATGATCGTGGTGCCGGTGCGGCCGACCAGGGCGCCCAGCCCGGCGGGGTCGGTGACGGTCGCGCGGTCGGCGAGGACCACGGTGGCGCCGCCGACCAGCGGCAGGTAGAGCTCCAGGGCGGCGATGTCGAAGGCGATCGTGGTGACGGAGGTCCAGACGTCCTCGGCCGCGAGCGGGAAGAGGTCGGCCATCGAGACCAGGAAGTTGGTCAGCGCGTGGCGGCTGATGACGACGCCCTTGGGCCGGCCGGTGGAGCCGGAGGTGTAGATGACGTAGGCCGGGTCGGCGGCGGTCGCGGCGGGGCCCTGCGGCCCGGCGGGCTCCGTCGCCAGCCTGGCGCGCACCTGCTCGTCGTCCAGCAGCACCCGGTGGGCGGCGGTGGCGGGCAGCCGCCCGGCCGTCGCGCTGTCGGTGACCAGCGCCGAGGGGGCGGCGTGGTCGAGGATGTAGCCGATCCGGTCGGCCGGGTAGTCGGGGTCGAGCGGCACGTAGGCGGCGCCGGTGCGGGCCACCGCGAGCAGGGCGACGACGAGGTCGGCGGAGCGCGGCAGCGCCAGGGCGACGAGCCGGCCCGGGGCGGCGCCGTGGCGGCGCAGCTCGCCGGCCAGCCGCTCGGCCCGGTCGTCGAGTTCGGCGTAGCTGAGCACGGTGTCGCCGGCGATCAGGGCGGTCCGCGCGGGCTGGGCGGCGGCCCGGGCCCGGAACAGCGCGGAGACGTCGGCGTCGGGCACCGGCCGGTCGGTGGCGTTCCACGCGGTCAGCAGGGCGTGCCGCTCGGCCGGGTCCAGCACCTCGTAGCCGTCCGGGTCGGCGTCCGGCGCGGCGACGGCGGCGGCCAGCAGGCGCGGCAGCGCGTCGGTGAGCCGCCGGACGGTCTCCGGGTCGAACAGCTCGGTACTGAAGGTCGCGGCCAGCCGCAGCCCGGAGCCGTCGGGCGCGCTGCGGAAGCGCAGCTGGAGGTCGAACGGGGAGTGCTGGCGCGGCAGTTGGGCCACCTGGGCGCCGAGCGGGCCGAAGCCGAGCCGGGCGGGCAGGTCCTCGGCGAGGTCGAAGGCCACCTGGGCCAGCGGGTGGCGGTTGAGCGCGCGCTCGGGCCGCAGCTCGCCGACCACGGTCTCGAACGGGACGCCACCGTGGCGCCGGGCCGTGGCGGCGACCGCCGCGCAGTCGCCGACCAGCTCGCGGAAGGAGGCGCCGGGGCGGCGGACGACCCGCAGCACCACCGGGTTGGTCAGCGGGCCGACCACGGCGGCGCGCCGCCCGCCGTCGCGGCCGGGCAGGCTGCCGATCAGCGGGACGTCGGCGCCGGCGCCGAAGCGGCCGAGCAGCGCCACGACGGCGGCGTGCAGCACCGCCTCGACGCCTGCGCCGCAGTCGGCGGCCAGGTCGGCGAGGGCCGCGGTCAGCGGGCCGTCCAGCTCGTTGCGGTACTCGTCGGCGGCGTAGCGGGTGACGGCCGGGCGCGGCCGGTCGACGGGCAGGTCGAGCTGCGCCGGCGCGCCGTCCAAAGTGGCGCGCCAGTGGGCGAGTTCAGCCGCGGCGTACTCGGTGGGCCGCTCGGGGGCGCCGTTCAGCTCCCGGTCGGCGGCGGCGGCCGCGGCGTACTGCGGGGCGGGCTCGGGCGCGCCGGGGGCGGCCGGGGCGGTGGCCGCCGCGTACGCCCGGGCCAGGTCGTCGACGATCACGGCGAGCGAGCGCTCGTCGGCCGCGATCTCGTGCACCGTCAGGACCAGCACGTGGGCGTCCGGCCCGGTGGCGAGCAGCCGGGCCCGCAGCGGGGGCTCCCGGGTGAGGTCCAGGCCCTGGCCGGCCGCCCGGGTCAGCGCCTCGTCGAGCTCGTCGGGGGCGACCGGCTCGGGCCGCAGCCCGGCGAACGCCCCGCCGTCGGGGGCGGGTTCGGGGCGGCAGCGGCCCTCGGCCTCGCGGTGCACGGTGCCCAGCAGCGGATGCCGCCGGACCAGGGCGTCCAGCGCGGCGCGCAGCTGCTCCGGACCCAGGCCGCCGGCCAGCCGCAGCGCCACCGTGTGGGTGTGGCCGGCGGCACCCTCCTGGAAGCGGTTCAGGAACCACAGGCGCTGCTGCGCCGGCGACAGGACACTGTCGTTGGTGATCGTCACGTTCGCTCTCCAGCCTGTTCAGGCGACGCGTCGCAGGACGCGCCCGCCGAACTGCATGTGGTCCGCGCGCCCGGTCTCCGGGTCGAGCAGGAAGCGGCCGAGGTGTTCCACCTCGGGCAGCCGCGGGTGCCGGGCGGCGAAGAAGCGCTCGCCTCGGCCGGTCAGGTCGTACTCCATCCCGTCGTCGTCGACCAGGACGGTGGCGCCGGGGTGCGCGCCGTCCGCCGCGTCGGCGCCGGGGCGGATCCGGTACACGGTCTCGCCGTTGGCCCACTGCCCGACGCGGTCCGACAGGTCCTGCGCGGCGCCGGCGGCGGGGCCCGGCGCGTAGCCGGCGACGTCCACGCCCTCGGCCCGGAGCTGGGCCAGCAGGTCCTGCCAGGCGCCGAGGCCGGCCGCGGAGTCGGCCTGGAGGGCGATCACGGTGCCGCGTTCCGGCTGGATCCGCAGGTGACAGGTGGCGCCCGCGCCCACGCCGTCGAGGCCGAGCCAGCGGTCGGCGCCGTTGCCGTACCGGGCCCAGCCGTGGCCCCAGCCGTCGGCCAGGCCGAACGGGAGGGTGTCGAAGGGCGGTTCGGCCAGTTCCCGGACGGCCTCCTGGTCGAGCAGGGCGGCGTGCGAGGCATCGCGGTCGTCCAGGTGGAGCCGGGCGAACGCGACCAGGTCGGTGACGGTGCCGGCGATCGCGGCGGCGGGGGCCAGGTCGCGGGGGATCTCGCCGGCCGCCAGGAAGGCCGGCTCGATGTCCAGCGGCCGGAGCAGGAAGTCCGTCACGGCGTTGCGCCAACTCACCCCGGCGGCGGCCTCGATGACCTTTCCGGCCAGGGCGAACCCGGCGTTGGAGTACGAGAACGCGGTGCCGGGGGCGAACAGCGGGCCGGCCGCGACGGCGGCCCGCAGCCCGCCGTCGCCGGGGCCGTCGCAGACCATCCCGGAGGAGTGGCTGAGCAAATGACGGGTCGTCAGTCTCAGTTCGGCGAAGGGCGGTTCGGTGAGGTACTCGCCGACCGGCAGGTCCAGGTCGAGGTCGCCGTCGAAGGCCAGCTGCATGGCCAGCGTCGCGGTGAAGAGCTTGGTGAGCGAGGCGAACGGCGCGGCGGGCGCCGGCCCGGGCTCCGCACCCGCCTCGGCGACGTGGAGTTCGCCGGCGTCGTAGAAGGCGCACCGGAGGGAGCGCACACCGTGTTCGCGCGCGAGCCGTCCGGCCTTTTCACGCCATGACTGTGAATTCACTAAAACCCACCCACCGCATTCACCGGAATCCGAAAAAGGCGCAGCACAACAGCCCCGTTCGGCCGTGTTCCGTCCACGGCTCGTCGGTACGGGGATTACGCAAAAGGGGAATTCGCTCTGGTGAATGCAGGCTAACACCGGGCGGCGGGGCCGGTCAGGGTCGTTAAGCGGCAGCCGAATGACCCTGGTTGCCGCACTGCGAAACGCCGTTCGACCTGCCCGGAAACCCGAAAACGCCGATGGGGTCCGCGGTCGCGGACCCCATCGGCGGGTCGGTGTGGCAATGGTGCGGACGGAGCTACTCGCGCAGTCCGATGGCCTCCACCGGGCGGGCGCGCAGGGCGAGCTTGGTCGGCACCAGAACGGCCGCCGCGGCCAGGGCCGAGGTCGCCGCCACGATCGCCAGGTAGAGCAGCGGAGGAATGTGCGGAACCAGGGACCCGGTCAGGCCCATGCTCACCGTCATCAACGGCACGATGGGCACCAGACTGCCGACCACCACCGCGATCAGGATCAGCATCAGTGTCTCGGTGCGCATCATCCGCATGACCTGTTCGGGGGTCGCGCCCACCAGCCGCAGCAGCGCGAACTCCCGTGCTCTGGACAGCGTGGTCATCACCAGGGTGTTGGCGACGGCCACCGCGATGTACCCGAAGACCAGGACCAGCGGCAGCGCGCTGCCGAACAGGTTGGCCGTGCCGGCCTTCTCCTGGGCGGCGGACAGGCCGCCCTTGTCCTGGACGTGCACCCCGGGGTAGCGGTCGTTGAGCCCGGTGAGCTCCCCGATCACCTTCTTCTTGTCGGCGCCGTCCTTGGCCCGCACCAGCACCGAGTCGTACATCCGGCGCGAACTGTGCTGAAGCACGGTGTCGTAGGACAGGGTGATGTCGCCGAAGCCCAGGCCGCGCTTGTACACGGCGATCACCTTCGGCTCCAGCGTCTGCCCGTCGGGCATGTGCACCTTGATCTGGCCGCCGACGTTGGCGCCGAGCGTGGCCGAAGCCCCGCTGCTGATCGCCACCGTGTCCGTGGACAGGTTGTCCAGGGAGCCCTCGGAGACGTCCAGGTCGACGACCCGGCTCAGGTTGCCCGGGGTCAGCCCCTGCGCCTTGTAGTCGAAGATCTCCGGCGAGCCGAGCATCTTCGTCGAGGCGAACAGGTCCACCCGCACCGTCCCGGCCGCGGCGTCCACCCCGTCCAGGCCGGCGATGAACTTCGGCGCGGTGACCGGCAGGCCGCCGGACTCGCTGGTCACCGTGTAGTCGGCGACGACGCCCGCCTGGGCCTGCGCCTCGGCCGCACCCGACGTGGTGGTCGGGATGAACAGCTGCACCGAGGCGAAGCCGATCGCCAGGATCAGCGGGCCGATGCCGGCCGCCAGCCGCCGGGCGTTGGCCCGGGTGTTGGCCACGGCCAGGAACCCGAGGGTCCCGAACCGGCGCTGGAACGGCGCGGCCATCAGCCTGGTCGCCTTCGCCACCACCGGCGGGGCCAGCATGAGGATCGCGATCACCATGATCAGGCCGCCGCTGCCGGCCGCGGCCACCGCGAAGATGCTGCCGAAGAACAGCGGCAACAGCGACGCGCAGAAGCCGAGGACGAACAGCAGGATCCCGATGGCCACCCGGGCGCCGCCGATGCCCGGCTGCTCGGTCTGGGCCTCGCTGAGCGCCTCCACCGGCCGGATCGACACCACCCGGCGGGCCACCGCGAACGCCGCCACCTGCGCGGCGATCACGCCGATGCCGACCGCGGCGATCGCCGGGATCGGCCCGTAGGAGAACTCGAAGTCGTCCGGCAGGATACCGATCGCGCCGAGCGCCCCGCGCAGCACCCCGGCGGCCAGCATGCCGGGGAAGCAGCCCAGGATCGAGGCCACCAGCGAGATCACCAGGGCCTCGCCCGAGATCATCTTGTGGATCTGCTTGGGCGTCGCGCCGACCGCGCGCAACAGCGCCAGCTCGCGCCGGCGCTGGTGCACGCTGAGCGCCAGGGTGCTGCCCACCACCATCATGGTGATCAGCACGACGGTGCCGCCGAGCGAGCCCGCCAGCTCCTTCAGGCTGCCCCGGGCCGAGGCGACGTCCGGGTTCTCGACGCTGCTGCGCCCGTCACCGGTGTAGACGTCGATCGCGGAGCCCTTGAGCGCCTTGTCGATCCGGTCGCCGAGCTTGCCGGCGTTGGTGTCCTTGGGCGCCAGCACGCCGATGGCGCTGACCTGGTCGGTGCGGCCGAACAGGGTGCGCGCCTCGTCGTCGGAGAAGAACACCGGCGGGGTGCGCAGCGCACCGCCGCCGCCCTTGTAGGTGACGATGCCGACGACCTTGTACGAGCTGGCGTCCCGGGTGGAGGCGATCTTGACGCTGTCGCCCACCTTCACCTTGCGGTGGTCGGCGACGGACTTCTCCAGCACCACCTCGCCGGCCCGCTTCGGCTCGTCGCCGTTGCGGTCGTACGGGCCGAGCGCGGCCGCGCCCCAGTTGGTGCCGTTGGACGTCCGGTCGTCGGCGCCCTTGACCAGCTCCTCGCCGTCGTTGGAGACGACCTGCGCGGGGAAGGTGAGCACCGGGACGGCCTTGTCGACGCCCTCGGTCCTGGCGACCTTGTCGACCAGGTCGATCGGGACGCCGACGGCGTCCTTGAGGTCCTTGGACTTGCTCTTCTTGGCCTCGTGGACCGTGAAGTGCTTCTGACCGCCGACCACGACCGCAGCGCCGGAGTAGCGCTGGACCGGCACCCCGTTGCCGATGCCGGACTGCAGGATGATTCCGAAGGCCGTGACGAGCACGGACGCGCCGAACAGGGCGACGAACGCCCCGACGAACCCGGCCTTACGCTCCTTGACGGTCTGTACGACGAGCCTGAACACGCCTCACCACTCCCCCAGCCGGGTCATGCGCTCGGCCACCCGGTCCGGCGTGGGATGCGTCATCTCCTCCGCGTAGCTCCCGTCCGCGAGGAACACCACGCGGTGCGCGTAGGAGGCGGCGATCGGGTCGTGGGTCACCATGATCACCGTCTGTCCGAGGCTGTCCACGACCTCGCGCAGCAGCGTCAGCACCTGCTTGGCGGTGCGGGTGTCCAGCGCGCCGGTCGGCTCGTCCGCGAAGACCACCTCGGGCCGCGCCGCCAGCGCCCGGGCGATGGCCACCCGCTGCTGCTGGCCGCCGGACAGCTCCGAGGGCCGGTGGCTCATCCGGTCGGCGAGACCCACCTGCGTCACGACCTGCTGCAACCACTGGTGGTCCGGCTGGCGGCCGGCCAGCATCAGCGGCAGGGTGATGTTGTCCGCGACGGTCAACGCCGCCATCAGGTTGTACGCCTGGAAGATGAAGCCGACCCGCTCCCGGCGCATGATGGTCAGATCGACCTCGCTGAGCTGCGCCAGTTCGGTACCGCCGAGCACCACCGAGCCGGCGTCCGGGCGGTCCAGCCCGGCGGCGCAGTGCAGGAAGGTGCTCTTGCCCGCCCCGGACGGGCCCATCACCGCGGTGAAGGTGCCCCGGGCGAAGGCGAGGGACAGATCGCGCAGCGCGTGCACGGCCCCGGCGCCCTTGCCGTACGTCTTCCGGACCCCGTCGAGGCGGACGACCCAGTGAGCGTCCAGCGCGGCACTGCCGTCCGGTCGCGGCGGCGCCGCGTACTCCTCCTCCGCGGCCGCGCCCTGGAACTCCTCCGTCCGCGCTCCGCGTCCCTTTCTGCTCACTTCCGGCCTCCACCACTCGCACGCACTACTTGACGTTCACGAAGGTAAGTCCTGGAGCAGGTACGGAACCAGGGCACGAACTGGAGAGTCGATGGTGCAGAAAAGTGCCACCCACCGCCGCATTTGGGACGGTGGTAGGGTGATCGGGATGACGACTCGGAGGGTTTTAGGAGCCGTGCGCGCCCCCAGCATTGCCGAGTTGCGACGCTTACAGCCCGAGCAGTGGGTCCGCCAGACGGTGATCCGTTTCCCTCCGGCCGCGGGCTACGTCCTGCTCTGCCTGATGACCGGACTCGCCGGGCTGCTGCTGTTCTACCTGATCGCCATCATCTTCGCGCTCTGCCTGGTCGGAACGGGCTTCCTGCTGCTGCCCAGGACACTGCGGGTGCTGCGCAGGTACGCCGAGGTCCACCGCCGGTGGGTCGGCCGGCTGCTGGAGACCGAGGTCCGCACGCCCTACCGCGACCTGGAGCCCGGCCGCACCGGCCCCCGCAAGCCCTCCCTGCGCGACCCGGCCGTCCGCAAGGACCTGCTCTGGGTGATCACCCACGGCGTCGTCGGCTCGGCCCTGTGCATCTTCGCCCTGAGCATCTGCGGCAACGCCTTCAACTGGCTGTCCGCACCGGTGTGGTGGAAGCTCGCGTCGGGCGAGCGCAACTCGATCATCCTGATGAACGTCGACTCGTGGCTGAAGTCCTTCGTCGCGGTGTTCATCGGCATCGGCTACGCCGTGGTGGCGATGGCCGCGATGCGCGGGCTGGCCCTCGTGCACGCCCGGATGTCCCGCCGGCTGCTGACCGCCCGCCCCCGGGTCGCGCTCGCGCAGCGGGTCCGCGAACTCTCCGTGACCCGCGCCGAGGCGCTCGACGCGCACGACGCCGAACTGCGCCGGATCGAACGCGACCTGCACGACGGGGCGCAGGCCGGCATCGTCGCCGTCTCGCTGCGCCTCGGCATGATCAAGCGCGCGCTCGGCCAACGGCCCGAGCAGGTCCCGGAGATGGTGGACGCGGCCCAGAACCTCGCCGAGCAGGCGTTGGAGTCGCTGCGCCACCTCGTCCGCGGCATCTACCCGCCGGTGCTCGCCGACCGCGGGCTGACCGACGCCGTCCGGGCGCTCACCGCGCTGTGCGGGGTCCCGACCCGGATAGACATCGACGAGTCGGCCGGCGCGGCGCCCCGCGCGCCCGCCGCCGCCGAGGCCGCGGCCTACTTCGTGATCTCCGAGGCGCTCACCAACATCACGAAGCACAGCGGGGCGCGCAGCGCGCTGGTGTGGCTGCGGATCGCGTCGGACGCCATCTCGATCAGGGTCGAGGACGACGGCAAGGGCGGCGCCACCGAGGGCACGGGGAGCGGGATCCTCGGACTCCGGCGCCGGGTCGCCGCCTTCGACGGCACCACCGACCTGTTCAGCCCGCCCGGGGGCCCGACCGTACTGAAGGTGGAGATTCCATGCGGATCCTGATCGCCGAGGACAACGCCCTGCTCCGTGAGGGGCTGGTCCTGTTACTGAACAGCGAGGGGCACGAGGTGTGCGCCACCGTGGACAACGGGGACGACCTGCTGCCCGCGCTGCTCGCACACCGCCCGGACGTCGCCGTGGTGGACGTCCGGCTGCCGCCGACGTTCCGGGACGAGGGCCTGCGCGCCGTCGTCGAGGCCCGCAAGCAACTGCCCAACCTGCCCGTCCTGGTGCTCTCGCAGTACGTCGAACGGGCGTACGCGACGGAGCTGCTGGCGCAGAGCGCCTCCGGGGTCGGCTACCTGCTGAAGGACCGGGTGGGGCGCGCCGAGGAGTTCCTGCTCGCGCTGGAGCGGGTCGCCGACGGCGGCACCGCGATGGACCCGGAGGTCATCTCGCAGCTGATGGTCCGCCGGGCCGGCGACGACCCGCTGTCCTCGCTGACCCAGCGCGAGCGCGAGGTCCTGGCGCTGATGGCGGAGGGGCGCAACAACGGCACCATCGCCGAGATGCTGTTCATCGCGGAGAGTTCGGTGAACAAGCACATCGGCAACATCTTCGCCAAGCTGAACATGCCCACGCCGGACAGCGGCCACCGCCGGGTGCTCGCCGTGCTCACCTACCTGCGGGCCTGAACGGCCGAAGGAGGACACGCGGAGAGGGGCGGCGCCGGTCGGGCGCCGCCCCTCCTGCGTGTCCCCCTCCTCAACTCCCGGACGGGTGCTCCCGGTTGTCGGGCAGGGCGGGGAAGGCACGGACCGCGGGGGTGACGGCCACGCCGAGTGCGATCAGCAGGAACGCCGCCGCACAGCTCAGGACGGTGGGCACGGCGTGCACGGTCTCCAGCAGCAGCCCGCACAGCAGCGGGCCGAGCGCCGCGCCCGCGCCCATCGAGACCCCGATCAGGCCGGCCAGCCGGCCGCGCATCTCATCGGGGGTGACCATCATCTGATGACCGGCCACCAGGGCGGTGGCGGTGGGCGCGAGGAACGCGGTGGCCCCCAGCACCAGCCCGGCCGGCCAGCCGGTCGGCACCACCGCGAGCAGCGGCACCAGCACCGCGGAGGCCCAGGTCAGCACCATGAGCGCCGTGAACGGCGAGAGCGAGCGGCGCAGCCGCCCGGCCGCCAGCGCACCCGACACGCCGCCCGCGCCGACCAGGGCGCCGATGGCGCCGACCTCGGCACCGGACCGCCCGTCCTGCTGGGCCATCACCACCACGGCGATCAACAGGCCGCTGAACACCAGGTTGAAGGCGGTGCCGAACAGCACGGTGGCCCGCACAGCCGGGTTGCCGCGCAGCCAGCGCAGCCCCGACGCCATCGCCTGCAACGCACTCTCGGCCCGGTCCGCGCCCCCGCCCTCGCCCTCGGGCGACGGCGCCGGCGCCGGCACCGGCGCGGGCGCGGGCGCGGGCAGCCGCAGGAACAGCAGCGTGACGAAGGCGATCGCCGAGGTCACCGCCTGGGCGACGAACGGCAGCAACCGCTGGACGCCGTACAGGAATCCACCGATCCCCGGACCCACGATGGTCGCGAGGTAGTAGCGGGCGGTGTTGCGGGTGACGGCGTCGGCGAGTTGCGAGGACGGCACGACGCTCGGCAGCAGCGCCTGGTCGGCGGTGCCGAACAGCGAGGTGCACACCCCTTCGACCACCGCCACCACCACGATGGCCGCCAGCGGCGCGTGCCCGATCGCCACCAGCAGCGCGAGCAGGCCCAGCGCCACGGCCCGCCCGAACTCCGAGACCAGCATCAGCGTCTTGCGGCTGACCCGGTCCGCCAGCGCCCCCGAGGGAAGCGCCGAGAGCGCCCGCGACCCGGCGATCGCGAACTCGGCCAGCGAGGCCTCGAAGGCGGAGCCGCCGAGCCCGAGCACCAGCAGCGGGTACGCGATCAGCGTGCCCTGCGCCCCCAGCTGGGAGACCATGTTCGCGGTCCACAGCACGTTGTACTCGCGGTTGCGGGACAGCGGCGGCGGGCCCGGCTCGGCTGCCACGGCGGCATCGGCCGTCGTACTGCCCGAGGTCACTGCGGCGGGGTCGGCAGCGCCACCGCGGGCGCCGACGTCCGCTCCACCGGGCGGAGTTCGGACCACGCGTGCGCCCCGGCCATGCTGACGAACAGGTCGCGCGGCGGCACGAAGGGGGCCCGCCCGTGCGCCACGCTGATGTTGTCCACGATCAGGACCTCACCGGTGTGCACGTTGACGTCGATCTGCTGCGCCCGGTAGGCGGCCTGGAGCTGCCGGACGACCTCGTCCGGGATCTCGCTGCCGTCCGCGTAGAAGGTGTTGGTGGGCATCCCCCACGGGCCGTACTCCTCCAGCAGGAAGTCGGCGACGTCCTCGCGCAGGGTGCGGGCGTGGAAGAAGGTCAGGTGGTTGAACCAGGAGCGGACGCCGGTCTCCGGGTGGGTGGAGACGGCCCAGCGGAGCTGACGGGTCCTCAGGTGGTTGCGCTCCAGCCACTCCAGCTCGATGCTGTTGGCGTCGCAGTAGGCCTTGACCTCGTCCGGGTCGCTGGTGCCGAACGCCTCCTGCCAGGAGAGGCCCAGGCCGGGGCGGAAGTTGCGGACGAGCAGGTAGCCCTCCCGCTCGAACCGCTCGGCGGTCTCCCGGGGCAGCCCGGCGTGCAGGGCGCGGCAGTCGGCCAGCAGGCTGGCGCCGCCGTCCGGCGACTCCTGGCGGCAGAAGAAGAACAGGTAGCGCGGGACGTTCAGGTTGTACGACTGCTCGGTGTGGAGGAAGATCTCCTCGGTCGCCGGGTGGTCGGTGGCCGTGAACACCCCGGGGTGCAGCTCGGTGCGCGGCGAGGAGCGCTCGGTGTAGTCGAGCGGCCGGCCGACGACGGCGTTGACGAAGGTGTCCAGCTCCGGCCACTCCTGCCAGTCGAAGCCGCTGAGCACGACCGCGCCGTGCTCGGTGATCCGCTGGCGGATGAACTCCCCCTGCTCCTTGCCGAGGTCGACCAGCCGGTTGCCCGCGGTCTCGGCGGTGATCCCGAGGACCAGTCCGTCGTGCCGCGCTTCGGTCGAGATGCTGATGGCGGTTGTCACGGAGTGACTCCCTTCTGCGGGCTGCGGGCGCGAAGCCGCTCGGCAGCGGTGTCGAGGGTCTGGAGTGGACGGTTGAAGGCGATCCGGACGTAGCGCTCGCCATCGGCCGGATCGACGAAGAACGAGGTGCCCGGCGCCACCAGCACACCGGTCTCGGCGAGCAGCGTGCGGACGAAGCGCGGGCTGGGCTCGTCGGTCAGCCCGTCGATCCGGGCCAGCACGTAGCAGCCGCCGGCCGGGGGCGTGAAGTCGAATCCGGCGTCCCGCAGCAGGGTCACCGTCCGGTCGCGCCGCTCACGCATCCCCGCCGCGTGGTCCCAGCGCTCCGGCAGCAGCAGGTCCGCGTTGGCCGCGGCGTGCTGGAGCGCGGCCGCCGCGCCGCCGGTGGTGGCCACGTGCACCTTGCGCAGCAGGGCGGTGAGCTCCGGCGCCGCGCGCAGGAAGCCGAGCCGCCAGCCGCTGATCGCATGGCTCTTGGAGAGGCTGCCGACCACCACGGAGCGGTCTGCCAGGCCCTCGATCTCGGCGACCGAGCGGTAGCCGGCCGACTCGTAGACGTACCCGGCGTACACCTCGTCCGAGATCACCACGGCGCCCCAGCGCCGGCACAGCTCGGCGAGCAGGTCGAGGGTGCCGCGCTCCAGGACGACGCCGGTCGGGTTGGCCGGGCTGTTCACGATGACGGCGCGGGTGCGCGGTCCGAAGGCCGCGGCCAGCTCGTCCGGGTCGACGCTCCAGTAGGGCTCCCGCAGCCGGACCGGGCGCGGGCGGGCGCCGGTGAGGGCGATGGCGCTGAGGAAGTTCTCGTAGAAGGGCTCGAACACGATCACCTCGTCGCCGGGGTCGACGAACGAGAGCAGGGCGACGGCCAGCCCCTCGCTGCCGCCGACGGTGACGGTGATCTCGGAGCCCGGGTCCGGGGCGCCGGGCAGGGCCGCGGCGATCCGCTCGCGCAGCAGCGCCAACCCGGCCGGGTCCTGGTACTGGTGGACGCCGGCGCGCAGCGCGGCGACCGCCGCCTCGACCAGCCCGGGCGGCGTGTCGGGGTAGGCCGGGGTGCCGACCGCCAGGTCGACGGTGTCCGGCGGCAGCCCCTCCAGCAGCAGCGCGGCCAGCCCCCCGCCGGGCAGCCCGGCCACCCGCTCGGCGCCCAGGGCGCGGCGGGCCGGGGTGTCATGGTGCGTGGTGGCGCTCATCGGCTCACTCCCGCGGCGTCGGTCCGGAGCCGCTGTTCGGTCTGGAGCGGCGCTTCGCCCCGGAGCCGCTGTTCGGCCCGGTCGAAGGCGCCGCGCGGGATCTCGGGCAGCCAGGACGGGCGGCCCGCCTCGTACGCCTCGATGTCCCCGCTCCTGAGCAGGGTCTCCGCGATCACGTCCTGCCCTTCGAGCAGCCGGGCCCGGGCCCGCGCGTCGACCGTGAACGGGTGCTCGCCGCCCGGCCGGCGCAGCAGGCCGGCCCGCAGGTCCACGGTGAGCCGCAGGCCCTCGGCGGACTCCGCGAGGTCCATCAGCTCCTCGACCACGGGGGTCGGCAGGTCGACCGGGACGAGGCCGTTGTTGAGGGCGTTGCGGCGGAAGATGTCGCCGAAGCCGGTGGCGACGACGGCGCGGAACCCCCAGTCGCGCAGCGCCCAGACGGCGTGCTCGCGGGAGCTGCCGATGCCGAAGTCCCGGCCGGCCAGCAGGACCGTCGCGCCCGCGTGGCGCGGCTGCTCCAGGACGAAGCCGTCCTCGGCGCGCCAGCGGGCGAACAGCGCGTCCTCGTAGCCGCTCTTGGTGACCCGCTTGCAGTACTCCGCGGGCAGGATCTGGTCGGTGTCGACGTCGTCGCGGCGCAGGGCGACCGCGCGACCGTGGTGTTCGACGAAGGGTTCCATACTCAGCTGTCCTCTCTCCGGCCGGGCCGGCGCTGTCAGGCCAGGTCGGCCGGGGCCGCGAGCCGCCCGGCCACCGCCGTCGCGGCGGCGACCGCGGGCGACACCAGGTGGGTGCGGGCCCGCGCCCCTTGGCGGCCTTCGAAGTTACGGTTCGAGGTGGAGGCGCAGCGCTCGACACCCTCGAGACGGTCGGTGTTCATCCCCAGGCACATCGAGCAACCGGGCAGCCGCCACTCGGCGCCGGCGGCCAGGAAGACCTCGTGCAGCCCCTCCGCCTCGGCCTCGGCCCGCACCTGCATCGAGCCGGGGACGACCAGCATCCGGGTGCCGCCGGCGACGGTGCGCCCGCGCAGCACCCCGGCCGCGGAGCGGAGGTCCTCGATCCGGCCGTTGGTGCAGGAGCCGACGAAGACGACGTCGATCGCGAGGTCCCGCATCGAGGTCCCGGGCCGCAGGCCCATGTAGGCCAGCGCCTTCTGCGCCGAGGCGCGTTCGAGCGGGTCGGTGAAGGTCTGCGGGTCGGGCACGGCGGCGGCGAGCGGCACGGTCTGCGCGGGGTTGGTGCCCCAGGTGACGAGCGGGGTGAGCCCGCCCACGTCGAGCACGACCGTCCGGTCGAACACGGCGCCGGGGTCGGTGGCCAGGGTGGACCAGTCGGCGACGGCGGCGTCCCAGTCCGCCCCGGCGGGGGCGTGCGGACGGCCGCGCAGGTACTCCAGGGTGGTCTCGTCGGGTGCGACGATCCCGGCCCGGGCGCCGGCCTCGATGCTCATGTTGCAGAGCGTCATCCGGGCCTCCATGGAGAGCCCGCGCACCACGTCGCCCCGGTACTCGATGAGGTGGCCCTGCGCCCCGTTGGCCCCGATCCGGGCGATCAGCGCGAGGATCATCTCCTTCGCCCCGACCTCCGGGGGGAGTTGGCCGGTGAACTCGACGGCCAGGGTGCGCGGCCGGCCGATCTCCAGGCACTGGGTGGCCAGGACGTGCTCCACGTCGCTGGTGCCGATGCCGAAGGCGAGCGCGCCGAACGCGCCGTGCGTGGCGGTGTGGCTGTCCCCGCAGACGATCGTCATGCCGGGCTGCACCAAGCCGAGTTCGGGTCCGACGACGTGCACGATCCCCTGCCGCCGGTGGCCGACCGAGTAGAGCTCGACGCCCTGTTCGGCGCAGTTGCGGCGCAGCGTGTCCAACTGGACCAGGCTGACCGGGTCGAGCACCGCGGTCGCCGTGGTGGCGACGTTGTGGTCCTCCAGCGCCAGGGTCAGCCCCGGCCGCCGGACGCCGCGGCCGGCCAGCCGCAGCCCGTCGAATGCCTGCGGGGAGGTGGCCTCGTGGGTGAGGTGGAGGTCGATGTAGAGGAGGTCCGGTCCGCCGGGCCGGGACGCCACGACGTGGCGCTCCCACAGCTTCTCCGCGAGTGTCCGTGCTGGGCCCATCGTCGTCCCTCTCTCCCCTGCGCTGTCCGTGCGCCACGGCCCTGGGGCGGAACCCCGGCCACCGCATGCCGTCCCGGCCGTACGGACCTCAGCCTCCATGGCGCCACCCACCGCCCACCACGTCTTTAAGCCGGTGCGAAAACGCCCAGCACAGGCGATCACGTGCACGAAGAAAGGTGCAGAGAACTGCACCTCGGATCGGAAGTAAGCCCCCATGAAATCGGCGGCGCCCGGGTTCAGGATGGAGTCATCGAAGGCGGAACCAACGCCGGGACGACGGGCAGAAGATCATCGGATCCCACGGGACCCAGGGAGGAAGCATGTACCCGATGCGCAGGAGCCACGGGGCCGAACCCGGACGCCGGCGGAGCAGGACGGTCGTGCTGACCCTGGCCGCCGTCCTCCTGGTCGGCGCCGGAACATCCGCCTGCCAGGTCAGTACCAAGGCCGCCGACCGGATCGAGCTGTGCGCGAAGATCTTCGGCAAGACCTTCACCGATCCGTTCCCGGACAACGTGGAGGAGGCCCGCAAGAAGATGCGCGACCGGGCCGACGAGCTCGACGGGCTGGCCAAGCAGGCCGGGGACGACAAGCTCCGCAATGCGATCCAGTCGACCGCCGACAAGATGCGCAACGCCGACATCCGCGAGAAGGGTGCGGTGCGCACCGTGGTCGGTTACATCGGTGAGCAGAACGACCGCATCAAGGAACTGCGCCAGACCTGCCTCGACCACCACGACTACCCGTGATGACTGGGCTTCCGAACCAGCGTCACCGTTGAGCCTCCCAGAGCGCACACGGTGACCACAGACCGGAATCGGTGAACAGGGCACTAACAGTTCCCCCGCCGATTCCCTTGGCCGGGCCCCTCGTTGGGTCCCCCGTCTTCCGGGGGGCCCGGCCGTAAATCTCCCCGTACCAATACAAGCCAGGAGCAGTCATGCCCGATTCGACCGGCTGGAAGCCCACTAAGGAACGCCCGATGTGGCCCTGGGTCGTCCTCGCGGTGGTCGCCGTTGGCGTTCTGATCAACGTGCTTATCACGATCTGACGAGCAGATCGAATCCGCGCCTGAGGAACTTCCGCGCTCTTGGCAGGTAGGCCGAGAGCGCGGACCCACGTCCGGCGCGACTCCGGCCCCACAGACCCCTCTCTCCCCAACCGCCCCACGGGTCACATGACCCCTCAGGGGGCGGTCGAACCGAGTCGAGTCCGCTATCCGGATCAGGTGCAGAGAACTGCACCTTCGAACTGGCGAAGACTCGACTGTCACCCCCCTAAAGCGCCACGTAGCGTAGTCGGTACGGGAACGGGCATGGCCATGTCGAAGATGCGGTCACGCACGATCGACCATCCACCTCACCGTGGATCCCGGCTCCCGGCCCGCCTACATCAACGGCATTCATGGGGGACTCGTGCCACGTCTGCACTTCACGTCGGCAAGCCTGTTGAGAACGCGTATCATGCCGACCCCGGACTGGGTCAGCGAATCACTCTTCGCCCTGGACCTGCTCTCTTCCCGGCACCGCCAGGCGAAACGCCGGCTCCGATGGCATAAAACCCGCCCCGTGGGGCCGGCCCGCCGGCTGGGTCCCACCCACCGGCTCGGGTCCACCCAGCGGCTCGTCGAACTCGCCCGGACCATCCGCCCGTTCCCCGACATGGACACCATGGTCCGGCGCGCCCGGCACTCCGGGAACGGCGCCGACCTGCGCCTGCTCCGGGACCTGGAGTCCTTCTACCGCATCATGGTCGCCCCGCACTGGGACGTGATCTCCCTCACCGTCCAGAGCGACCGGAAGAAGCGACTGGAAATCCTCCAGGACTGCGGCGCGCGCAGCCTGCTGAGCACCCTTCACCCGACCGTCCGGCTCTCCACCTGCTCGCTGGAGATACCCGGACAGAACGAGGACGTGCAACTGGAGGAGGTCGGGCTGACCATTGCGCCGTCCTACTTCCTGGCACCCGATTCCCCGGTCCTGGTGGACGACCACACCATTGCCGACGGACCGACGCTCTTCTACCCCATTCTCCCCGACGGACCGAACTGTGCGACCGAGGGCGTGATCGAAGCGGCAGCGATGCCGGCCTGAGACCGATGACCTCCGATCGCGACAGCATCGGAACTTCAAGGGGGAAAACAGCAATGCGACGCATATTCTTCAGTCCGGCGAGCCTGGCCAAAGTATCGTCGGCCGCTCATCTGGATCCGATGCGAGAGGCGCTGTGCGCCCTCGAAACCTTCGCGACGGGCGGCGGAGGCCCCGTCTTCCATTCCTGGCGACGACGGGTCGCGGGTGAACGGGACGGCCGGGCACTGGCCGAACTCGCCCGCACCGTACGACCTTTCCCGGATCTCTACCGAATTCTCGAAAACTCCTCCGCGGCCGGATCCGGGAACGAATTCCGACCGCGGGTTCTGCGCGATCTGGAGACATTCCACCGGATCGCCGTGGAGCCCTACTGGAGCCAGGTGTCGACCCTGCTCGAAGTCGACCGGAACGCCCGGGCCCAGATCATGATGAGCGGCGGCGTCGACCAGTTGCTCAGCACCCTGCACCCGGCGATCCGCTGGCGTCCCCCGGTGCTGGAGGTCCCCGGGACGGGGCACGACATCAAACTGGAGTCGACCGGCCTGGAGATAGCGCCGTCGCTGTTCCTGTTCTCCCGATCGCCGATCCTGGTCGAACAGCAGGGCGACCGGCCCCTGCTGCTGCTCTACCCGATCCCCGTCCCGCGCGACCGGGAGAACCTGTGGGACCCGGCGCCCGACGGCGACCAGGCCCTGGGGGCCCTGCTGGGGCGCACCCGGGCGGCCGTCCTCCAGGTGTTGACGACCACCTGCACCACCACCGAGGTCGGCGAGCTGGTGGGCATCTCCACCGCCGCCGCGAGCCAGCACACCGCCGTCCTGCGGGCGGCCGGACTTATCACCACCCTGCGCTCGCTCAACAAAGTGCACCACACCCTGACCCCCCTGGGCGGGGCTCTTCTTCGTGGGGATCCACTGGTCTGACAATTCGCCCTATACCGACGATTCCCGAAGTAACGCACCCGCAACACACCCCGAGGAGCGATCTCGATCTGACACGGATGGTCTAGGAAAGTGCACCATACATACGGATGCGGGCAGCATGGCCTAAACCCATTACGAGCGAGTAGGTTCTGGGCATGCAAGCACGATGCCTTGTCGCCGCACGCATCATTTACGGAAGCCTGGGAGCGGATTCATGATGGGAGGTGGACCAGCTGAGCGGGAAGCCGCCCCAGACTGTGCCGTCACGCTGGAAAACGTGTCGAAAATCCACCCGGGCACGAACGGTCCCACAGCGGTCCTGCGCGAGTTCTCACTCGGCGTACGAAAAGGCCGCTTCTGTGCCGTCATGGGAGACGAACGCGCCAGCACCACGGCACTCCTGGAGTGCATGGCCGGCGTCACCACCCCGTCCACCGGAACGGTCCACTGGGCCGACGGTGAACGGGGTTCCGTCGGCGCACTCTGGGGCCAACACGAGCCCGTCCACCCGAATGTGACGGTTCGTGAATTCGTCGATCCGGGCGTTTCCGCACTCGGCCGCCGCCAGGCCTGGCAGATCAGTCGGATCACCCGACTGTGGCTCTGGCGGCGGCCGCTCCGGAGGCTGGGCCGGGTCCAGCAGCACAACGCCATGCTGGCCCGGCTGCTGGCCGGCTCCCCGCGCCTGCTGCTGGTCGACACCCCCGGCCACGACGACTCGCCCGAACTCGCCCGCGCCATCGGCGCCTCACTCCGCCGCGCGGTCCGCGCCCTCGACCTCACGGCGGTCCTCGTCACCACCGACCCGGAAGCCGCCGCGTACGCGGACAGCGTCGTCTTCCTCCACCACGGCCGCCTCGCCGACGCCCTCGGTCCCTCCACCCCCGCCGAGATCGCCGACTGCCTCCAGCACCTCCGAAGAGGCTCGACCACCTGATCCGCCCCGCCTTCCCCGGCGCCCCTCTCCCAGGGCGCCCCCGGCGCCCCTTCCCCGGCGCCCCTCGCCCTCCCCGGCGCCCCCCGGTCAAGCGGTGCACAGCGCTTCCCCAGCCGCGGCCCCCGCGCCCCGTGCGTCCTCCGGCGCACCGCGCCGGCGCATCCCGGACCGCAGGCCCGCCCGGCGACACCCCCCGGCAGGCCCCGGGCGGACACCCCTGCCATCGCCTGCCTCCGCCGGCTACCGCTGCCGCCGCGCACCCGTCGGTCGTCAGCCGCCGGTCGTCAGCCGTCAGCCGCTCAGTGCGGCGGGGTCGGGATCAGGCTCGCCAGGGGGTTGAAGTAGACCTTGGACGGCATGCAGGCCGGGCCCGGGCTCCGCATGAGGCCGGTGTGCATCTCGCGCGAGCTGTGGGCGGGGTCGGTCCCGGCGAAGGGCAGGTAGATGAAGAGCTTGAGACCGGCCGGGACGGCGCGGGGGCGGACGGTGAGGACGAGCGGGCCGGCGCCCTCCGTATGCATGTCCCAACTGTCCTGGCCCTCCTGGTTGTCCGGGGTCTCCGGCTCGGAGGCGCGGCAGCCGGGCTGGCCGGCGTAGACCCGGGCGGGGATCCCGAACCGGTCCAGGTCGCGCTGCAGTTGGTCCGGGTCCACCGGCTTGTACTGCTCCAGGATGGTGAGTTTGACGAGGTCGTCACCGCCTTCGAGGGTGTACGCGGCGTTGTCGACGCGGCCCAGCGCGTGGCCGGTGCCGTCGGCCGGGTGCTGGGCGTCCTGGTGCCCGGTGTCCGGGGCGGGGCGGCCGGGGCCCGTGGCGAGGAGGGCGCCGACCAGGGCGGCGGCCAGGCCCGTCGGGAGGGCCAGGCGCAGCGCCAGGCTGCGCCGCCGGGCCGTGCGCCGGGAGTTGTCGGTGACGGTGTCCATCAGGTGTTCCTTCAGCAGGAGGTGGCGGCCCGGGGGGAGCTCCGGGGCCGCCGGGGCCGGCAGCAGCCGGACCAGTTCCTCCCGCTCGGTCTGCTCGGACCGGTCCCGGGGGGTGGCGTTCATCGGGTCGTCTCCTTGTACGGCCGGACCGCGAGGTCGCGGTCACCTGCTACCTGTCCGCCGGCGCCCGGGCGTTGCCCACCTCTTCCCGAGCGCGCGGACCGTGACGCGGCGAGCTCCTTCGCCGTCAACTCCCGCAGCCGGGCCCGGGCCCGCGACAACCGCGAGCGGACCGTCCCCACCGGCCGGCCCAGCGCCTCGGCGACGGCCGCGTGGTCCAGGCCCTCCCACACGCACAGCGCGAACACCTCGCGCTCCGCCGGCCGCAGCCGTTCCAGCGCGGCCTTCGCGGCGGCCAGCTCCTCGGCGTCGGCGATCCGACCCGCCAGCTCCCCGGCGAAGTCCGGCATCGCCTCGCGCGGCGGCAGCTTGGCCAGCGCCCGCTGGTGGCGCCGCGTGGCCCGACGGGTGTTGCGGATGACGTTGCCCGCGATCCCCAGCAGCCACGGCCGCAGGCTCTCCCCCTCGGGATCGACCCGCGCGCGCAGCCGCCACGCCTCCAGGAACGTCAGCGAGACCACGTCCTCGGCGACGGCCCAGTCCCCGGTCATCCGCACGGCGTGCCGGTACACCGCCTGGGCGTGGTCCTCGAAGACCAGCCCGAACGCCGCCGCGTCCCCAGCGCGCACCCGGGCGCGTATCGAATTCTCCACACCAGCTCCTGTCCCGCCGCCGCCACCCGTTGCCGTGATCCACGCCACACCGCGCCGGGCCGCCACGCCATCGACGAAGGATCCCCGAGCCCCTTCCGGAAGAAGGGACTCGGGGATCCTCGGACCGGCCGGCCCGACACCGGCGGTCGGTTCGGGGCGCCGCCTCCGCGGTCAGGCCGGCTCGACCGGCTCCGGGTCCCGGGAGGCGGCCAGGGTGCGGCCGAACGCGGCGAGGACGGCGGCGACGGCCAGCAGGCCGACCACGACCGCGAGGTTGCGCCCGAGGTCGGCGAGGTCGCGCGGCAGCGCCCAGTAGTAGGGCGCGGGGAGCATGACCGCCCAGGGGAGGGCGGCCAGCGCCACACCGGCGGCGCGCGGCCGGTCGGGCCGGCGGGCGGCGAAGTGGACGAAGAAGGCGATCGCCATCACCACGGCGGGCCAGGCCGACGACGCGTCGAGCAGCATCTGGGTGCTGCGCGGGAAGATGACCTCGGAGTAGTCCTCCAGGTCGCGCCAGGGCCAGGCGAGGACGAGCGCGCTCATCGGCAGCGCGATGACGGCCGCCGCGACGACCGTCCCGACCCGGGCGCGGACGCGCTGGTCGACGCCGTCGGGCGGGGCGATGAGCAGCGGCACCCCGAGCAGGAGCCAGAGGGGCAGCTGGTGGAGGGACAGGAAGAGCACCCCGGCCGGGTGGACGGCGTAGCCGACCGCGGCGCCGATCCGGGCGAGGACGCCGACCAGCACCAGGAGGCGGGCGGCGCCCCAGTGCCCGAGGCCGGCGCCGAGCAGCGCGAGGACCCAGGGGGCGGCCTGCACCGCGCCCACCGCGGTCGCGGCCGTGGTGTGCAGGCCCATCAGGTCGAAGCGCGTGTCCGCGACGAAGAAGGTCATCACCAGCTGGACGAAGGCCAGCGCCGCCCCTCCGGCCAGCAGGAACGGCGCGGCGCCGGCGAGCGCCCGGCCCGCGGGGTCTCCGGAGCTGAGCCGGGTCCGCAGCCGGGCGGCGTGCGCGGCCAGGGTGACCCACTCGCGCAGCACGGTGCGCCGGTCGGCGCCCTCGACGGACTCGGCGAAGACGGCGGCGATCTCCTCGCCGTGCGAGGCCCGGTAGGCGGCGGGGTAGATGCCGATCAGCGGGAGCCTGCCGGGCAGCGCCCCGGCCTGCTGCGCGGTCATGCCGCACCGCCGCTCAGCCGGAGCGCCCCGAGGCGCGGCCCCCGCCCGAGCGCGAGCCTGCGCTCGGCCTCGACGACTCCGGCCCGCAGCCGTTCCGTCTCCGCGCCCAGGACGTCCCGGCCGTCCTCGGTGAGGGCGAAGGTGCGCCGCATCCGGCCACCGACGACCTCCTCGTGGTCGATCCGGATCAGCCCCTGCTGGAGGAGCCGGTCCAGCGCGGTGTAGAGGGTGCCGGTGAGCAGCTTGGTCCGGCCGTCGGAGATGGCCAGGACTTCCTGGACGATCGCGTAGCCGTGCCGCGGGGCATCGGCGAGCGCGGTGAGCACGAGCCGGGTCGGCTCCTGTAGTTGACGGTTAGCCATGGCCGTGAGCATAGATCAATGGCAAACATATGTCGATGATTTAGCTATCGGCCCGCTCCACCCCCGTACCCGGCGGGCGCCGGGGCGGGAAGGCGCACGGTGAACACCGAGCCCGCGCCGGGGCTGCTGGCCGCGTGGACGCCGCCGCCGTGGAGCTCGGCGAGCTTGCGGACGATGGCGAGGCCCAGACCGCTGCCGCCGCTCTGCCGGTTGCGGGACTTGTCGGCCCGCCAGAAGCGCTCGAACACCAACGGCAGGTCCGCCTCGGCGATGCCGCCGCCGGTGTCGGCGACCTCGATGAGCAGGGCGTCGGGCTCCGTCCGGGTCCGCAGGGTGACCGTGCCGCCCGCCGGGGTGTGCCGGACGGCGTTGGCGACCAGGTTGCCCACCAGCTGGCGCAGGCGCACCGGGTCGGCAAACACCTCGCACCCGGCCATCTCGTACCCGGCCGGGGCGCCGGCCGTCTCGGGCCCCGTCCGGTCCGCGACCGCCTCGACGACCAGGGCCACGCCCGACGCCTGCGCCCGGGCGCCGTGCGCGGTGGCGACCTGGGCCAACAGGTCCTCGACGTCCACGGGCTCGCGGTGCAGGGCCAGTTCACCGGCGTCGGCGGCGGCGAGGTCCCGCAGGTCGTCGACCAGGTGCTGGAGTTGCAGGGCCTCCTCCAGCAGCGAACTCGTCAAGGCGCCGTCGGCGGTGACGACGCCGTCCTCGACGGCCTCCAGCCAGCCGCGGATGTTGCTGAGCGGGGTGCGCAGCTCGTGCGCGATGTCGCCGACCATCGCCCGGCGCATCTCCTCCAGCTGTTCGCGGCGCTGCGCCATGGCGTTGAAGGCGGCGGCGAGTCCGGCGATCTCGTCGCGACCGGTCGCGGTCACCCGGGCGGAGAGGTCCCCGTCGGTCATCCGCCGGGCGGCGCGGGTGAGCGCGTTCAGCGGCCGGGAGAGCCGCAGGCCGACGATCGTGGTGATCGCCACGGTGACCGCCAGCACCAGCGCGGCGACCTCGGCGACCCGCCCGCGGTGCGGGGCGGACAGCACGGGGGCCTGGTCCGCCGCGCCGGCGGGCGCGCCGACGAACAGCAGCACGGGCGGCGCCACGTACCGGACGAGCTGCTGCCGGCGGGAGTTGGCGAGGCAGGCGGAGATCACCTGCTCCTGCTCCCGGTCGCGGGCCGGGGCCCACTGCAACCCCAGGGACAGCGTCACGGGCCGGATCTGCTGGCGCTCCAGGCAGGCGTTGACGAGCGCGGTGAGGTCGGCGAGGGCGGCGCTCTCGGTGCGGGTCGGGGCGTCCAGCACCAGCGGGGGCGCGCAGCGCACGCCGAGCGGCCGGCCGCCGGGGACGCTCACCACGGGGCGGCCGGCGGCGTCGTCGGTGACGGTCGCCTCGACGCCCAGTTCCGACCGCAGGCAGCCGGCCCGGTTCCGCGCGGCCTCCTCCATGGCCGCGCGCTCGGCGGTCGTCAGCCGGAACGGGCCCACGGCACGGGCGTCGATCCGGTCGGCCGGGGCGTCGGGCAGCATGGCGAGGTCGACGGAGAGCGGGTCGACCGTGGTGGTGGGCGTCCGGGGCAGCACCGTCCGGTCGGCGGCGCCCGGGGGCGGTGCCGACGGCGTGGCGGCCGGGGGCGGTGACCCGGGGGCGGTGGCGGGGGTCCCGGAGGTGGCGGCCGGTGACCCGGGTGCGGTGGCCGCGGAGTCGACGACCGGCTCGAAGCGCGGAGTGGTCAGCAGGATGCGCTGCCCGGTGTCGGCGGCGAGCCGCCGCACGGTGCTCTCCGCACCCGTCCAGTCGGGGTGGGTCGCGGCGTAGCCGAGCAGTTCGTGGTAGATCCGGGCCTGGTCCGCGAGGACCTGGCGCTGCTCCTGCCTGATCGCGCCCGTCGTGGTGCGGGCGGTCAGCCAGGCCGTCGCGGCGATCGAACAGAGCGAGACCAGGGCGGAGAGGGCGAGCAGCCGGATCAGCAGGCTGCGGCGCGGCGGGGCGTCACGACGCACCGCGCGGCCCCTCCGCGAGCTTGTAGCCGATGCCGTAGACCGTCAGCAGGCGGGTGGGGCGGCGCGGTTGGGGCTCGATCTTGCGGCGCAGGTTCATCACGTGGGTGTCGACGGTCCGGGTGGTGATGTACCGGTCGATGCCGTGCAGGTGCTCCAGCAGCTGGGCCCGGGTGAAGACCCGGCCGGGCTGGGCGGCCAGCACCTGGAGCAGCCGGAACTCGCCGGGCGTGCAGCTGACGGGCCGTCCGTCGGCGGTGACCTCGTGGCGCAGGGGGTCGACGGTGAGGGCCCCGGCGGTCAGTACGGCCGGGGGCGCGGCGGCGGGCGGCGCGGTCGGCGACAGGGTGGGCGCGGCCGGCGGCGCGGGAGCACCCGGGGTCAGCGGCCGGGACCCGCGGCGCAGCAGGGCCCGGACCCGGGCCACGAGCTCGCGCGGGCTGTACGGCTTGGTGAGGTAGTCGTCGGCGCCGAGGTCGAGGCCGAGCAGCAGGTCCTCCTCGGCGGTGCGGGCCGTCAGCATCAGCACCGGCAGGGCGGATTCGGCACGCAGGGCACGGCAGACGTCGAGCCCGTCCATGACGGGCATCATCACGTCGAGGACCAGGAGGTCCGCCGGGCCGCGCCGGGCCTGCTCCAGCGCGGCCCGGCCGTCGTGGACGACGACCACGCGATGCCCTTCCCGCTCCAGGTACAGGCGGGCCAGGTCGGCCTGCTTGGGATCGTCCTCGGCGACCACGACATGTGCGCACATGAGGATGATCGTAAGTCGCCCTCCGGAAGCACCCCTACCGGTTCCCGACAGCCTCTCGACAAGTTCCTGACATCGACGGACCAGGGTGGACGGAGTCCGCCGGGGGAAGCCCCCCGGCCCCGCCTCCGAAAGGCTCCCGTGTGATGCCCTCCCGCCGCCTGGTGTCCCTCGCCGCCCACGTCATCGGGACCGCCCTGCTGCTGTCCACCGTCCCCGCCGCCGCGGCCACGGCCGCCGAGCACAAGCCCGCCCCGGCCGCGCCCACCGTCGAGGCGGCCGAGGTGATGCCGCACCTCCAGGCCCTGCAGCGGATCGCGGACCGCAACGGCGGCAACCGCGCGCACGGCACCAAGGGGTACGCGGAGTCGGTGGCGTACGTGAAGCACGCGCTGGACCGGGCCGGCTTCCAGACGCAGCTGCGCCGCTTCTCCCACGACGGCAAGGACGGCTACAACCTGATCGCCGACTGGCAGGGCGGCGACCCCGACCACGTGCTGCTCACCGGCGCCCACCTGGACAGCGTCCCGATGGGCCCGGGGATCAACGACAACGGCTCCGGCTCGGCGGCCGTCCTGACCACCGCCCTCCAGGTGGCCAAGGCCAAGCTGAAGCCCGAGCGGCACCTGCGCTTCGCCTGGTGGGGGGCGGAGGAGCTGGGGATGGTCGGCTCGGCGGACTACGTCAAGAACCTGTCCGCCGGCGACCGCAAGGCCATCGACCTGTACCTCAACCTCGACCAGGCGGGCAGCAAGAACCTCCAGCAGTACCTCCTGGTGAAGGACGCGAAGAACAACGAGACCGCGGCCTTCCAGGCCTTCGAGAAGTGGTTCACCGACCGGGGCCTGGCCACCTTCGACATCCCGCTGGACAGCTCCGACAGCCAGCCGTTCGGGGACGCGGGCATCCCGTCGTCCGGCTTCAGCAGCGGCGTCTCGGACTGCCTCCACAGCGCGTGCGACAACCTCGCCAACGTCGACCCCGCGACGCAGGCGACCAGCACCAACGCCATGATCGGCGTGGTGTGGCAGTTCGCCACCGCCAAGCCCGCAGCCGCCAAGCCCGCCGCCCCCGCCGTTCCGGCCACCACCGCCCCGGCCACCGTCCCCGCCGCCCCCCGGTCCTGACCGCCCGTCCCCAGGAGCCACAGATGCGCACACCGCCGAGTCGCCACCGCCGCAAGGCCGTCACCCTGGTGGCCGCCGCCACCGCCCTCGGAGTCGCCCTGACCGCCGCCCCCGCGGGAGCGACCGGGATCGGGGACCCGTACTTCCCCGAGGACGGCAACGTCGGCTACGACGTGGCGAACTACGACGTCCGGATCGCCTACGACCCGGCTCACCCCGACCAGTTGAACGGCGACACGACCGTCACCGCCCGGGCCCTGCAGTCGCTCGACCGCCTCTCCCTGGACCTCAAGGGCTTCCAGGTCGCCTCCGTCACCGTGAACGGCACCCCGGCCAAGTCGTTCTCCCGCTCCGGCACGCACAAGCTGGACATCGTGCCCGCCCGCCGGGTGGCCGGCGGCGCCACCTTCGCGGTGCGGGTGGTGTACGCGGGCAAGCCCGACCCCGAGGGCTGGCACCAGCTGGTGTCCGGCGGCGTCAACGCGATGGGCGAGCCGCACTCGGCGACCTCCTGGTTCCCGTCCAACGACCACCCGTCCGACAAGGCCACCTTCTCGCTCGCCGCGACCGTCCCCGACGGCTGGACCGCCATCGGCAACGGCCGGCCCGGCCAGACCACCAGCAAGGACGGCTCGACGACCTTCCGCTGGCGCGAGGACAAGCCGATGGCGACCTACCTCAGCACCGTCGCCATCGACAAGTTCACCGTCCACCGCTCGGCGCTGCCCGACGGGACGCCGGTCATCACGGCCTACGGCCCGGACGTGCCGATCGACGACATGGCCAAGGCGACCGAGGCCCAGCAGCCGGAGATCATCGCCTTCCTGGCCTCCAAGTTCGGCCCGTACCCGTTCTCCTCCGCGGGCGCCATCGTCCGCAGCTGGACCAAGGAAACGGGCACCGGCGCGCCGGACCTGGAGACCCAGAGCCGGCCCACCTACACCAACTACTTCTGGGACTCTGCGGCCGTCCACGAGATCACCCACCAGTGGTTCGGCGACAGCGTCTCGTTCACCGACTGGCGCGACGGCTGCATCGCCGAATGCGTCGCCCAGTACGCCAACCAGCTGTGGGACGAGCACCAGGGCAGCAACCTCGACACCGGCTTCTACACCCCCACCGTCGAGGAGAACCGGAACAAGCCGGAGTTCTGGTCCACCAAGCTGTACGACCCCGGGCAGGGCCAGGAACTGGCCTCGGCCCTCTACTTCAAGGGCTCCCTGATGATGCACGCCCTGCGGCGCACCGTCGGCGACGACGCGTTCTTCGCCACCCTCAAGCGCTGGACCGCGGACCACGCCTACGGCAACGCCTCCTTCCCCCAGTTCGAGACCCTCGCCGCCAAGGTCTCGGGCAAGGACCTCAAGGGCTTCTTCGACGCCTGGGCCCACGGCACCACACTCCCCGCGAAGGAGTACCTCTACCCCGGCACCCTGGCCCCCCTCGCCCCGGCGGGCAGCCAGTAACACCCCCCCCCAGCCCCCTCCCCCGCGCCGACGCCAGCCCTCCTGACGCTCCATCAGGAGGGCTGGTGCACGCCCGGATTGAGCTCCTCCAGGATGGCGTCGGAGACAGTCCGCGGCTGCGGGCGCTGTGGAGCCGGGGTGCCGCCGTGCGTCGATCTGAAGTCGCCGACGGGGGCCGGGAAGTGGCCCATCTCGTGGAACAGGCCCGAGAGGTCCGTGTCCTGCGGCGGCAGCGGCGGCAGCTCATGGGGCAGGTCCCCCACCGGGACGAGCTCGATCTCCGACGGGCCGCCCCCTGGCGTACCGTCCCCCGTCGTGCCGCCCCCCGTCGTACCGCCGCGCGGTGGGCGCGGGCCCTCCAGCCTGCCGTTCAGCCAGCCCTCGATGTGGTCGCCCGGCGAGATGGAGAACTTGTTCCCGGGGTTCATCGCCCCGTGCCGCCACCCCCACGCCCCGGCGAACGCGCCGTTGGCCGCGCCGGAGACGTAGTCACCCGACAGCCCGAACACCGCGTCCTGCGCCGCGCCTTCGGCCATCCCGGTCAGCGCCCCGTAGCCGGTGTTCCAGACCAACCCGGCCGCGCCCTTGGCGAACGCGCCGGCCTCCTTGCCGGTCAGCGAGGTGAAGCCCTTCCCGAGCCCCTTTCCCAGGCCCTTGCCCAGACCCTTGCCGAGCCACCCGGCACCGACACCGACCGCGCCGCCCACCGCCCCGTTGATGGCGGCCGTGCCCAGCTCACCGCCGTCGATCGACGTGCGGTGGCCCTGGCCCAGCTCGATCACCTGGGCCAGCAGGTCGAAGCCCACCTGGGCCAGCACCGACTCGGCGACCCGGGTCACCGCGCTGATCAGCGCCTTGCGCAGGAAGGCCCACACCAGGGCCCTGGTGAAGGCGATCTCCACGGGCGCCGCCTCGGCCCCGCCGAAGAGGAACATCACGGCGTCGATGGCCAGTTGAACCGCCAGGACCACCAGCGCACCGATGATCTCGATGCGCAGGGTCTCGATCTGGTTCGCCAGGTTGTGCAGCGCGTCGGCGGCGGCGTCGCAGCACTGGGCGATGAGCGGCAGCGCGGCGTCGTCGGCGACGGCGAGCCTGGCCAGATAGGCGTCGAACGCGTCCCTGGTGGCACCGCTCAGACCCTGGTCGAGCTGGGACTTGGCGTCCGCCAGGTCCAGGACACAGGCACGGATCGACTTCGCCGCCTCGGTCCAGGCATCCGCCTCGGCCCGCAGCGCACTCTCGTTCCCCGTGGGCCACTTGTTCCCCACCAGGATCATCAGCAGGTTCTGCAACCCGTCCGGCAGCGAGGCGTTGGGGGCGTCGACCGCCATCACGCGCCGCCGCTACCGGGCACCGGGAACGTCCAGGCGAGTTCCGTGGCGTGCTCGTCGGCCCTCTCGAACGTGCTGCGAGTGGTGCCGAGGGCATCGGCCAGCTTGCGCAAGGTGTCCGGCAGCGCCTGCACCGCCTTCAGCAGATCGTCCCGCGGCTGGGCGAAGACCTGGTCGAAGCCCTGCCCGAGCGCCGGATCATCCCCCCAGGGCGCCGCGCCGGACAGGGCTGCCGAGCTGAGCGCCGTCCAGGCGGCAGCCATGCCCTCGGCCGCCTTGCCCGCATCCGCCCCGGCCTTGCCGACCAGCGCGAAGTCGACCACCAGCGTCCCGTCCAGAGTCGGCAGCTGCGGCACCGCCGGCCCGCCGTACGGCGGCACCCCGGTAGGCGCATTGCGGTAACCACCAGTGGGACCAGGCACATCAGGCAACGGAGGAGTCGGCACCCACCCACCTCACCCGATCCCACCCCCAGCCCCACCCCCTCTTGACGACATCCCAACGATCACCGCCCCACTCCTGACGCCCCCCTGACACCCCCGGACCCCGCGTCGCCCATGCTCCCCCACTCGTGGCGGGCTCGCCGAGCAATTACTCGATGAGCCCCACCAGGATTGAACGGAAAGTTACCGTAAGTGCCCAGAACAAACATCTGGGCCCCCGATGCGCATCACGCGCCCGGGGACCCGGATGTCGCAAAATCAGGATCCAGGCGCAGGCGCGGGCATCACTACCATTGCGTATATCACACCGAGTGCGCTCATCAGCAGGAAGGGCCAAGCACCCGCAAGGAGATAGAGCAGTGGGGGCAGGGCAAACAACACGGCAGCCACCCCCCGAACATTCCTCCCCCTGGCCGCCCGAAAAGAGACCAGGAAGAGAAAGAACAGTGTGGGGACAGTTATCGTGAGCGAGATGAGCGCCAGCAGCTTGAGGCTATCCAGGGAGTCGGCTCGAGAGAATCCATTGGCGTCATGCCCGCCGGGCGCAAATGCTGAAAGAACGAGCATAAAAACGCACACGGGAGCCACGCACACCGCAAGATATCTCAGCAGCGCCCGACTGAACCATCGGCCGACTCGATTAAATCTGTTAATCGGCACCCTGATACACACCCGCCATTCTGGTAGGTACGGCCCGAAGGCGAGAAGAGGGATGACGCAAACGGAACTGCAAGCAGACCAGGATCTCCCTGAAATTGTCCCATCTCATCCCTGGCAATCACGTGGGGACGCTCTCCTCGACGATACTGAACCACCTCTAGATCGGGATAGTGATCGCCTCGTCGAGTAACAGAAACTCTCCACGACACATGGCGGCGCGGGGAGCAGACATGCCTCGCCGAGCTTGCCGCCCTCCAGGAACCGGATCGAAGCGGCGGTTGTGTCCCAGGACCCGATGACAGCCGGCAAAGGCTCCTTCGCCACCGCACGAAGCTGCCAGCGGCAGAGCCAATGCCACACAGATGGTCAGAACAGGCAGCCTTCCATGGGTACGCACCCGACTCGACCTCCGCATCCCGATCACCCCCGCCCCGTTTCATACTTCACCGATCGCTCACCCCTTCACGTTGTTCACCAGATCGGCGATGCGGCCCTCCCGATTCTCCTCGGAACCGTGCGCAGGCATCCGCCCATTACCCGCCGCATCGGCTCCGAACTGGTACGTGAGCACTGCTTGCCACACCACATGGTGGAACGCGATCGACCCATCGACGTCCCTGTTTTTTCGACAGGTTGGGGATTTCCTTCTGCTTGAGCTTGTCCACTGTCATCCAGCTCGTCGCCGACGGCCAGATCATCAGCCTCGGGGAGTACTCGCCGGGAATTCGGCTGCACCCGGAGGCCAACAGCACGAGGCCGCGCCCACCACAACGAGCGGCAGGCGCGACCCATTTCGCACTCGAACAAGTCAATGCAGGATTGCCGTGATGGCCATGTCGAGAACAGCAGCCCCAGGAACCAGAATAAAGAACCAGCTGATGAACAATAAGATCACCGGGGCCGACTTCTTGGTTTCCCCACTTTCGGACAACGCGAAGAAGTCACGAATCCCACGAAAATTCGTGACCATAGCCAATCCCAGGACGACCGGGATTAGCATGCCAAGAACAACCATCAACGCTCCTGATCTCGCAGGACAAGGACAGCATACGGTAGCACCGACCAGTCAGAACTGACAATCCATCGACTCACCCGGACCCTAGCCACCCTGCTCCACAGTGAAAGTACTCCCCCTCCGCGTATTGAAGTCGTATTTGAATCCGATCAACGGCGGGCCCTGAATTGCAACACCTCCCCCCACCGCCCAACCAAGTTGATGGAATGACTCACCGTTAGAATTTCTTGCATAGCTGTATGCCCCGCCGACGAGTCCGCTGGCGGCGGTCACCGACCCGATCGTATGAGCGTTGTCGCTATTCTTGGCGGTGTTCCATCCCGCCGAGGCACCAAAGTACTCCCCGCCCTTGAATTTGAAGGGGTTTCTCGACGGCTTGATCGAGTCAAAGGTGGGCCCCCCGCCTGCCCTCGTCGGACCAGCTCCGCCCCACCACGTACTACGCGGCCGTCGACTCCGAGCAACCCCAGATCGGCGTCTGGACCCACCTCGCCGGGACGTTCAACTCGGACACCCAGACCGCGACGCTGTACGTCAACGGCCGAGCGGCCGGAAGCGCGAAGGTCCCTGCGGGCTGGAAGGCCAACGGCAGTCTGAACATCGGCGGGGAGACCACCGCCCGGTACCCCGGGCCTGACGGCCGCGTGAACGGCGCGGTCAGCGACGTCCGGATCTACCCGTACGCGTTCACCGACCAGCAGGCCAACTCGCTCGCCACGGCCGGCTCCAGCGTCCAGATCCAGAGCGCCTACAACCCCGGCAGGTGCATCGACAGTTGGGGCGGTTCCGTCGGCACGGCGGTCGCCTTCTACAACTGCTACAACGGCAACGCCCAGCACTTCACCCTGACCACCGACACCAAGTTCAAGGTCTCCGGCACCGACCGGTGCATCACCACCAACGACAAGCCGGCCGGCAACGGCACCAAGGTGTCCTTCCAGACCTGCGCCGCCGATGACGCGCAGACCTGGGTCCGTCGCTACGACGGCACGCTCTACAACCCGATCTCCGACAAGTGCCTCGAACTGCCCGGTTGGGCCGACGCGAACGGCACCGCGCTCGGGGTCTGGTCCTGCACCGCCAATGCCAACCAGCGTTGGCTGGTGCGCGCCCAGGCGTCCTGACCGCCGGGCCCACGGTCTGAACTGACCCGGGCACCGAACCGCTCCGGCCTCCCCGAGTCCTGCTCGGGGAGGCCGCGGCCGTGTCGGCGCCGGCGGCCGGACCCGAGGGGGCCCGCTATACACCTGTGTGTATACATGGCCTGTATAGTCCCGGAGCATGTCACTCGGACAGCTGTTCCTCGGCCTGCTGGAGACCCAGCCCCGCCACGGATACGACATCAAACGCCTCCATGACGAGCACTTCGGGCGCGACCGCGGCCTGCACTACGGGCAGGTGTACGCGACGCTCTCCCGGCTGCTGAAGAACGGGCTGGTGGTGGTCGACGGCGTCGAGGCCGGCGACGGCCCGGAGCGCAAGCGGTACGCGATCACCGACGCCGGGGTCACCGACCTCGCCAACTGGCTCGCGCACCCGGAGAGCCCGCAGCCGTACCTGCAGAGCACGCTCTACCAGAAGGTCGTGCTCGCCCTCCTGACCGGCCGCTCCGGCGCCGACGTCCTGGACGCGCAGCGGGCCGAACACCTCAAGGAGATGCGGGAGCTGACCCGCCGCAAGCTCACCGGCGACCTCACCGACCAGCTGATCTGCGACCACGCCCTGTTCCACCTGGAAGCCGACCTGCGCTGGCTGGAGCTCACCGCCGCCCGCCTGGACGAACTCGCCGCCCGCATCACGGAGTCCCAGCGTTGACCATGTCCGAACCCCTGCTCGCCGCCCACGACCTGCACAAGAACTTCGGGCTCACCCCGGCGCTCGGCGGGGCCTCGCTCACCGTCGCGGCCGGCGAACTCGTCGCCGTGATGGGCCCGTCGGGCTCCGGCAAGTCCACCCTGCTGCACTGCCTCGCCGGGATCACCCGACCCGACAGCGGCCGCCTCCGCTACCGGGATCGCGACCTCACCGCCTGTTCCGACGCCGAGCTGAGCGCCCTGCGGCGCACCGAGTTCGGCTTCCTGTTCCAGTTCGGCCAGCTCGTCCCGGAACTCTCCTGCCTGGAGAACGTCGCGCTCCCGCTGCGCCTCAACGGACTGCGCCGCCGGGCCGCCGAGGCCCGGGCCCGCGAATGGCTGGAGCGCCTGGAGGTCGACGACGTGGCCGCCAAGCGCCCCGGCGAGGTCTCCGGCGGCCAGGGGCAGCGGGTCGGCGCCGCCCGGGCCCTGATCACCGGGCCCAAGGCGGTCTTCGCCGACGAGCCGACCGGCGCGCTCGACTCCCTCAACGGCGAGCGGGTGATGAAGCTGCTCACCCAGGCCGCCCGGGAGAGCGGCGCCGCCGTCGTCCTGGTCACCCACGAGGTCAGGGTCGCCGCCTACGCCGACCGCGAGATCGTCGTCCGCGACGGCCGCACCCGCGACCTGGCGGGCGCGATATGAGCAGTTCCACCACGAACGGCCCCGGCGTGAGCGGCCCCGACACCAGTAGCCCCAGCGTGAGCAGCCCCGCCACGAGCGACCCCGCCGCCGACCGGGTCCGCTCGCCGTTCCTGGACCAGCTCGGCCTCGGCGTGCGCCTGGCCCTCACCAACGGACGGGACGGCTGGGGGCGCCTGCTGCTCACCGCCTGCGGCGTCGGCCTGGGGGTGGCGCTGCTGCTGTTCACCGCCTCCTTCCCCGGCATCGTCCAGCACCGCAACGAGCGCCTGTACGTGCAGAACGACACCTTCCGCGACGAGGACCTGCCCACGCCCGGCGACCGGACGGTCCTCATCGCCACCGCCGACACCACCTTCCGGGGCACCGCTATCCGCGGACGGGTCGTCCAGCCCGAGGGCCCGGACGCGGCGCTCCCGCCCGGAGTGGCCGCGTACCCGCCGCCGGGGCGGATGGTCGTCTCGCCCGCCCTGGCCGAGCTCCTGAAGGACCCGGCCAACCAGCTGCTGCGCGACCGCCTCCCCTACCCGGTGGTCGGCGGCATCGGCCCGGACGGCCTGCTCGGCCCCGGCCAGGCCGGCTACCTGCTCGGCAGCGACCGGCTCTCGCGGGACGCCGGAGCCTCCCGCATCACCTCGTACGGCCACTTCTCTCCGCCCAAGCCGATGGACCCCCGGCTGATCCTGCTCAACGCGGTCGGCCTGACCGTGATGCTCGCCCCGGTCGGCGTCTTCCTCGCCGCCGCCGCCCGCTTCGGCGGCGAACGGCGCGACCGCAGGCTCGCCGCGCTGCGCCTGGTCGGCGCGGACCGCCGGATGACCGCCCGGCTCGCCGCCGGGGAGTCCCTGGTCGGCGCGGTGCTGGGCCTGGTCGCGGGCGCGGCGCTGTTCCTGCTCGGCCGGCGGCTGACCGGCCACCTGCGGCTCGCGGGCTTCAGCTTCTACCCCGAGGACATCGCGCCGCACCCCGCCATCGCCGCCGCGATCGCCGTGGTCGTGCCGCTCCTCGGCATCGGCGTGAGCCTGCTGGCGATGCGCCGGGTCACCGTCGACCCGCTCGGCGTGGTCCGCCGGTCCGGCCCCGGCCGGCGCCGGATCGGATGGCGGCTGGCGCTGCCGCTGGCCGGCCTCGCCCTGACGGCGCTCGCGCTGGCACTGCCCACGCAGTACAACCCGTCCGGGATGGGGCGCACCGCCGTCTTCAACTCCGTTCAGGACACGCGTGGTTCGCTGCTGGTCGCGTTCGGCGTGCTGCTGATGCTGGTGGGCGTCTGCACCCTGCTGCCCTGGCTGGTGGAGGCCGCCACCCGGCGCTCCGGCGGCGGTGTGTCCTGGCAACTCGCCATCCGAAGGCTCCAGTTGAGCTCGGGCCCCGCCTCGGCCGCGGTCAGCGGCGTGGTCGTCGCCGTCGCCGGGGCGATCGCCCTGCAGACGCTCTTCCTCGGTGTCAGCGCGAGCTACGAGGACCGCCCCGGCCCCCGCGCCGCGGTCGGGCCGTACCAGCAGTCGGTGTCCTTCCCCGGCGGCGGCCCGCAGGCCGACCGGCTCGCCGACTCGCTGGCGCGCTCTCCCGGGGTGCGGGCCACCGCCGCCTACACCGAGTTCGCCCTGGAGACCCCCACCGCCAAGCTCTGGGACCTGCCCGCCGTCCGGATCGCCGACTGCGCCGTGCTGCGCGGCTTCGCGACCCTGCCCGACTGCAAGGACGGTGACGCCTTCGCCGTCCAGGGCCGGACCACCCGACCGGACGCCGGCACGGACGTCGGCACGAGCGGCGGCGCGAGCGCGGGCACGGACGTCGGCACGAACACCGGCCCGAACACCGGTCCGAACACCGGCGCGGACGCCGCCGCCGCAACCAAGCCCGGCACGACCGTCCACGCCGCCTTCTTCCGCGGTGACGGCGAGCCGCCGTCCTGGCCGCTGCCCGCCGTGACGGCCACCGTCGAGCCCGTCGAGGGCTCCGACCCCAACGGGCGGATCGGCTCCGGCCTGCTGCTCCTCACCCCGGGCGCCGCCCCGGCCGCCGCACTGCGCGGCCAGCCCGCGACCGTCCTGGTCGCGATGGCCCCCGGGTTGCCGGACCCGAAGGAGCAACTCGCCACCGACGTCATGGCGATCGACCCGCAGGGCGTCGCCGGGTCCCCGCTCGACCGCACCCTCGACCCGACCTACCTCGCCGTCAAACGCCTGCTCACCGCCGGCTCCGCCGTCACCCTGCTGCTGGTCTCCCTCAGCCTGCTGGTCGGCCAGCTGGAGCGCTTCCGGGAGCAGCGCCGCATCCTCGGCGTGCTGAGCGCCGTCGGCACCCGCCGCCGGATCCTGGGCCTGTCGGTGCTGTGGCAGACCCTCGTCCCGATGGCCCTGGGCATGCTGCAGGCCGCCGTCGGCGGCCTGCTGATGGGAGCCGTCCTCCAGTACACGGCGGGCCTGCCCTTCGCCCTCGACTGGGGCTCCATGCTGGCCATGTCCGCGATCGCCGCCGGCGCCGTCCTCCTCACGACCGCGCTCGGCCTGCCGCAGCTCCTGCGCCTGATGCGGCCGGCCGAACTGCGCTACGAGTAGCACCGGCCGCCGGGGGCCGTCCCGCCGAGCGACGGCGACGGCCCCCGGTGCCGGTGCCGGTCACAGGTCGTCGAGGGGTTCGTCCAGGACGCCCTCGCGGGCAATGATGTAGCCGAGGTGGCCGCGGCTGCGGCTGCCGAGGAGTTCGCTGGCCTTCTGGATGTGGCTGGAGACCGTACGGGTGCTCATGCCGAGGCGGGAGGCGATGGCCTCGTCGGTGTAGCCGTTGACCATCAGGCGCAGGACGTTCTGGCGGGTGCGGTCGGTGAGCAGCTGGGGGCGGTGCCGGCCCTCCAGGTAGGTGACCGGCTCGGCGCGTTCCCACATCAACTCGTAGATCTTGAGCAGGTACTCGACCAGCGGTGGGAACTGGATGAGCATCGCGGCGGCCTCGCGGTCGGCCGCGGCCGGGACGAAGGCCGTGGAGCGGTCGCAGATGATCACCCGGTCGAACACCTCGTTCAGGGTGCGTATCCGGGCGCCCTGGGCCGTGACCTGCTCGATGTAGGCGAGCGTCGGGCCGTGCGAGCGCACGGTGTGCTGGTAGAGGGTGCGCTGGCGCACGCCGCGCCCGGCGAGGGCGAGGTCGCGCGGGAGGGCGTCCGCGAGGTGCTCGGGGCTGCGGCCGCCGCCGGGCTGGGCGGTGCGCAGTTCCTCGGTGCAGGCGACGACGGCCTTCTCCAGCGCGGGGTTGATCTCCTCGCCCGTCAGGAGGCGGACCGGCAGCTGGGCCCGGCGCATGACGTCCTGGTAGGCGCGGTCGGCGGCGGTGAAGGCGGTGCGCAGTTCGGCGAGCCGCTCCTGGTGGCCCAGCACGGCGAGTTCGATCGGCCGGGTCAGGCCGGTGGCCGCGATGTCGGGCGGGACGGGGGTCAGTCGCTCGCCGGAGCCGGGTACGGAGCGCAGCAGGCCCATCGCGAGCAGGCACTCGGGGGCGTCTCCGGTGGCGCAGCCCTCGGCCAGCGCCACCCGGTAGAACTCGATCCCTCGGTCACAGAGCTGCGGTGTCCCCATTCCCGCGCTGTTGTCCTGGGATAGACACATCTGGGCATCCTTCCGGCTTCGGCATTGCGGTTTCACGAATGCCCGTACCGGCCACCGCAAGGCATCTGAAATGGCAGGATGGAAATCACCTGTCGTTCGGAAGCCGTCCCCCCGGGCTCTGACTGCCGTGAGTGTACGCCCAAGTGGCGCGGAAATCAGCGGTCGACGGCGAAGCCGAGCGCGCCCGGAGGCGGGGAAGCCGACCGCGGCAGTGGCGGACCCGAGCGCACCCGGCCGCGGTGACAGGCGGACGGCCGCCGTCTCGTGACTGTCGCCCCGTCAGGGCGGCCGGGGCGGACGGCCGGCGGACGAACGGCCGACAGACGGAGGGCACCCCTTGTTGCGAGCTGATCCCGGCCCGGCGGTCCCGCCCGTGGACCTGGCCGAGCTGGTGGACCAGCGGCTGGTACGGCAGTTGGCGGAGGCCGCCGCCGAGCAGGTCGGCTCCGGCGCGATCCGGCTGCTGGGCGACGGCGGGCTGTTCCAGACGCTCGCCAAGCAGCTGATCGAGCACGCCCTGGAGCTCGAACTCCAGGAGCACCTGCGTGGGGCCGAACCCGGCGCCAACGTCCGCAACGGTGCCCGGGCCAGACGGCTGCTCACCGAGGTCGGCCCGGTCGAGGTGCGGGTGCCCCGGGACCGCCAGGGCAGCTTCACCCCCCGGGCCGTCCGCCCCCGGGCCCGCCGGCTGCCCGGCCTCGACCGACTGGTCATCTCGCTCACCGCGCGCGGCCTCAGCTCCGGCGAGCTGGTGGCGCACCTGGCCGAGGTGTACGGCGTGGAGCTCAGCCGGGAGACCGTCTCCGCCATCACCGACCAGGTGCTCGACGAGCTCGACGAGCGGCGCCGGTGCCCGCTCGACCCCGTCTACCCGGTGGTCTTCCTCGACGCGGTGCGCAGCGGCCGCTCGGGCGGCCCGCTGGTGCACCTGGCGCTCGGGATCTCCGCCGACGGCGGGCGCGAGGTCCTGGGCCTGTGGCCGGCCACGGACGGGGAGCACTGGCCGCAGGTGCTGGCCGAGCTCACCGAGCGCGGGGTGCGCGAGGTCTGGGTGCTGGTCGGCGACACCGGCGGGGGCCTGGCCGAGGCGGTGGCGGCGCGGTGGCCGCGCACCCTGGTGCACGGCTCGATGGCCCACCTGCTGCCCGCCGCGCTGCGGCACGCGCCCGGCGAGGACTGGGGTGCGCTCGCACGGACGCTGCGCGAGATCTGTGCCGCGCCCACCGAGCGGGCGGCGATGGCGCGGCTGTCCCGGGCCGAGCGGGAGTGGGGTCCGGGCCACCGCGAGGTGTTCCGGGTGTGGCGGTCGGCCTGGCCGCTGCTCGCCGCCGGCTTCCGCTTCGGCCCCGAGGCGCGGCGCCTGCTCGCGGGCGGGGGCGCGCTGGAGCGGCTGCACGCCCGGCTGCGCCGGATCGAGCAGGCCTCGGGCCGGGTGCAGGACGAGCGGGCCGCGCTCAAGCGCGCCTACCTGGCGACGATCGCCCTGGAGTCACCCGCCTCGGCGGGGCGGACGTGGACCGGTGACTGGCCCGCCGTCCGCGAGGAACTGCGCCGGGGCTCCCACTTCTGACGCTCCGTGAACCATTGTCCTGACGCTCCGTAACCCCCGCCCCCGCGGCGGCTTCGGCGGCTTCCGGGGGCCGGGGCCGCCCTCGCCGACGCGCCGGGCGGGCGGGCGGTTGACCGAAACCCTCGCCAGTGACCTGTTCCCACCACTGATCTGACAGTGCCAGGCACTCTTTGGATCAGATCTGTCTGTTTTTGACATGATCTGTTCGAGCTTCCGGTTCCCGCAATGCGTGTTCCCGATCATGGCCAGAGCTTCCACCCCCGTTTGAGCCTCGGCAGGATGAATTTCCGAGCGAAGAGGGCCGACCGCCCCCTCGGAAAAAGGAATTAACGATGAAGAATCTTGCCGTTCGCATTCACCATATGCTCGGGATTCTCGCCGTTCTGCTGGTCGCCGGACTGGGCGTCCAGAGCAGCGCCGACCCGTACTCGCCCCTGGCCGCCGCCACCCCCGTCTCGGCGCCCAACGCCGACTCCGGCTGGGGTCCGTGAGCCGCGCTCCGGCGTAATTCCCCCCTCCCCGAAATTTCTCCGAACAAAGAGGAAACCGACGATGGCGAACCCGTTCGAGGACCCCGACGCCAGCTACCTCGTCCTGGTGAACGACGAGGGCCAGCACTCGCTGTGGCCGGTCTTCAGCCCGGTGCCCGACGGCTGGCAGCAGGTCTTCGGCGCCGCCGGCCGGCAGGACTGCCTCGACTACGTCGAACAGCACTGGCAGGACCTGCGGCCGAAGAGCCTGCTCGCCCAGCAGTCCGGCCACTGACCGCGACAGCCCAGCGCTGAAGCCGCACCACCAGAACAGCCGGAACTGCCAGAACCGCGCCACCACGCCACCACCAGAACCGCGCCACCACGCCACCGCACCGCCGCTCCATCGACCGCCCGGGCCGACCGCCCCGAAGGTCGCCGAGCAAGCCGTTCCCGCCACCGCGGGGGCCAGCCGTACGAGGGAGAGAGTCACATGTCCGGGGTCCAGCAGACGCACAGAGCCGACCGGCGGCCGACCCTGACCGCGCTGGTCGACGCCCAGACGTCCCGCACCCCGCAGGCCCCCGCCCTGTACGCCGAGGGCACCACCCTCACGTACGCCGAGCTGGACGCCCGCGCCAACCGGCTGGCCCGGGTGCTCGCGGCCCGCGGCCTGGGCACCGAGGACATCGTCGCGCTCGCCCTGCCGAAGTCCCCCGAGGCCGTCGCCGCGATCCTCGCCGTGGCCAAGACCGGCGCCGCCTGGCTGCCCGCCGACCCGGCCTACCCCGCCGAGCGGCTGCGCCACATGCTGGCCGACTCCCGCGCCGCCCTGGTGCTCACCACCGCCGAGGCCGCCGCCCAACTGCCCGAGACCGGCGCCCCCCGGCTGCTGCTCGACTCCCCCGGGCACCTCGCCGAGCTGGCCACCCGGCCCGGCACCCCCTTCACCGCCGCCGAGCGGGTACGGCCGCTGAGCGCCGGGAACACCGCGTACGTGATCTACACCTCCGGCTCCACCGGAGTGCCCAAGGGCGTGGCCGTCACCCACACCGGGCTGCCCAGCATGATCGACACGCAGGTCGCCGCCACCGGGGTCGGCCCCGGCAGCCGGGTGCTCCAGGCCGCCTCGCTCAGCTTCGACGTCTCCGTCTCCGACCTGGCCGTGGCGCTCTCCACCGGCGCCGCCCTGGTGCTCCCCCGCGAGCAGAGCCAGCTGGTCGGCGAGCCGCTGGCCGCGCTGATCGAGCAGTACGGCGTCACCCACGCCGACATCGCCACCGCGATGGCGGCCACCCTGCCGGACGTGCCACTGCCCTCCCTGCGCACCCTGATCGGCGGCGGCGAGGCCATCCCGCGCGAACTGGCCGCCCGCTGCGGCCGCGACCGCCTGATGCTCAACAGCTACGGGCCGACCGAGACCACCGTCATCGTCACCATGAGCGAGCCGCTCACCGGCGAGGAGCAGCCCCCGATCGGCCACCCCTGCCAGGACGTGCGCATCCACGTACTGGACGAGCGGCTGCGCCCGGTCGAGCCGGGCACCGTGGGCGAGCTGTACGTCTCCGGCCCGCACCTGGCCCGGGGCTACCTCGGGCGCCCCGGCCTGACCGCCGAGCGCTTCGTCTCCTGCCCCTTCGGCGAGCCCGGCGACCGGATGTACCGCACCGGCGACCTCGGCAGCCACCGGCCGGACGGGCAGCTGGACTTCGTCGGCCGGGCCGACGACCAGGTGAAGATCCGCGGCTTCCGGGTGGAGCTCGGCGAGGTCGAGCAGACCCTCTCCGCCCACCCCGAGGTGCGCCAGGCCGTGGTGCTGGTCCGCGAGGACCGCCCGGGCGAGCGCCGCCTGGTCGGCTACACCGTCGGCGCCGCCGACCCGGCCGAGCTGCGCGCGTACTGCGCCGAGCGGCTGCCCGACCACATGGTGCCCACCGTCGTGGTGCTCGACCGGCTGCCGCTCACGCCCAACGGCAAGGTGGACAAGCGCGCCCTGCCCGCGCCGGTCTTCGCCGCCGCCGAGGAGGGCGTCCGGGCCCCCGCCGGGGAGCTGGAGCACACCCTCGCCCGCCTGTTCGCCGAGGTGCTGGGCCTGCCCGCGGTGGGCGTCACGGACTCCTTCTTCGAGCTCGGCGGCGACTCCATCGTGGCCATCCGGCTCGTCTCCCGGGCCCGGAACGCCGGGCTCCAGCTCACCCCCCGCGAGGTGTTCCTCTCTCCGACCGTCGAGGCCCTGGCCCGGATCGCCCGGCCGCTGGAGGGACCGGTCGTCGCCGAACCCGCCGGAGCCGGCCTCGGCGAGGTGCCGCCGACGCCCATCGTGCACTGGCTGGCCGCGCAGCACGGCGCCGTCGAGAGCTTCTACCAGTCCACCCTGCTCACCCTCCCCGCCGGGAGCGGGCCCGAGCACGTGGCCACGGCCCTCCAGGCGCTGCTCGACCACCACGACGTCTTCCGCGCCCGCACCTCCCCGCTCGCCGAGCGCCCCTGGACGCTGCACGTCCCCGCCCCCGGCGCCGTCCCCGCCGGGACCGCGCTGCGGCACGTCGCGGGCCCGGCCACCGAGGAGGCGCTGCGCGCCGAGACCGAGGCCGCCCGCGAGCGCCTCTCGCCCGAGGACGGCCGGATGCTCCAGGCCGTCCGGTTCGAGGCCGGGCCGGGCCTGCCCTCGCAGCTCCTGCTCGTGATCCACCACCTGGCGGTGGACGGCGTCACCTGGCGCATCGTCGAGGAGGACCTGCTCGCCGCGCTCGCCGCCGTCCGCGAGGGCCGGGCCGTGGCGCTGGCGCCGGTGCCCACCTCCTTCCGCCGCTGGGCCCAGCGGCTCACCGCCGAGGCCGGGACCGACCGCCGGGCCGCCGAACTCCCGCTCTGGGAGGCCGCCCTGGCCACCCCGGACCCGCTGCTCGGCGCGCGCCCGCTCGACCCGGCCCGGGACACCTACGCCACCGAGGGCGTCCTGCGGCTCGTGCTGCCCGCCGAGACCACCCAGGCGCTGCTGACCCGGGTCACGGCCGCCTACCACGCGCAGGTCAACGACGTGCTGCTCACCGCGCTGGCGCTCGCCCTCGGCCACTGGCGCGGCGAGGCGACCACCGGTCCGGACGGCGCCGTACTGGTGACCGCGGAGGGCCACGGCCGCGAGGAGATCGTCGACGGTGTCGACCTGCACCGCACCGCCGGCTGGTTCACCTCCCTCTACCCCGTCCGGCTCGCCCCCGGGGCGCTGCCCTGGTCCGAGGTCACCGCGGCCGGCCCCGGGCTCGGCCGGGCCCTCGGCCGGGTCAAGGAGCAGCTGCGCGCCGTCCCGGACAACGGCATCGGCTACGGCCTGCTGCGCCACCTCAACCCGGCCACCGCCGCCGTGCTGGAGGGGTACGCCGATCCGCAGGTCGAGTTCAACTACCTGGGCCGCTTCGCGCCGGAGGGCGTCACCGCCGAGGACGTGCTCGCCGGCACCGAGGCGATGAGCGAGGGTGCCGCGACCGGCCTCGCGCTCGGCCGGGTGCTCGGCCTGGACGCCACCACCGTCGACACCCCGCAGGGCCCGCTGCTGGTCGCCCAGTGGTCCTACGCCACCGGGCTGCTCGCCGAGGAGCGGGTGGCCGCGCTCGCCGAGGCGTGGTTCACCGCGCTGCGCGCGCTCGCCGAGCACGCCGACCGGCCGGACGCGGGCGGACACACCCCCTCCGATTTCCCGCTCGTCACGCTCGGCCAGTCCGACGTGGACCGGCTCGCCGAACACCACGCCCCCGACCGCCTGGTGGACGTCTGGCCCACCTCGCCGCTCCAGCAGGGCATGGCCTTCCACGCGGCGTACGACGCCGACGGCGCCGACGTCTACACCTCCGTCTGCACCTTCGACCTCACCGGCCCGGTGGACGCCGACCGGCTGCGCGCCGCCGCCGAGGCGCTGCTGCTGCGCCACCCGAACCTCAAGGCGGGCTTCCACCAGCGCCCCGACGGCCCGCCCGTGCAGGCCGTACCGGACGGCGTCGAACTGCCCTTCACCGTCCTCGACCTGACGGCGCACGCCGACCCGCGGGCCGAGGCCGCGCGGATCGCCGCCGCCGAGTACGGCCGCCGCTTCGACCTCGCCCGGCCGCCGCTGCTGCGCTACACCCTGCTCACCCTCGCCCCCGGGCGCCACCAGCTGATCGCCGCCGCGCACCACATCCTGCTCGACGGCTGGTCCACCCCGCTGTTCGCCGAGGAGCTGTGGGGCCTGTACTTCCAGCAGCCGATGCCCCCGGCCGCCCCCTACCGCGAGTACCTGCGCTGGCTCACCCGGCGCGACGGCGCCGCCGCCCGCGCCGCCTGGGCCCAGGCCCTGGCGGGCGCCGACGAGCCCACCCTGCTGGCCCCCGGCCGCTCCGCCGCCGCCCCGCAGCTGCCGCTGCGCCTGCACACCGGCCTCACCCCGGCGGCCACCGAGGCGCTGGCCCGCACCGCCCGCCGCTACGGCGTCACCCTCAACACCCTCGTCCAGGCCGCCTGGGGCGTGCTGCTGGCCCGGCTCACCGGGCGCGAGGACGTGCTCTTCGGCACCACCGTCTCCGGCCGGCCGCACGACCTGCCGGGCGTGGAGCGGATGGTGGGCCTGCTCATCAACACCGTGCCGGTGCGCGTCACCCTCGACCCGGCCGAGACCTGGGGGCAGCTGCTGCTGCGCCTCCAGCACGAGCAGTCCGCGCTGCTGGACCACCAGCACCTCAGCCTCACCGAGATCCAGCAACTCGCCGGAATGGGAAGCCTGTTCGACACCGTCACGGTGTACGGCAACTACCCGGACCCGTCCGCCCTGGACGAGGCCGACCCGAGCGGCGCCACCCACGTCACCCTGGTCGAGGACGTCGACAGCGCGCACTACCCGCTGCTGCTGGCCCTCACCCCGGGCGACGGCCTCCAACTGCGCCTGGACCACCGGCCCGACGCCTTCACCCCCGCCGAGGCGCGCACCCTGCTGGACCGCTTCCTCGCCCTGCTCGACCGGATCGTCGCCGACCCGGCCGAACTCGTCGGCACCGTCCAGGTGTTGACCGAGGAGGAGCGCGAACGGCTGCTGACCGGCGGGACCGGCGCCACCGCGCCGCTGCCGGACGCCGCGCTGCCCGAGCTGTTCGAGGCGCGGGCCGCCGCGGCGCCCGACGCGGTCGCACTCACGGCCGGCGACGTCGAGCTGACCTACGCCGAACTCAACACACGGGCCAACGGGTTGGCGGTGCGACTGGTCGAGGCCGGGGTCCGCCCGGAGACCCCCGTCGCACTGCTGATGGAGCGCTCGGCCGCCCTGGTGGTGGCGATCCTGGCCGTGCTCAAGGCCGGCGGCGCCTTCGTGCCGCTGGACGGCGCGCAGCCGGCCGAGCGCCTGCGGGCCGTCCTCGCGGACTCCGGGGCCCGGCTGGTGCTGGCCGACACCGCCCACCGGGCGCACCCCGCGACGGCCGGGCTGGACGTGCTCGACCCCTCGGACGCACTCGACCCCGAGGGCTACGAGACCGCCGGGAACCTCGGACTCCCCTTGAGCGCCGACCAGTTGGCGTACGTGATGCACACCTCCGGCTCGACCGGCGTGCCCAAGGGCATCGGCGTCACCCACCGGTCCGTGGTGGACCTCGCGCTCGGCGGGGCGTTCGCGGGCGGCGGCCACGAGCGCGTCCTGCTGCACTCCCCCGTCGCCTTCGACGCCTCCACCTACGAGCTCTGGGTGCCGCTGCTCTCGGGCGGCCGCGTGGTGGTCGCCCCGGCCGGACGGCTCGGCGTCGCCGAGCTGGCGACCGCGATCGGCCGGGGGCGGGTCGGCGCCGCCTGGATGACGGTCGGGCTCTTCAACGTGCTGGCCGCCGAGGCCCCGGAGACCTTCGCCGGGCTGCGCGAGGTGTGGACGGGCGGGGACATCGTCTCGCCGGCCGCCATCCGGCGGGTGCTGGAGCACTGCCCCGGCCTGCGGGTGGTGAACGGCTACGGGCCGACGGAGACGACCACCTTCGCGACCCGCCACCCGATGGCCGCCGCCGCCGAGGTGCCGGCCGCCGTACCGATCGGGCGGCCACTGCCCAACACCCGGGTGTACGCGCTGGACGCCGGACTGCGCCCGGTCCCCGTCGGCGTCGCCGGTGAGCTGTACGTCGCGGGCGCCGGGCTGGCCCGGGGCTACGTCGGCCGCGCCGGCCTGACCGCCGAGCGCTTCGTGGCCTGCCCCTTCGGCGAGCCCGGCGGCCGGATGTACCGCACCGGCGACGTGGTGCGCTGGACCACCACGGGCGAACTGGAGTTCGTCGGCCGCGCCGACGACCAGGTCAAGCTGCGCGGCTTCCGGATCGAACTCGGCGAGGTGGAGGCCGCGTTCACCGCCCACCCGGCCGTCGGCCAGGCCGTCGCCATGGTCCGCCAGGACCAGCCGGGCGACAAGCGCCTGGTCGCCTACGTCACGGGCCCCGTCCGGCCCGACGAACTGCGCGCCTTCGCCACCGACCGCCTGCCCGGCTACATGGTGCCCGCCGCGATCGTCGCCCTCGACGCGCTGCCCGTCACCCCCAACGGCAAGGTCGACCGCCGCGCCCTGCCCGCCCCCGACTACAGCGGCGCCGCCGCCGGCCGGGCCCCGCGCACCGGCATCGAGCAGGCGCTCTGCGCGCTCTTCGCCGAGGTCCTCGGATTGGCCTCGGTCGGCATCGACGACAGCTTCTTCGACCTGGGCGGCCACTCGCTGCTCGCCACCAAGCTGGTCAGCCGCGTCCGCACCGCCCTCGGCACGGAGCTGCCGATCCGCGCGCTCTTCGACCACCCGACGGTGGCCGCCCTGGCCGCCGCCCTGCCCGCCTCCGGCGCGGCCCGCCCGTCCCTGCGGCCCGCCACCCGACCGGAGCGCGTCCCGCTGTCCTCCGCGCAGCAACGCCTGTGGTTCATCGAGCAGTTCGAGGGACCGAGCGCGCTCTACAACACCCCCGTCGCCCTCCGGCTGACCGGCACCCTCGACCGCCCCGCGCTGGAAGGCGCGCTGCGGGACGTGGTGGCCCGGCACGAGGTGCTGCGCACCGTCTTCCCGACCACCGACGGCCAACCGCACCAACTGGTCGCCGAGGCCCCCGAGTCGATCCTTCGGACCATACCCGTGGCCACCGAGGAGGCGCTCCGGGCCGCCCTGGCCGAGGCCGGCGGGGAGGTCTTCGACCTCGCCCACGACCTGCCCGTCCGCGCCACGCTGTTCTCCCTCCCGCACGACGAGCACGTCCTGCTCGTCCTCATGCACCACATCGCCACCGACGGCTGGTCCGTCGCCCCGCTCCTGCACGACCTCGCCACCGCGTACCAGGCCCGGCTGGCCGGCGCCGAGCCGCAGTGGGAGCCCCTGCCGGTGCAGTACGCCGACTACGCCCTCTGGCAGCACGAACTCCTCGGCACCCCGCAACAACCCACCACCCTGCTCACCGAACAACTCGCCCACTGGCAGCAGGCGTTGTCCGGCCTCCCGGAGGAGCTGGCGCTCCCCTACGACCGGCCGCGCCCGACCGCTCCCAGCCACCGGGGCGGCTCCGCCGAGTTCGAGGTCGGCGCCGAACTGCACACCGCCCTGGCCGAGTTGGCCGGCACGCAGAACGCCAGCCTGTTCATGGCCCTGCAAGCCGCCGTCGCCACCCTCTACACCCGCCTCGGCGCGGGCACCGACCTCCCGCTCGGCACCCCCGTCGCCGGCCGCACCGACGAAGCCCTCGACGACCTGGTCGGCTTCTTCGTCAACACCCTGCTGCTGCGCACCGACACGTCCGGCAACCCCACCTTCCGGGAACTGCTGGACCGCGTCCGCCGCACCGACCTCGACGCCTACGACCACCAGGACATCCCCTTCGAGCGCCTGGTCGAATACCTCAACCCCCCGCGCACCACCCGCCATCCCCTCTTCCAGTCGCTCGTCGCCCTGGAGAGCGACCCGGCGGTGCCCGCCGCCTTCGGCGACCTGGCCTGCGCGGACCACCCCTTCGAGCTGGACGTGGCCAAGTTCGACCTGTCCTTCCGCTTCACCGAACAGGGCTCCCAGGCGGGCCTGTCGGTGGCGGTCGAGTACGCGGCCGACCTCTTCGACCACGCCACCGCCACCGCCCTCGCCGAACGGCTGCTACGCGTCCTGCGCACCGTCGCCGCCGACCCCGACGCCCCGATCGGCAGCATCGAGATCCTCGACCCCGCCGAACGCGAGCACCTGCTCACCGGCTGGAACGGACCGACGACACCGGTGCCCGAGGCCACCCTGCCGCAGCTGTTCGAGGCCCAGGCCGCCGCCACCCCCGACGCCCCCGCCCTGATCACCGGCACCGAACAGCTCAGCTACGCCGAACTCGACTCCCGGGCAGAACACTTGGCCGCCCACCTCGCCGAGTCGGGCGTCGGCGCCGACACCCCGGTGGTCCTCCTGATGGACCGCTCCGCTGACCTGGTGACGGCGATCCTGGCGGTGGCCAAGGCCGGCGGCACCTACGTCCCGCTGGACGACCGGCACCCGGCCGAGCGGCTGCGGCAGATCACCGCCGAGACGCGGGCGGCGCTCGTCCTGGTCGATCCCGCCCACCAGGGCGACCCGCTGGCCGCCGACGCCCCCTGCCCCGTCCTGCCACTCACCGAGGGCTGGTTCGACGGCCCGCGCAGGCGGCGCGCCCAGCCCGCCGGGCTCCACCCGGAGCAGCTCGCGTACGTGATGTTCACCTCCGGATCCACCGGGGTGCCCAAGGGCATCGCCATCACCCACCGGGACGTGGTGCAGCTCGCGACGGACCCGTGCTGGCACCACCCCGACGGGCTGCGGGTGCTCTTCCACGCCCCGCACGCCTTCGACGCCTCGACCTACGAACTGTGGGCGCCGCTGCTCTCCGGCGGCCAGGTGGTCGTCGCGCCGCAGGGCGACCTGGACGCCTCCGCCATCCGCGAGCTGGTCCGGGCGCACGGGCTCACCCACGTGCACGTCACCGCCGGGCTGTTCCGCGTCATCGCGGAGGAGGACCCGGGCATCTTCACCGGTGTGCGCGAGGTGCTGACCGGTGGGGACGTCGTCTCCGCCCCGGCCGTCCGCCGGGTGCTGGAGGCCGTCCCGGGCATCGCGGTGCGGGCACTGTACGGGCCGACCGAGACGACACTGTGCGCGACCCAGTTCCCGATGCCGACCGCCTCGGCGGTCCCGAACGTCGTGCCGATCGGCCGCCCGCTGGCCAACACCCGGACGTACGTCCTCGACACCGCGCTACAGCCCGTACCCGCCGGCGTGGCAGGCGAGCTCTACATCGCCGGCGCCGGACTCGCCCGCGGCTACACCGGCCGCCCCTCCCTCACCGCCGAACGCTTCGTCGCCTGCCCGTTCCTCGCCGGCGAACGGATGTACCGCACCGGCGACCTCGCCCGCTGGACCACCGACGGCGTCCTGGAATTCCTCGGCCGCGCCGACGACCAGGTCAAGATCCGCGGCTTCCGCATCGAACTCGGCGAAGTCGAAACCGCCTTCACCGCCCACCCCGCCGTCGGCCAAGCCCTCGCCCACGTCCGCGAAGACCAACCCGGCGACAAACGCCTCGTCGTCTACACCACCCTCACCACCACCTCCACCGGCAACGTCACCGGCAACGTCACCCCCGGCGAACTGCGCGCCGCCGTCACCGACACCCTCCCCAGCTACATGCTCCCCGCCGCCGTCGTCATCCTCGACACCCTCCCCGTCACCGCCAACGGCAAAGTCGACCGCCGCGCCCTCCCCGCCCCCGACTACACCGGCACCACCGAAGGCCGCGCCCCCCGCAACACCACCGAACAAACCCTCTGCACACTCTTCGCCGACGTCCTCGGACTCACCACCGTCACCATCGACGACCGCTTCTTCGACCTCGGCGGCCACTCCCTCCTCGCCACCAAACTGGTCAGCCGCATCCGCACCGCCCTCGGGACGGAGCTGCCGATCCGCACCCTGTTCGACGCTCCCACGGTCGCCGCCCTGGCCGCCGTCCTGCCCGGGCGCGAGCAGACAGCCGCGCCGAAGAAGGCCCGCCCGGCCCTGCGGCCGATGCGCCGCCCGGGCGGCCCGGCCTGACCTGCCGCCCACCTCGCGGCCCCGTCCACCACAGGATGCGCGCCCGCCGCCGGCCCGGCCGGCGGCGCGGCCCGCCGCGTCCCGCGACCGCCGAACCCCACCAGCCCTACCAGCCCTACCAGCCACAGCAGCCGTAAGTCGCCAGTCGGAGGCAGACCTTGATCCCGTTGTCGTTCGCCCAGCAGCGGCTCTGGTTCATCGAGCAGTTCGAGGGCCCGAGCGCCCTCTACAACACGCCGTTCGCCCTCCGGCTGACCGGCGAGCTCGACGCCGCCGCCCTGGAAGGCGCGCTGCGGGACGTGGTGGCCCGGCACGAGGTGCTGCGCACCGTCTTCCCGACCACCGACGGCCAGCCCCACCAGCACATCCTCGACCAGGGGCGCCCACCGCTGCACCGGGTGCCGGTGGCCGACGAAGCCGAACTGTCCGAGCGGCTGCGCGAGGACGCCGGGCAGGTCTTCGACCTCGCCGCCGACCTCCCCGTCCGCGCCTGGCTGTACGCCCTCCCCTCGCCGGGCGAGCACGTCCTGCTGCTGCTGACGCACCACATCGCCAGCGACGGCTGGTCCGTCGCCCCGCTCTTCCGCGACCTCGCCACCGCGTACGAGGCCCGGCTCGCCGACACCGAGCCGCAGTGGGAGCCGCTGCCGGTGCAGTACGCCGACTACACCCTCTGGCAGCGCGAGCTGCTCGGCGAGGAGGACGACCCCGAGAGCGTCGTCTCCCTTCAACTCGCCTACTGGCAGCAGGCGTTGTCCGGCCTCCCGGAGGAGCTGGCGCTCCCCTACGACCGGCCGCGCCCGGCCGCGCCCACCCGCCGGGGCGGCGCCGCCGAGTTGGAACTCGACGTCGAACTGCACACCGCACTGGCCGAGTTGGCCGGCACGCAGAACGCCAGCCTCTTCATGGCCCTGCAAGCCGCCGTCGCCACCCTCTACACCCGCCTCGGTACGGGCACCGACCTGCCGATCGGCACCGTCGTCGCCGGACGCACCGACGAAGCCCTCGACGACCTGGTCGGCTTCTTCGTCAACACCCTGCTGCTGCGCACCGACACCACCGGCGACCCCACCTTCCGCGAGTTGCTGGACCGCGTCCGCCGCACCGACCTCGACGCCTACGACCACCAGGACATCCCCTTCGAGCGCCTGGTCGAACACCTCAACCCCACCCGCACCGCCGGCCACCCCCTCTTCCAGTCGCTCGTCACCCTGAACACGGAGCGGGCCGGCGACCTCGCCTTCGGCCCGGCGTCGGCCCGGCCGGTCGAGGCCGGCGAGGCCCAGGCCCAGTTCGACCTGAACTTCAACTTCGTCGAGCACCTCACGGAGGACGGCGACTGCCTCGGTGTCCGCGGCGCCGTCGACTACGCGGCCGACCTCTTCGACCACGCCACCGCCACCGCCCTCGCCGAGCGGCTGCTGCGCGTCCTGCGCGCCGTCGCGGCCGACCCGGACACCCCGCTCGGCAGCATCGAGATCCTCGACCCCGCCGAACGCGAGCACCTGCTCACCGGCTGGAACGGACCGACCGCACCGGTGCCCGACACCAGCCTGCCCCGGCTGTTCGAGGCCCAGGCCGCCGCCACCCCCGACGCCCCCGCCCTGATCACCGACGCCGAACAGCTCAGCTACGCCGAACTGAACGGCCGCGCCAACCGCCTCGCCGCCCTGCTGCTGGCTCGCGGCCTGACCGCCGAACAGCCGGTGGCGGTGCTGATGGAGCGCTCCGCCGGGCTGCTCACGGCCGTCCTCGCGATCGCCAAGGCGGGCGGCACGTACGTCCCGCTGGACGACCGCTACCCGCTGGACCGGCTCCAGCACATCCTCACCGACACCCGCACCGGCCTGCTGCTCACCGACCCGGCCCACCACGGGCATCCGGTCCTCGCCACCGGCGGCTTCGCCACCGTCGAGGTCACCGACGCCCTGCTCGCCACGGCCCCCGAGGCGGGCGACCCGGCCGTGCCCGTGCACCCCGGCCAGCTGGTCTACGTGATGTACACCTCGGGCTCGACCGGCCTGCCCAAGGGCGTCGCCGTCACCCACCGCAACGTGGTGGACCTGCTGGGCAACCAGCACTTCCGCGCGGGCCACCACCAGCGTGTCCTGCTGCACTCGCCCACCGCCTTCGACGCCTCCACCACCGAGATCTGGGCGCCGCTCGTCACCGGCGGGGCGATCGTGCTGGCCGAGCCCGGCGAGCTGGACATCCGGCGCCTCGCCGAGACCATCACCACCCACCGGGTGACCCTGGTCCAGGCGCCCTCGGGCCTGCTGCGGCTGATGGCCGAGGAGACGCCGGAGGCCTTCCGGGCCGTCCGGCAGGTGTGGACCGGCGGCGACGTCGTCCCGCCCGAGGCCGTCCGCCGGCTCTTCCAGGCGTGCCCGGACACCTCCGTCGTCGCGGTCTACGCGCCCACCGAGACGACGGCCATCAAGACCACCTTCACCATGACCCCCGCCTCGGCGGTCCCGAACGTGGTGCCGATCGGCCGCCCGCTGGCCAACACCCGGACGTACGTCCTCGACACCGCCTTGCAGCCCGTACCCGCCGGCGTGGCAGGCGAGCTCTACATCGCCGGCGCCGGACTCGCCCGCGGCTACACCGGCCGCCCCTCCCTCACCGCCGAACGCTTCGTCGCCTGCCCCTACGGCCCGCCCGGTGAACGGATGTACCGCACCGGCGACCTCGCCCGCTGGACCACCGACGGCGTCCTGGAATTCCTCGGCCGCGCCGACGACCAGGTCAAGATCCGCGGCTTCCGCATCGAACTCGGCGAAGTCGAAACCGCGTTCACCGCCCACCCCGCCGTCGGCCAAGCCCTCGCCCACGTCCGCGAAGACCAACCCGGCGACAAACGCCTCGTCGTCTACACCACCCTCACCACCACCTCCACCGGCAACGTCACCGGCAACGTCACCCCCGGCGAACTGCGCGCCGCCGTCACCGACACCCTCCCCAGCTACATGCTCCCCGCCGCCGTCGTCATCCTCCACACCCTCCCCGTCACCGCCAACGGCAAAATCGACCGCCGCGCCCTCCCCGCCCCCGACTACACCAGCACCACCGAAGGCCGCGCCCCCCGCAACACCACCGAACAAACCCTCTGCACACTCTTCGCCGACGTCCTCGGACTCACCACCGTCACCATCGACGACCGCTTCTTCGACCTCGGCGGCCACTCCCTCCTCGCCACCAAACTGGTCAGCCGCATCCGCACCGCCCTCAGCACCGAACTTCCCATCCGGGCCCTGTTCGACGCCCCAACCGTCGCCGCCCTGGCCGCCGTCCTACCCGCCTCCGGCACGGCCCGTCCGGCCCTACGGCCCATCGACCGGCCCGAGCGCATCCCGCTCTCCCCGGCACAGCAACGCCTGTGGTTCATCGACCAGTTCGAGGGCCCCAACGCGCTCTACAACACCCCGTGCGCGGTGCGCCTGACCGGTCGGGTCGACGCCCCCGCCCTCCAGGCGGCGCTGACGGACGTCCTCGACCGCCACGAGGTGCTGCGCACCGTCTACCCGACCACCGACGGCCAGCCCCGCCAGCTGATCGTCGAGCGTCCCGAACTCCCGCTGCACACCGTGTCGGTGGCCACCGAGGAAGCGCTCCAGGACGCCCTGGCCGAGGCCGGCGGGGAGGTCTTCGACCTCGCCCACGACCTGCCCGTCCGCGCCACGCTGTTCTCCCTCCCGCAGGACGAACACGTCCTGCTCGTCCTGATGCACCACATCGCCACCGACGGCTGGTCCGTCGCCCCGCTCCTGCACGACCTCGCCACCGCCTACGAAGCCCGCCTCGCCGGCACCGCACCGCAGTGGGAGCCGCTGCCGGTGCAGTACGCCGACTACGCCCTCTGGCAGCACGAACTCCTCGGCACCCCGCAACAACCCACCACCCTGCTCACCGAACAACTCGCCCACTGGCAGCAGGTGCTGTCCGGCCTCCCCGAGGAACTGGCGCTCCCCTACGACCGGCCGCGCCCGACCGCGCCGACCCGTCGGGGTGCGGCGGTGGAACTGCACCTGGACGGCGAACTCCACGGCGCCCTGGTCGAGTTGGCGCAGCAGAGCCGAGCCAGCGTGTTCATGGTGATGCAGGCGGCACTCGCCACCACGCTGGGCCGCCTGGGCGCGGGCACCGACCTGCCGATCGGCACCGTCGTCGCCGGGCGCACCGACGAAGCGCTCGACGACCTGGTCGGCTTCTTCGTCAACACCCTGGTGCTGCGCACCGACACGTCCGGCGACCCGAGCTTCCGGGAGCTGCTGGAGCGCGTCCGGATCGGCACCCTGGACGCCTTCGGGCACCAGGACGTGCCCTTCGAGCGCCTGGTCGAGCTGCTCAACCCGGCGCGCTCGACGGCCCGGCACCCGCTCTGCCAGGTGATGCTGACCTCCGGCGGCGACGCCGGAACGATCCGCCTCGGCGGCCTGCCGGGCCGGGTCGAGGCGCTGGATTCGGACCTCGCCAAGTTCGACCTGACCTTCGCCTTCAGCGAGGCCTTCGACCGCGACGGCGCCCCCGCCGGCCTGGAGCTGACGGTCGAGTACGCCGTCGACCTGTTCGACCGGGCCACGGCGGCGGCGACGGCCGCACGGTTCGAGCGCGCCCTGCGCGCGGTGCTGGCCGACCCGGACCAGCGGGTGGGCCAGGTGGAGATCCTGGCGCCGGAGGAGCGCCGACAGCTGATCACGGCCTGGAACGACACCGACCACTCCGTCGCCCCCGCCACCTTCCCGGCGCTCTTCCAGGCCCAGGCCGCCGCCCGCCCCGACGCCGTCGCCCTCGCCTTCGGCGCCGAGCAGCTCACCTACGCCGAGCTGAACGGACGCGCCAACCGCCTCGCCCGGCTGCTCACCGCACACGGCGCGGGCCCCGAGCGGTTCGTCGCGATCGCCCTGGAGCGCTCGATCGAGCTCATCGTCGCCCAGCTCGCCGTCCTCAAGGCCGGCGCGGCCTTCCTCCCGCTCGACCCGCGCTACCCGGCCGACCGCATCGCCTACATGCTCGCCGACGCCGCCCCCGTCCTGGTCCTCACCACCGGCACGGTGGCCGCCGGCCTGCCGGCCGACAGCGCCGTCCCGCGTCTGCTGGTCGAGGAGCTCGACACCTCCGGCCACCCGGCGCACGACCTCGCCGACGCCGAAACCGGCACCGAACTCGGCACCGAACCCGGCACCGCCACCACCCCCGACGCCGCCGCGTACGTCATCTACACCTCCGGCTCCACCGGCCGCCCCAAGGGCGTCGTCGTCCCCCACACCGGCCTCGCCGCCCTGGTCGAGAGCCAGCGCCAGAGCCTGGCCGTGACCCCGGACAGCCGCTACCTGCTGTTCGCCTCCCCCTCCTTCGACTCCGCCGTCGCCGAACTCAGCCTGGCCCTGCTCACCGGCGCCCGCGCCGTCCTCGCCGACGCCGACCAGCTGCTGCCCGGCCCCGCCCTGGTCGAACTGATCGCCGAGCAGGGCGTCACCCACGTCACCCTGCCGCCGACCGCCCTGGCCGTCCTGCCCCCCGACGCGCTCGCGCACGTCGAGACCCTGGCCGTCGCCGGGGAGGCCTGCCCGCCCGACCTCGTCGAGCACTGGTCCGCCCGCCTGCGGATGGTCAACGCCTACGGGCCGACGGAGTCCACCGTCTGCGCCAGCATGACCACCCCGCTGTCCGGCCGGATCGCACCGCCGCTGGGCCGGCCCATCCTGAACACCCGGCTGCACGTCCTGGACGCCGCCCTGCAGCCCGTCCCCGCCGGGGTCGTCGGCGAGCTCTACCTCGCGGGCGCCGGCCTGGCCAGGGGCTACCTCAACCGGCCCGGCCTGACCGCCGAGCGCTTCGTCGCCAACCCGTACGGCGTCCCCGGCAGCCGGATGTACCGCACCGGTGACCTCGCCCGCCGCCGGGCCGACGGCTCCCTGGAGTACCTCGGCCGCACCGACCACCAGGTCAAGGTCCGCGGGTTCCGCATCGAACCCGGCGAGATCGAGGCCGCCCTCGTCCGCCACCCCTCCCTCGCCCAGGCCTTCGTCCTGGTCCGCGAGGACCGCCCCGGCGACCGGCGCCTGGTCGGCTACGCCGTGGCCCGGCCCGGGCAGACGGTCGACCAGGCCCTCCTGCGGGCCCACGTCGGCGCGACCCTGCCCGACTACATGGTGCCCTCCGCCGTCGTGGCCCTGGACGCCCTCCCCCTCACCGCCAACGGCAAGGTCGACCGCCGCGCCCTCCCCGCCCCCGACACCGCCGCCTGGCCCGGCGCCGGGCGGGCGCCCGGCACGCCGCAGGAGGAGGTGCTCTGCGGGCTGTTCGCCGACGTGCTCGGGCTCGAACGGGTCGGTGTGGACGACAACTTCTTCGAGCTGGGCGGGCACTCGCTGCTGGCCGCCCGGCTGGTCGCGGGGCTACGGGAGCTGGTCGGCGCGGGCGAGGGGATCGGGGTCCGCACCGTGTTCGAGGCGCCGACCGTCGCCGGGCTCGCCGAGCGGCTCGCCCGGGGGCCGGGCGCCGAGAGCTTCCCCGTCCTGCTGCCGATCCGCACCCGGGGCTCGCGCCCGCCGCTGTTCTGCGTCCACCCGGCCGCGGGCATCAGCTGGGTGTACACGGGGCTGCTGCGCCACCTCGACGCCGAGCAGCCGATCTACGGCCTCCAGGCCCCGGGCCTGGCCGATCCGGGCCACCGCCCCTCCTCCGTCGCGGAGTTGGCGCGCGACTACCTCGCGCAGATCCGCGCCGTCCGCCCCGAGGGCCCGTACGCCCTGCTCGGCTGGTCCTTCGGCGGGGCCGTCGCCCACGCGATCGCCGCACTGCTGCGCGACCAGGGCGAGGAGGTCCGGCTGCTGGCCCTGCTGGACGCCTATCCGGGCGCCGGCGAGGCCGGGCCCGAGCAGTGGCGGGACGACCCGGAGCAACTGGCAGTGATCCTCGACTCGCTCGGCCACCCGGCCGGGGAGATCGGCGCCTGGCCCGAGGACGAGGACGGCTACGCCGAGCTGGTCCGGCACGGCGAGGGCCCGCTCGCGGGCCTCAGCGGCGCCGCGGTGGCCCGGGTGGTCGCGGTCTTCCAGGCCAACGCCGAGCTGGCGCACGCGCTCCCGCTGCCCGGCTACGACGGCGACGCGGTGGTCTTCACCGCCGCCAAGGACCGCCCCGCCGACGCCCCCGACCCGGACGGCTGGCGCCCCCACGTGGGCGGCCGGATCGACGTCCACGAGGTGCCGAGCACCCACGGCGCCATGACGGGCCCCGAGGCGCTCGCCGTCATCGGCCCGGTGCTCGCCGCCCGCCTGACCGGCCGACCGGCCACCTGACCGCCTGACCGACCGGCCGACCGCCCGCCTGACCGACCGGCCGCCGACCGACCTCCTGACCCGCCGACTTTCGCATCCCTTCCGACCGCAGGCCACCGACCTGCACCCACCGCGCGGGCCGCACCCGGCCCGCCCACCGAGAAACGGACACCACCATGACCACTGCCGCCATCCCCGACACCTGGCGCGGCGTCACCCCGTCGCCGATCACGTCGACCGACGCCTACAACGGCTTCATCGCCGCCAACGTGATCTTCGCGCTGGACCGGATCGGCGTGCTGGAGAAGCTCGGGCGCGGCGAGCCGCTCTCGGCCGTCGAGGCCACCGCCCAGGGCGGTGACACCGCCCGGACCGAGGCCGTCCTGCGCGCCGCCGCCGACTGCGGCTACGTCAAGGCCGACGGCGGCACCTACGTGCCCACCGAGGTGGGCCTCGAAGTCGCCGCCGCGCGCGGCTACTTCACCTGGGCCGTCGGCGGGTACCACGACGTGTTCGGCCGCGCCGGGCACCTGAGCGCGGGGACGCACCGCTACAGCGAGGACGTCCTGCGCGACGAGGCGATGGTCGCCCTCGGCTCCGCCCAGTGCGACCAGTCGCTGTTCGCCGCGCAGCTGACCGACGTGCTCTCCGGCATCGACTTCCGCACCATCGCCGACCTGGGCAGCGGCACCTCCGCCCGGGTGCGCCGGGTGGTCGGGCAGCGCGAGGGCACCCGGGGCCTGGGCATCGACATCAGCCGCCCGGCCACCGACATCGCCCGCCGCGACATCGTCACGGCCGGGATGCAGGACCGCGTCACCGCCGTCCGGGCCGACGTCCTGGGCCTGCTCGGCACCCAGATCGACAACGACGCCGAGGCCGCCGAGGTGGCCGAGGTCGACACCGTGATGAGCTTCTTCCTGCTGCACGACCTGCTGGCCGACCCGGCCACCCGCTCCTCGATCTTCACCCGGATGCGGGAGGCCTTCCCGAAGGCCCGCACCTTCGTGCTCGGCGACACCATGCTGCGCGGCCCGGGCGAGTCCCAGAGCGCCCTGCCGGTCTTCTCGGTCGGCTTCGAGCTGGCGCACGCGATGATGGGCGTGCCGCTGCACACCAAGGAGACGTACGAGGAACTGTTCACCGACGCCGGACTGCGGATCGACCGCGTCGAGGCGCTGGCCACCCCGCACTCCTGGCTCTACGTCCTCCAGGCCGACTGATGGCCGCCGCCGCCAGACACCTGCTGGCGCAGAACGAGCACCCGGGCCCGCCGCTGCCGTCCGTCGTGGCCGCCCTGGCCGCGGCCGCCGGCGACCTGCACCGGTACCCGGACTTCCGCCCGCAGCGGATCGAGGGGATCATCGCCGACTGGCAGCGCGTCCCGGCCCCTCAGGTCGTGGTCGGCCACGGCTCGGCGGGCGTGGCGCTGGACCTCTTCCACGCCGTCGTCGGGCCCGGCGACAACGTGGTGCACTCGGCGCCCTGCTTCGACGCGTACCCGCTGTTCTGCGAGATCGCCCGGGCCGAGGCCCGGGCCGTCCCGCTCGGCCCCGACGCCCGGCACGACCTGGCCGCGATGGCCGATCGGCTGGACGAGCGCACCCGGATCGTCGTGCTGTGCAACCCGCACAACCCGACCGGCACGGTCTACTCCTGGGCGGAGCTGACGGACTTCTTCCGCCTGGTCCCGGCCACGGCGCTGATCCTGCTGGACGAGGCGTACGTCGACTTCGCCCGGGACTGGGCGGCCCCGGCGGTGCCGGACCGGATCGCCGAGTGGCCGAACCTGGTGGTGCTGCGCACCCTCTCCAAGTCGCACGGCATCGCCGCCCTGCGGATCGGCTACGCGCTCGCGGAGGAGTCCGTGGCCCAGCGGGTGCGGGACCACCAGGTCCCGTACGCGGTGAACCGGCTCCAGGAGGCGGGCCTGCTGGCCGCCGTCTCGGCCCAGGACGAGGTGGACCGGCGGATCGCCGAGATCGCCGCCGAGCGGGAGCGCCTGCGGGCCGAACTGCTGCGGCTGGGCTGGACGGTGGCGCCCAGCCTGACCAACTTCCTCTGGGTCGTCGCGCCGGGCGACCAGCTCCCCCTGCGGGCGGAGCTGGAGCGCCGAGGGGTGGCCGTCCGCTACTACCCCGGCCAGGGCATCCGGATCGCCGTCGGTGAGAAGGACGCCAACGACGCGGTGATCGAGGGCTTCACCGCCACCGCGCCCGCCGCTCCCTGACCGCACCCCGCGCCCGCGCATCCCGGCCGTCTCCGCACGTCCCAGCACGTCCCCGCACGTCCCCGCACGTCCCCGCGCACGGCGCGTGAGGGCGCACCGTCCGCGCCCCACGCGCCGAGCAGCCCAGCACCCTCAGCAACCCAGCACGCCCGGCACGCCCAGCACCCGAAGCGCCGTCGGCGCAGCGAAGGAACCGCGATGCACCCGCTGTTGGCCCGCCCGGAGTTCCGGCGCTACCTCGCCGGGCAGACCCTGTCCGTCCTCGGCGACAGCGCCCTCTCCATCGCCCTCGGCATCTGGGCCAAGGTGCTGACCGGCAGCAACTCCGCCGCCGGGCTGGTGCTGTTCTGCTTCGCCGCGCCGCTGCTGCTCCTGCCGCTGGGCGGCCTGCTCGCCGACCGGGTCCGGCGCAGACCGCTGCTGGTCGGCGTCAACCTGATAGTGGCAGTGGGGTTGACGCCCCTGCTGCTCGTCGACGGTCCGGACCGGGTCTGGATCATCTACTGCACGGCCTCGCTCTGCGGTCTCGCCGGGGCCGTGCTGGCCCCGGCGCAGAGCGCCCTGCTGCGGACGATCCTGACGGATCGTCAGGACTTCGGCGCGGCAGCCGGGTTCACCCAGAGCGCCCGGGCCGGCACCACGCTGGTCGCGCCGCTGCTCGGCTCGGGCCTCTACAGCTGGCTGGGCGGGCACGCCGTGGCGCTGGCCGACCTCGGCGTGCTGCTGCTGGCGGCCCTGGCCTTCCTCGGCCTGCGGGCGGACGAGCCCAGGCCGGAGCCCTCGGGCCTCCGGTGGCGCACCGATGTGCTGGCGGGCTTCGCCCACCTGCGCGGTGCGACCGGGCTGCGCCCGCTGGTGGCGGCCACCGCCGTCACGGGCTTCGTGCTGAGCCTGCTCCAGCCGGTGCTGTTCGCGCTGACCCAGCACGGGCTGCACCGCCCGCCGCAGTTCCTCGGCGTGCTGGAGACGACCGAGGCGGTCGGGGCGCTGGGCGGCTCGGTGGTCGGCGGTCTGCTGATCGGCCGGCTCGGACCGCGCCGGACGGTCATGGCGGGGTCGGTGGTGTTCGGCCTCGGCACGGTACTCCTGCTCGCGCCGTCCCTCCCCGTGGTGGCGGCCGGCCTGGTGATCGCCGGGGCGGGCATCCCAGCCGCCATGGTCGGCCTCGCCACGGCCGCCCAGGCGGCCACGCCGCCCCAGCTGATGGGCCGCGCCCAGGCGGCCGTCAACCTCTCGCTCACCGCCCCGCAGGCCCTCGCGGTCGGCGTCGGCTCCGGACTGGTGGCCGCCCTGGACTTCCGGGTCGTGCTGGCCGTGATGGTGCTCGGCGCCCTGCTCGCGGCCGCCCACCTGCTCGGCAAGCCCGAGGCCCCGACCGGGCCCGAGGCCCCCGCCGGCACCGAGACCTCCGCCGAGCCCGCGGCCCCCGAAGAGCCCGAGAGCCCCACCGAGCCTCCGGCCGGCTCCGAGAGCCCCACCGAGCCCGGGAGCGCCCCGGACCTCCAGCGCACCTGATCGCCCGATCACCCTCGACACCTCCTCTCCTCCTCACCAGAAAGCTCCTCAGATGACCGACCGCTCCTCGCCCACCACCGCCCCGCTCCCCGTCGAACTGGACCACGTCGAGTTCTACCTGTCCGACCTCACCGCCGAGACCGCCCGGCTGACCAGCGAGTACGGCTTCGAGCTGCTCGTCCCGCCCACCGAGCGCGGCGAGGCCGCCGAGCGCTGCCTCTCGGCGCTGGTCGGGCAGGGCACCATCCGGCTGCTGCTCACCCAGCCGCTGGCCGGCGGCCACCCGGCCACCGACTACCTGGCCCGGCACGGCGACGGCGTGGGCGCACTGGCCCTGCGGGTGCCGGACGCCGCCGACGCCTACCGGACGCTGACCGGCCGGGGCGCCGACGGCCTGCGCCCGCCGCAGGCCGCGCACGGCTGCGTCACGGCGGTGGTCGGCGCCTTCGGCGACGTGGTGCACACCCTGATCGAGCGCGGCCCCGAGGCCCCCGCCGACCGGATCCCCGGCCTGCCGGACGCCGCCCCGGTCACCGACGCCGGCACGACGGGGCTGCGCTCCGTCGACCACTTCGCGGTCTGCGTCCCCTCCGGCGAGCTGCGCGAGACCGTCCGCCGGTACTGCGAGGTCTTCGGCTTCCGGATGATCTTCGAGGAGCGGATCGAGGTCGGCGCGCTCGGCATGGACTCGGCGGTCGTGCAGAGCGCCGACCACAGCGTCACGCTCACCCTGATCGAGCCGCTCAGCCCGGACGCGGGCGGCCAGATCGCCTCCTTCCTCGCCGACCACGGCGGCGCCGGGGTGCAGCACGTGGCCTTCTCCTCCGCCGACGCCGTGCACTCCGTCTCCGCGATGGCGGAGCGCGGCGTGCCGTTCCTGCGCACCCCAGGCGCGTACTTCGACGCGCTGCCCGCCCGTCTGACGCCACTGCGGCACTCGCTCGACCAGCTGCGCGCCCTGCACCTGCTGGTCGACCAGGACCACGACGGCCAGCTGTTCCAGATCTTCACCCGCTCCCAGCACCCGCGCGGCACCTTCTTCTTCGAGGTGATCGAGCGCATCCGGGCCCGCACCTTCGGCAGCAACAACGTCCGCGCCCTCTACGAGGCCGTCGAACTCCAGCGCAGCGCCAGCGAAGTGGCCGGATGAGCGCGCCGGCCCTGACCGGGCACCAGCCCTCCCCCGCCCCGTCGCCCTCCTCCCCGTCACCCTCCCCCCAGCCGCTCTCCGTCGCCGAGTACGCGGAGCCCGCCCGGGCCGTCCTCGCGCCCGAGGTCTGGGACTGGCTGGAGGGCGGCGCGGAGCGCGAGAGGACCCTCGCCGGCAACCGGGCGGCCTTCGACCAGCTGGCCCTGGTGCCCCGAGTGCTGGCCGACGTCTCCGCCTGCGACACCGCCACCACCCTGGTGCGCAGCCGCGCGACCCTGCCGGTGGCGGTGGCGCCCGTCGCGTACCACCGGCTGTTCCACCCCGAGGGCGAGCTGGCCTCGGCCCGGGCGGCGGCCGCGGCGGGGGTGCCGTTCACCGTCGGCACGCTCAGCAGCGTCGGCTTCGAGGAGCTGGCCGCGACGGGAGCCACGCTCTGGTTCCAGCTGTACTGGCTACGCGACCGGGGGCGGCTGCTCGACCTGGTCGCGGCGGCCGAGGCGGCAGGCAGCGAATGCCTGGTCGTCACCGCCGACGTGCCGTTCATGGGCCGCCGCCTGCGCGACGCCAAGAACGCCTTCGCGCTGCCCGCGGACGTCCGCGCGGTCCTGCTCGAAGACGGCGCCGCCGGGCGGGCCCACCAGGCGACCACCGCCGTCTCGGCCGTGGCCGCGCACACCGCCGAGCTGCTCTCCCCCGCCGTCACCTGGGCGGATCTCGCCTGGCTGCGCGAGCACACCAGCCTGCCGCTGATGGTCAAGGGGGTGCTCGACCCGGCGGACGCGGTGCGGGCCGCCGAACTCGGCGCCGAAGCCGTGGTGGTGTCCAACCACGGCGGCCGCCAGCTCGACCGGGCCGTCCCCTCGATCACCGCGCTGCCCGCCGTCGCCGAGGCGCTGGCCGGCCGCGACTGCCAGGTGCTGCTGGACAGCGGGGTGCGCGGCGGATCGGACGTGCTCACCGCCCTCGCCCTCGGGGCGTCCGGGGTGTTGCTCGGACGCCCGATGATCTGGGGCCTGGCGGCCCGGGGCGAGGCCGGCTGCGCCCACGTGCTCGACCTGCTGGCCGCGGAGCTGCGGCACGCGCTCGGCCTCGCGGGCTGCGCCGACCTGAGCGCGGCCGCCGCGCTGCGCACCACCCCCATGCCCTGCCCCACCTGGAGTGCACCGTGACCACCACCGCCCCACCCCGCGGCCTGCTGCGGGCCGACCTGCACCCCTCCCTCGCCGACCCGGCGATGACCTCGATGAACCTGCTCAACGAAATCTCCATCCGCTACCCGGAGGCGGTCTCCTTCGCCGCGGGCCGCCCGGCGGAGCAGTTCTTCGAACTCGACGCCGTCCACCGCCACCTGGACCGCTACGTCGCCCACCTGCGCGCCGAGCGCGGGCTCTCCGAGGAGGCGGCCCGGCGACAGGTGCTCCAGTACGGGCGGACCAAGGGGATCATCCACGAGCTGATCGCCACCCACCTCGCGGTGGACGAGGGCATCGAGGTGCCCGCCGAGTCGATCGTGGTGACGGTGGGCTGCCAGGAGGCGATGTTCCTGGTGCTGCGGGCGCTGCGCCGCGGCCCCGAGGACGTGGTGCTCGCCGTCTCGCCCACGTACGTGGGGCTGACCGGCGCGGCGCTGCTCGCCGACCTGCCGGTGCGGCCGGTGGCCGACGGCCCGGACGGCGTGGACCTCGCCGACCTGCGCCGCCAACTGGCCGCCGCCCGGGCCGAGGGGCTGCGCCCGCGCGCCCTCTACCTGGTACCGGACGTCGCCAACCCGAGCGGGGCCAGCCTGCCGCTGGAGCTGCGGCGGGAGCTGCTCGCCCTGGCCGCCGAGGAGGACTTCCTCCTGCTGGAGGACAACCCGTACTGCGTCTTCGCCGGCGAGGAGCGGCTGCCCTCGCTCAAGGCCCTGGACACCGAACGGCGGGTCGTCCACCTCGGCTCCTTCGCCAAGACGGCCCTCCCGGGCGCCCGGGTCGGGTACGTGGTGGCGGACCAGCCGGTGGCGGACGGCGCGGGCGGCACCGACCTGCTGGCCGACCTGCTCGGCATGATCAAGAGCATGACCACGGTGAACACCTCACCGATCGCCCAGGCCGTGATCGGCGGGGCACTGCTCGAACACGGCTACAGCCTGCGGGCCGCCAACACCGAGGTCGCCGCGCTCTACCGGCGCAACCTCGCGCTCGTCCTGGCGGGCCTGGCCCGGCGCTTCCCGCCCGGCAGCGGGGTGAGCTGGAACGAGCCGCGCGGCGGGTTCTTCTTGGTGGTCACCGTGCCGTTCGTGGTGGACGACGCGCTGCTCGAACTCTCGGCCTCGGAGTACGGGGTGATCTGGACCCCGATGTCGCACTTCTACCCGGACGCGGGCGGGGAGCGGCAACTGCGGCTCTCCGTCAGCCAGGTCGACCCGGACACCGTCGACCGCGGGCTGGACGGACTGGCCGCCCTGATCGCCGCACGGTCCTGATCTCCGTAAGGTCCTGATTTCCGTACGGTTTTGATCGCCACACGGTCCTGATCACCGTACGGTTTCGATCGCCGTACGGTCCTGACCTCGGAGGGGGCGCCCGCTCCGGCGCCCCCTCCTTGCCGGGCCCCGCGTCAGGGGCAGCGGTTCGGGCCCGGGTCGGCGATGCCGACGCTCCCGGGCGCCCGGTCCGCCGGCGTGGCGTCCTCGGACAGCATCTTGATCCGGACCTGCCGCACATACCGGTCCACCAAGTGGCGCAGCACGCTGACCGTGGCGGCGACGTCCGGCGCCGGAATGCCGTCCAGCGCATTGGCCAGACCGGCGATGTTGGCCTGTTTCAGACGGTTGAGCATCGCCCGCCCCTCGGCCGTGAGCGCCACCTGGCGGGCCCGGCGGTCCAGCACGTCCGGAGTGCGTTCCACCAGTTGCTGGGTCTGCAGCCGGTCGATCTGCCGGGTGACGTGGGAGGGCTTGACCATCAGCCGGGCGGCCAGGTCGCCCACGCGGCTGACCTCCTCGGCCTCGGCGAGCGCGCGCAGCAGGTAGACGTCCGAGCGCGCCGCCGTGATGCCGGCCCGCGCCGTCTGGCGCTCGTGTTCCTGCGAGCGGGTCAGCAGGTAGGCCAGCGAGGCCAGCACCTCCTCCAGTTCGGAGGTGGCGGTCGGATTGTCTGTTGCGTCCGGCATGGGGGAACTGTAGCGACCCCGTTCGGGGAGTGGCTCCCCTCTCGACCACTGACCGGTTTCCGGACAGATTCGTTCGCCACCGGATGGGCCCTTTCGCCACCACTGACCGCGAGTTAGCGTGACGGTGAGTTAGTTGCTTAGGGCATGCAACGGTCCCGGGCGCTACCCCACGGCACCGCAGGCCCATCCGCTCGGCGCCACCGGCAAATCCGCTCCGCGAAGGGAGCCCATGATGGCCACCGCCGCTCACAACCCCCGGTTCACCCACCCCGCCGCCCGTGGCGGCTGCCCGTTCGACCCGCCGCCGGCCTACCAGCAGGCCCAGCAGGACGAACCGATCAGCCGGATCACCCTCTGGGACGGCGCCCCCAGCTGGCTGGTCACCCGCCACGACGACATCAAGGCCGTGCTCAGCGACGCCCGCTTCAGCTCGGACGCCGCCCGGCCCGGCTTCCCGTTCATCAGCGCCGGAGCCCGGCAGCTGAGCACCGGCCAGCGGACCTTCATCCGGATGGACGACCCGGAGCACGCCCACCTGCGCCGGATGCTCACCAGCGAATTCATGATCAAGAAGGTCGAGGCACTGCGCCCCGAGGTCCAGCGCATCGCCGACGAACTGCTCGACGAGCTGACCGCCGGCCGCAACTCCGGCGACCTGGTCCACGAGTTCGCGCTGCCGCTGCCGTCCCTGGTCATCTGCCTGCTGCTCGGCGTCCCCTACCAGGACCACGACTTCTTCCAGGAGTGCAGCCGGGTCCTGCTGCGCCGCGACTCCTCGGCCGAAGAGGTGCAGATCGCCCAGAAGAACCTGGTCGACTACCTGGTCAAGCTCACCGACTCCAAGCGCACCGAGCCCGACGACGGCATCCTCAGCCGCCTGGTCGCCCGCGGCGAACTGAGCACCGAGGAGATCGGCGCCATGGGCCGGCTGCTGCTGGTCGCCGGACACGAGACCACGGCGAACATGACCGCGCTCTCCATCCTGGCCCTGCTGCAGAACCCCACCCAGCTCGCCCACCTGCGCGAGCACCCGGAGTCGGTCGCCGGCGCCGTCGAGGAACTGCTGCGCTACCTCACCATCGTGCACTCCGGCCTGACCCGGGTCGCCACCGAGGACGTCACCGTCGGCGGCGTCCGGATCCGAGCGGGCGAGGGCGTGATCTGCATGATCAGCACCGCGAACCGGGACGAGCAGAAGTTCCCCGACGGCGACGAGCTCGACCTCTCCCGCGACGCGCGCCTCCACCTGGCCTTCGGCTTCGGCGTCCACCAGTGCCTCGGACAGCCCCTGGCCCGGCTGGAACTGCAGATCGCGCTGAACTCCATCCTGCAGCGACTGCCCGAACTGCGCCTGGCCGTACCGTTCGAGGAGATCCGCTTCCGGGGCGACATGCTCATCTACGGCGTCCACGAGCTCCCCCTCGCCTGGTAGCGGCCCCCGCGTCCGAACCGATCCTCCGAAAGGAAAGCCATGCTCATCCACATCGACCAGGAAAAGTGCTGCGGCGCCGGCCACTGCGTACTGGCCGCCCCCGAGGTCTTCGACCAGCGCGAGGAGGACGGCATCGTCATCCTTCTCGACGCCGCACCCCCCGCCGACCTCCACCAGGCCGTCCAGGACGCCGCCGCGGTCTGCCCGGCCGCGGCCATCCGCCTCGAACACCTGTAATCATCCCCACTCCCCAACCCGCCGCCGGGCGAAGACCCTGACCGCGCGTCGGGTCCGGCCGAACCGACCGGTCCCGACCGAGGCCGAACCTCGACATCCACGCCGTGGAACAATGGACGGACCTCGCGAGGGGAGGCGGCGAGCATCGAAGGAGCGGCGGGTTGGCAGGGCTGGTGACCGACTGGATCCGGGTTCCGGTGGGCGAGGACGCTTCGAGGTGGACCACCCGCGGTGGCTGCCGCCGGGTTCTCCTCGTCGTCCACAACGTGACCTCCGCGACCCGGCTCCTGGACGTCGTTCCGCTGTTCCGCGACGACCTCAGGATCCAACTGCTGGCCGCCTGCACGGGATCGTCCCCCTTCAGCGCAGGAGTCGCCGAGCTGCTGAGCTCCCTCGGGGTTCCGGTACTTCCGTGGGAGCAGGCCAAGCAGACACCCGTCGACCTCGCCCTGTCAGCCAGCTTCGGCGGTGAACTCTCCGTTTTCCAGGGGAAGTTGGTCGTCCTCTCGCACGGAGCCGGATACAATAAAAGGCTTGCGACACCGAACACCGAACACCGAACACCGAACACCGAACACCGAACACCGAACACCGAACACCGAACACCGAACACCGAACGCACCGCATGCCCCTGTCTTCGGCCTGGCGCCCGAGTGGCTGCTGTCCGACGGGGTTCCGCTCGCCCGGGCGATGGTGCTCTCCCACCCCGAGCAGCTCGGCCGGCTGCGCGAAGCCTGCCCCGAGGCCGCTCCGACGGCGGTGCTCGGCGGCGACCCCTGCTTCGACCGCATCCTGGCCGCCCTTCCGCACCGGGAACGCCATCGCCGCGCGTTCGGCGTCCGGCCCGGACAGCGGCTCGTCGTGCTCAACTCCACCTGGAACCCGCAGTCGCTCTTCGGGGACGCCGGCACGGACGACCCGCTGCCGTGGCTGCTCGACCGCCTCACCGCCGAACTCCCGGTCGACGACTACCGGGTGGCGGCCGTCCTCCACCCGAACATCTGGCACGGCCACGGCCCCGGCCAGGTCCGCCTCTGGCTGGACCGCGCCGAGCGGGCCGGCCTCACCCTGATCGACCCCCTGGACAGCTGGCGACAGGCGCTGATCGCCGCCGACGCGGTGATCGGGGACTTCGGCTCGGTCAGCTACTACGCCGCGGCGCTGGGCACCCCCGTTCTGCTCGGCACGGCCTCCGACGAGGTCCTGGGCGCCACCTCGCCGGTAGCGGCCTTCGTCCGCGAAGCCCCCCGACTCGCCCTGGACTCCCCCCTGCGACCACAGCTGGACCAACTCCTGACGTTCCATCAATCCATGACCAGTGCCAGCGAATTGACGACCTCGGCGCCCGGCGAGGCGGCCGGCCTGCTGCGTTCGCTCTTCTACGAGGTCATGGGGCTGCCCGAGCCGACAGAGCCGGCTCTCCTGGACCTTCTCCCACTCCCGGACTACCGGCCACCGACCCGAACCGTGCCGCTGCGGGTCCGCACCCGCCCGGGGCCCCGCCCGCACGAAGTCACCGTCGAGCGGGTCGCCGAAGGCCGGTACGGGCCTTCCGGGCCCGGCTCCGATCACCTCGCGGTGCACGAGGACACCCTCGACCAGGGCCTCCTCGGTCTGGCCGACGCGATCCTCCGCTACGGGGAGGCCGACGACCCCCGGATCGGTCCGCCCCGGGAGTGGGCCGCGGCGACGCTCGCCCGCTACCCGAACTGCTCGCTCGCGGCCTTCGTCTCCGGTCCGGACACCTGCGAAGTGCTGCTGCGTGAGTGGGGATTCGTCCGCCTCACCAGCCCCTCGCTCGACCCGGCGGCGGCCGCCTCGGCGCTGTTCGCCCAATTGGACGGCGCCGCCGTCCCCCGACCCCTGCGACCCCTGCCGCCGATGGAGCTGACGGTGCGCACCGGCGGCGCGTCCCACCCGGTCCTGGTCAGTCCCGTTCCGTGAGGCACTGCTGCCGCAGGCCCGCCAGGTAGCGCAGATGGGGCTCCGCCTGCTCGCGGTCCAGGATCGCGGTGGCCTCGTCGATCGCGGCCAGCGCCTGATCCGTCGCCGAGGTGTCCGCCCAGGTCTCCGCGAGATTGGTGAGGGTGCGGGCCGCGTTGTAGTTGTCGCGCAGACGCCGGAATTCGGACAACGCCTCCGTCAGCCAGACCCGGGCCCGCTCGTACTCGGCCAGGCCTCGCAGCGCCCGCCCCCGGTGCCGCTTCAACAGCGCCCGGGCCCGCGGAACGTCCCCCGCCCGCTCGTGGTCCGGGCCGATCGAGGCGAGCAGTCCGTCAGCCCGCTCGAAGCAGTCGTACGCGGGCTGCCACCGCCACTGCCGAAGCCTCAGCAGCCCGAGCGACTCGACGGCCGTGGCCTGGCCCAGCAGGTGGCCGGCCCGTTCGAACGCCGAGGAGGCGTCGACCAGACAGCTCTCGGCCTCGGCCAGCAGGTCCAGTTCCATCAGGGCGAACGCCAACTGGGTGTGCATCCGGCCGGCCATCGCCGAGTCCGGGTCGTGCGCGACCGCCGCCCGCACGGCGGTTCGCAGCGCCGGCAACAGGGCCTCGTGCCGACCGGCCTTGAGCTGCACCGCCCACGACGCCTCCGCCAGCTCGCACGCCGTGGCCGGCGCGGCCAACTCCTCGGCGGCGAACACCGCCTCGACCAGGTTGCCCACCTCCGCGGCCAGAGCGGCCAACGCCGCACCGGCGTCCGGGTAGTCGCCGGGCCCGAGCTCGCGGTAGAGCGGCCCGACGTGCCAACGCTCCCGCAACGCCGCGTAGTCGGCCCGGACGGCGAAGCGCAGCAGGTGCTCCACGGCACGCGTCACCGCACCCGCGCACGCGGCCAGCCCGTCCACCCGCGCCGCCTGCTCCTCGGCGAACCGGCGCACGGCAGGCCGGTAGCGGTAGCGGCCCTCGGGTGTGGCCTCCACCAGGCCGGCCTCGGCGAGCCCGGCCAGCAGGACACCAGCACGCTCAACCGTGGGTCCGCCGGGGCCGGCGACCGCCACGGCCAGCTCGGGACCGACGGCCGGCCACGGCCGCAGGGCACAGAGCCGGAACAGCCGGGCCTCCTCCGGCTCCAGTACCTCGTACGACTCCTGCACGGCGGCGCGCACCGGATCACCCGCGTGGGGATCGCCACCGCCGTCGCCACCACCGCCCCGGCCCCGGCGCTGCTGGGGGATGAACGCCAGCCGGGGAGCCGCGGCGCGCAGGGCGAAGGGCGATCCGCCGCATCGTTCGAGAACACCCGACAGGGCGGGGCCGGCGGCGGAGACGGTCTCCTTCCCCGCGAGGTCCGTGAGCAGCCGCCTGGCGTCCTTGTCGGACAGCGGCCCCACCGGAATCGGAACGGCGTCGAGACCGGTGAGCGGACGCCGGGCCACCACGACCGTGACGACGCCCGGGGCCGCGGTGATCAACGGCCGGACCTGGGCCGCCGACCGGGCGTGGTCCAGCACGACGAGCAGCTGCCGCTCGGCGACCAGCGACCGGAACCGCTCGACCCGGTCCTGCGCGGCCGGCGGAACCCGGTCCGCCGGCATGCCGAGGTGGATCAGGAACTGCCGGAGCACAGCGGCCGCATCGGGTGCGGTGGCCGGCGACCCGCCGGAGAGGTCCGCGTAGAGCTGCCCGTCCGGAAACCGCTTCCGCTGCAGCGCGCCCCAGTGAACGGCCGCGGCGCTCACACCCATTCCCTGAGGCCCATACAGGACACTGACGCGGGGCGTGCCGTCCGCCTTCCGTCCGGCCTCCTTGTCCAACAGCGCCAGCACCTTGCGCCGGTCGGTGAAGAAGCGGTCGGAGGGCGGCAGCAGGGAGGGCGCCGCCAACGGCCCGGACCAGCCCCCGCCCTGGCCGCCCAGCCAGGCACGAAGCGCCCTGGCCTGCGCGGGATCCGACCCCACCACATCCAGCAACAGCTGCGCCACAGTGGCCCGTTCGGCGGCATCGGTCGGCGCCGGCACGTCCCGCCCCGTCACCCGGCGGACAAAGGCACCCGCCGACTCCCAGGCCCACTTGCCGGCCTCGTTCGCCACGCTCGCACCCACGGCGCCGAAAACAGCGGCCACCGCCGACAGCGACACCGGCTCGAACACCCCACACCCCCTGGTCCATCGCGGCACACCCGACCAGCAGCCGCCGCACCCTCGCGTCCGGCCCCACGGTAGCCTGCGCAACCTCACCGTGGGTGCACAGTCGCCTGCTTGCGCACGGGCGGGTCCGGTTCCGTTTCCTCCCCCCGCGGACCGGGGTCCACGACGCCTACGCCCGACTCGTGGCCCGCCGGGCCCTCCGCGCGCCGAACGAGGCGTCCTCCGCCACGCCGGCCGCGTTCATGGAGAGCATCATCCTCAACGGCCGCATCCGCCTCATCGACGGCCGCAACCTCAAAGCCCTGCCCGCCGAGCACCTGACCATCGACGTCCCGATCGAACTGTCCAGGGTCCCCTGAGGCTGGCAGGCTGGCAATCTCATGTAAGGGCGGCTGTGGGGACGCCGCAGCAGGTTGCAGCAATCCTCCAGCTGGTCCCCGGCAAGATCGCAAGACGCCGGTGCCACGGCCATCGATCACCTGTCGGCCCATCAACAAAAGGGCCGCTGACCTGGGATTCCTCCCGGCCAACGGCCTTTCCGACTCGCGTCGGGACGACAGGATTTGAACCTGCGCCCCCTTGACCCCAAGCGGTCGAAAGAGCGTCCAGTTGGCATTCGACAGTCTGAATCCCGCAGGTCAGGGCCCATCCCGTCCAGCCCACATGACGCCCGATGGCATCTCATGACGCCCAGTCCGTGAGAGGCGCGTGAGAGGCGGCGAGCGAGGGGGAGTTCGAGCGTGATTTGCCGCGCATCCCCATGGTGGCGCTACCCAGCAGGCTGAAGCCATCCCACGCAGTAAACCGCCCGCCGCGGCCCGGTGACCCACCCGAGCACCTCCGCCCCACCAGCCAGCCCGCCGCAGCCCCGCGCAGTGATCGACTCCGACACGTCCACCAGCCTGGCCACTGCCGCGATCCCGTCCTGATATCGCGAGGAGTACCAATAGCGGGCTAGGCATTTCGCCCAGGTGGCCGCATTGTTGGGGTGGTCCTGAGGCTATAGTCGCCAGCTCATATGAGCACAGTCCGACGGCTCGCCGGGGCCTTTCGCGTGCTGTCAGCCCGCGGCCAGGCCGGCCAGGGCCTGCTCGATCGGCAAGGTGCCGGAGATGACGTCGAGGGCGCGGTTCCGGGCGGCCGGGTGGGAGAGGGCGGCCACCACGACGGCAGCGAGGTCGTCGCGGGGGATGCTTCCGTCGGGCAGCGCGGGGGCGAGGGCGATGCGCCCGCCGCCGCTGCGGTCGGTGAGGCCGCCCGGGCGCAGGACTGTCCACTCCAGGCCGGAGCGAGCGAGCACGAGGTCGGCCTCGTACTTGGCGCGCAGGTAGGAGCGGAAGCCCAGCGGTGCCTGGTCGGCGCGGTCCGCTGGCATGGCGGAGACCTGGACGTAACGGCGGACGCTGGTAACCTGGGCGGCCTCCACGGCGGCGATCGCTCCGTCGCGGTCCACCCTGAGAAGGTCGCGCGAGCGGGGGCTGGACACCCCGGCGCAGTTCACCACGGCATCGCTGCCGGTCAGGAGCTCGGCCAGGGCAGTGGTCCCTGCGGTCAGGTCGCCGAGGACCGGGGCCGGCCCCTGCTGCCCGCCGGTCCCGGTTCGCTTGCGGTCGCGCGAGACCGCACGGACCTGGTGACCCGCGTCGAGCAGCAGGGAGACGACCCGGGAGCCGGTCCGGCCGGTCGCGCCGAACACAGTGATGATCACGATTTACGTCCTTGGGGGTGTCACGAGCGGTCGATGGCATCGGCAGGGCCCGCGGCGGAGATCGTCCTGGGTGCCAGGGTGGCGTTCCAACTGGCCAGCAGCCGCAGCACGGTAGCCGCGTCGGAGCCCGCCTCGGCGGCGTACGCGATGAGCTTCTGCTCCGGGTCCTCCGTCAGCTGGAACGTGCTGAAGTGGAGCTTGACCAGCCCGACTTCGGAGTGCCGGAAGGTCTTGGTGCCGAACGTCCTGGACTTGACGTCGTGCCCCGCCCACCAGTTGCGGAACTCCGGGCTCCGGAGCGACAGGTCGCCGATCAGTCCGGCCAGCCGGGGGTCGTCGAAGTGGCGCCCGACCTCCAGCCGGAGGTTGCCCACCACGTTCCTGGCGATGTGCTCCCACTCCGGATAGATCTCCCGGGCGCGCTCGTCCAGGAACACCAGGCGGGCCAGGTTGCGCTCCTTCGGGGTCAGCGCCGGGAAGTCCGCGACCAGCGCCCGAGCCATCTCGTTCCACGCGAGGACGTCCAGCCGGCGCCCCACGATGTAGGCGGGGACGTCGGTCAGCGCGTCGAGCATGATCCGCAGCCCCGGCCGGACGCGCTGCTGCGCCGGTTCCCGCGACGCCTGACGAGAGGGCTGCGCGAGATTCCGGAAGTGCTCCTGCTCGTGCTGGTCCAACCGCAGCGCGCCGGCCAGCGACTCGATCACGCTGTCCGAGACCCGGCGGATCCGGCCCTGCTCGACCCGGGTGTAGTAGTCGACGCTTATTCCGGCCAGTTGGGCCAGTTCCTCCCGGCGCAGTCCTGCGACCCGGCGGACTCCGGGGACCGGCACCACGCCGACCTCCTCGGGCCGCAGGCGCGCGCGTCGGGTCCGAAGGAACTCGCTGAGTTCGGCGCTCGGGTTCATATGGTCGAGTATCGCCCGGCTCCCCGCTCCCAGCCTGGCCCAGTTTTGACCAGGCTGCGGAACCGGGCCCTGGGGCATGCTGATCTGGACTGCGCCTGACGCCAGGTGACTGATCGTCACGCACATGGCATGAAGCGGCATGTGACGCATGGGGGTTATGGAGATGCCGAGGAGCACTGGCGCCGCCGTCGCGTCGGCGGCCGACTACCTGGACAGCCGTAGGGCCGACATCCTGCGGACGTACCGGGCCGGTCTGCGGGAGATCGGCAGCGCACTGGACAGCCAGGAGGATGCCTGGCAGGAGTTGGAACGTCAGGCCGGCCAGGTGATCAGCGTCTGCGTGGCAACGCTCGCTCGGGGAGTGCCCGTCCCGGACCGGGTGGCGTCCGACCCCCTGGAGCTGATCAACGCGGGACGGGCGGTACGCCACCTGCACCCCATCGAGGCCCTGCGGGCGAATTCGCTGCTCTTCGACGTGATCATGGCGGAGATCACCAAGGCGCTGGACAGGCACCCGAACTCCGAGGACCTGCTCGGGACTATGGCCCACGTGCTGAACCGGAGCGTCAATCAGCGAGCCGAGGCCATGATGACGGGCTACGACGCCTTCCTCTACCGCCGGTTCAAGGACGGCCACCTCGCCGAACGGCGCCGGCTCGCCCGCGAGATCCACGACCACATCAGCAACAGCGTGAGCGCCGCCCTGCGGGGCCTCGAACTGTACGAGATCTACCGTGACAACGCGCCGACGGTCGCCGCCGATCGGTTCGACCAGGCCCGGGCGGTGCTGTTGGAAGCGCTCTCCGCCATGCACAGCACCATCGCCGAACTGCGGATGTTCAATCCTCCGGGCACGGTGGCGAGCGGTCTCCAGACCTTCCTGGCCTCGGTCCAGAACGGCGACATGGTCGACATCCGGGTCACCGGGAACGAGTGCTGGCTGCCCGGCGAGCACCGCGAGCAGATCTTCGTGATCATCCGTGAGGGGCTGCGGAACATCTTCGCCCACTCCCACGCCACCAGGGCGACCGTCCGGCTGGACGTCACGCCCCACCGTGCCCGGGTGGTGATCGAGGACGAGGGCGTGGGGTTCGACGTCGCCACCGTCCTCGCGCAGGGCCGTTCGCACGGGCTGGCGTCGATGCACGAACGGACCGAGCTGCTCCGCGGCCGAATGCGGCTCGCCAGCGTCCCTGACGTGGGAACGGTGATCGACCTCTCGATCCCGCTGCCGCCGTGCGAGTGCGACCACGAGGACCAGCCTGGTAACACGATGCCTAGGCAGAGTTGAGCACTGGTTGTGGCGAGCGCCCGACGGAACGCTGGTGGATGCCCGGCCGGAGCAGCCAGGCCGGGACCGACAGCGCGAGATTCGGAGTTCCATGTCCACATCCCACAACGCACCGCAACACTCGGCCAGCCGCCCGGCGGGCGAAGACGGCTGGTTGGAGACGGTCGAGACGATCGCCGGCGCACCGGCGGCCGGGCCCGACGAGCTGCAGCACGTCAAGGTGCTGAAGGTCGGCCCGGCCGAGGCGACCAGGGTGCTGGTCCTGCTCGGCGGCCGGGAGGGCGCGGCCGGCGGATTCCGCGTCCTGGCCCGTGAACTCGCCCGCACCGTACCTGGGCTTCAGGTCTGGGCGGTGGACCGGCGGGAGCAGAACCTCGCCGACCTCCGGGACTACCAGGCCGACCTGAACACCGCCATCGACTACTACCTCGGCGGGAAGTACACCAGCCTGGAGGGTTCCGGCGCACCGTTCGCCGGCTCCTGGGGGCTCGACGTACTGCTTCGGGACGTCCGGCAGGTGGTCAAGGCGGCAGCCGACGGCGGGCGACGCGACGTCGTCCTCGGTGGCCACTCGGTCGGCGGCGCCGCCGTCGCCCACTATGCCGCGTGGGACTTCGACGGGACCCCGGGCTACCTCGACCTGTCCGGGCTGGTGCAGATCGACGGCGGCGTCCGGGACGCCTTCAAGGGCGCGGGAATGGAGTTCTCGCTGACCGCCCAGGACGCCATCGGCTGGCGGAGCGTCATCACCGACGGCTCCGTGTTCGAGAACGCGACGAGCTTGGCCGTCCGGGCGGGCGACCGTCCGGAGGACGCCGCCATCCTCTACCATCTGGCCGCCCGCTGCGCCCTCGCCGACCCGCACGGCCCGGCCCGGCTCACCGGCGGGCTCCCGGCGGCCTACGCGACCGGCGGTCCGCTGACCAACGCCGGCCTCTTCGGCAAGCTCGTCGACGCCGCCGTCGGCCACCCCGGGTACGCCGTGCACTCGGGACGGATCGGTCAGGACGGGAACTGGATCGACGACGGCCCGACGCCGCTCGCCCGGGTCGCCGAAGCCCACGCGGAGGGTCCGTCCGGGGCCTTCATCTGGTACACCCTGAACCGCGTGATGCTCGACTACGTGGCCGGCAACGCCTTCACGGACAACGACGTCACCCGGGAACTCGGCCTGCGCCTGCACCACGTCGAGGCCATCGACATCCCGCTGTACGCCTTCGGTAGCAGCCTGACCAACGGTACGGTGGCCGCCGCCGCGGAGCAGTTGGGGGCGAGCACCGCGATCCCCGCCGTCACCACGTACACCGACCTGGAGCTGACGCACCAGGACCTGCTGTACGCCGTCCCCGAGCAGAACCGCCTCCTGCGCACCCTGGTCGAGTTCCTACGGACGCTCCCGCACCGCTGACCGGCCCATCGAGCTCCGGGCGACCCCTGCGCCCGGTGACACCTTCCGGGCCCGCCCCGGGGCGGGCCCGGAAGGCCCCCTCCTCAGACCGCTCCGTCCACACGCCCCTCACGCCAGGGAGTCGACCCACCATGAGCTCTTCACCGCCGGGCGGCACCACGCAGCCCCGGGAACGACTGGTCCTGCTCGCGATCTGTCTCGCCGTCCTGATGGTCCCAGTGTCGCTGAGCGGCACCTCGCTGGCCCTCCCGGCGATCAGCCGGTCGCTGGACGCCGACATCGTCCCGCTGCAGTGGGCGGTCAACGCCTACAACGTGACGGCGGCCAGCTTCATGCTGGCGGCCGGGTCGCTGGCCGACATCATCGGCCGGCGCAGGATGTTCGTGATCGGCACCACCCTGTTCGCCGCCGGTTCGCTCGCCTGCTCACTAGCCGGCGACATCTACCTGCTCGACGTCGCGCGCGCGGTGGCCGGCATCGGTTCGGCCGCGATCCTCACCGCCGGCACCGCCGTCCTGGCGAGCACCTTCGACGGCCCGGCGCGCAACCAGGCGTTCGCCGTGACCGGTGTGGTCATCGGGGCCGGCCTGGCCCTCGGCCCGACCACCTCCGGCTGGCTGATCTCCCTCATGGGCTGGCGCGGCATCTTCCTGACCCAGCTCGCCATCGCGGCCGTGGTGCTGCTGCTCGCCCGGATCATCCCGGAGTCCCGCAACTCGCAAGGCAGCAAGGTCGACTGGATCGGCACGGTGCTGTTCACCTCGGCCCTGTCGGTGCTGACCATCGCGGCCGCCGAGGGATCGCAACTCGGCTGGACCGGGCCGGAGATGATCGCGCTCGCGGTCCTCTTCGTGGTCCTGATGACGGCCTTCGTGCTGGCCGAGCGCCGACAGGCCCAGCCGATGTTCAACCTCGGCCTCCTCGCCAGGCCGCGCTTCGTGGCCCTGTGCCTGCTGCCGGTGATCTTCTCCTTCGGCTTCGTCGGCCTGGTGGTGCTGGTGCCCTCGTATCTGATCGGCGCCGACGGCCTGTCAAGCGGCGACGCCGGCCTGACCATGCTGCTGCTCACCGGGCCCGTCCTGGTCGTCCCGCTGCTGGCCTCCCGGATGCTCCAACGCGGCCTCTCCAGCCGGGTGCTGCTGACGGTCAGCCTGCTGGTCACCACCCTGGGGGTGGCCTGGCTGTCGGTTATCCACCCTGGCATCGGGCCGCTCGCCCTGGCCGGGCCGCTGCTGACCATCGGGGTGGGCCAGGGCCTGTCCTCCGGGCTGATGGACGGCGCCGCCGTCTCCGCCGTGGAACCGGCCCGGGCGGGCATGGCCGCGGGCATGTTCAATACCATGCGGCTGGCGGGCGAGGCGGTGGCGATCGCGGCCATGGGTGGGGTGCTGGTCTCGCTGATCAAGGGCCGGCTCGCGGACGGCATCGATGCCTTCGCGGGGAAGACCCCGAGCAACGTCGGCAGCCTGGCCGACAGCGTCGCAAGCGGCGACCTCACCGGACCGGCCGCCCAAGTGCCCGCCGCCGACCGGGGCGCGTTCACGGACCTGCTGGCCAACGGTTACACCGGTGCGATGCACACCATCCTCTGGGTGGTGGTCGGCCTCTGCGCCGTCGCCACGGTCGCGGTGTGGTTCCTGCTCGCCGAACGCCGCGCGGACGAGCCGGACGAGCCGGC
>NZ_JBIUSS010000002.1:333993-384127 GCF_044741445.1 Kitasatospora sp. NPDC088160 | reverse complement strand
CGGCGGAGGCGGCGGAGGCGGCGGAGGCGGCGGAGGCGGCGGAGGCGGCGGAGGCGGCGGAGGCGGCGGAGGCGGCGGAGGCGGCGGAGGCGGCGGAGGCGGCGGAGCCTGCGGGCCGGTAGCCGCCCAGGCCCGGGAACGCGAGGGGCACCCGCCGGGCCGATGGCCCGACGGGTGCCCCTCGCCGCGGGTCGTGGAGAGTGGATCAGTGCCCCATCCCGTGGCCGCCGCCGACCGGGACGACCGCGCCGGTGACGAAGCTCGCCTCCTCGCTGGCCAGGAAGCGGACCACAGCGGCCACCTCGGCCGCGGTACCTGGGCGGCGCAGTGCCGTCCCGGCGACCAGCTCGGCGCGGCGTTCCGGTGTGAGGTGGGCGATCATGTCGGTCTCGATCAGCCCGGGTGCCACCACGTTGACCGTGATGTTGCGCCGGCCGAGCTCCCAGCACATCGACCGGGCCAAGCCGATCAGGGCGGACTTGGAGGCGGCGTAGTTGGTCTGGCCGGGCGAGCCCGCCATCCCGACCGTGGAGGACACCAGGAGCACCCTGCCCCACCGTGCCGTGGCCATCCGGACGGCCGCCCTACGGGCCACCCGGAACGCCCCCATCAGGTTGGTCTCGATGACGGCCGCGAAGTCCTCCTCGGACATCCCGAGCATCAGCATGTCCCGGGTCGCGCCAGCGTTGGCCACCAGCACCTCCACCGGTCCCTGCTGGGCTTCCACCTCGGCGAAGGCCCGCTCGACCGACTGCGGGTCGGTGACGTCACACCGTACGCCGAACAGGCCGGCCGGCGGCTCCCCGGACCGGTAGGTGACCGCGACCTTGTCGCCGGCCTCCGCGAAGGTACGGGCGACCTCAAGCCCGATTCCGCGGTTGCCACCGGTGACCAGTACGGAACGACTCATCGCTTCCCCTCCTGGGCGGATACCGACAGGTCCGCCGGCGCCTCACCCCCGGCATCGGTGAGACCGGACAGCCGGGCCAGGGCCTCGGCCGTGCCGGTGAAGTGCGCGGCGTGCCAGCCCGCTGCCCGGGCGCCCGTGCAGTTGGCGCCCAGGTCGTCGACCAGGAGGCACTCCTCGGGCCTCAACCCGAGGCGCTCGGCAGCTAGTCGGAAGATCCCGGGCTCCGGCTTGCGGTGCCCGACCTGGAAGGAGAGCACGATCTCGTCGAACAGCTCGACCGGGACCATCCGCCGCCAGTGCTCGTCCCAGCTGGGCACCATGTTGGACAGCACGCCAATCCGGTACCCGGCATCGCGGAGCTCTGCAAGCCTCGCCAACCACGGTTCGTTGACCTGGCGGTCGGTGAACCACTTGGCGGCGAAGTCGGAGAGGTCGACCACCGCGCCGTGTTCGGTCCGCAGCACCTCCTCCACCTGCCGGGACCACTCCGACTCCGAGACCAGGGGCGTGTCCAGCGGAGCCATCACATCGGTGCCGTACCGCGCCGCCACCTCGTACATGGCCCGCCGGAGCAACTCCGGTTCCAGGCCCATCGGACGGCAGAACGCCGCCATGGTCACCTCGATCGGCGGGGTCAGCACGCCCCCGAAGTCGGTCCAGACCGCGCGGATCGCCATGTCAGTCCTCCTCGACGGAGTTGGCGGGGGCCAGAGTCACCGTCGTCTTCGCGACGGTCACGTCCCCCTGGGTGAACGCCACCGGGACCGTCCACCGGCCGGCCGGGCTCTCCGACAGGGCCGCGGGTACGGCCACCGTCACCGGCTCGTCCAGTTCGGTGAACCGCCGGAACCCGGCGGTGGCACCCACCACCGCGACGCGGCCCGCCACCCGGCCGGCGCCCTCGGCGAAGGCCAGCAGCGCGAGCTGCCGGGCGGCCTCCAGCAGCACCATCGCCGGTAGGTGGTCGTAGGCGTGGTCGAACAGGCTGCGGTTGTCAAAGCGCGGGGCGACGACGGCGCGGAGCATGCCCCCGGCCCACCCCGGATCGGCCAGGACCACGTTGTCGGCCCGTCCCCGTCCCACGCGTTCCGGCACCACCGCCGTCCCTGCGGGGGCCGGTCCGGCGTCCGAGGTGGAGGACGGGGGGTCGCGCCGCTGCAGGTAGCGCAGGGCGTCATGCTCCCGGGCGGTGAGGGCGCTGACGGCCATGGTCGCCGAACCGACCGGGGAGCCGTCCAGGTAGAGCCGCTGGTCCACGACGATGCTCCGGATCCGGTCGCCCTTCCGCGTGACCTCCGGGTAACCGGTGCTGATGTGCAGCTCTCCGGGCAGTCGGCCGCGGAGCGCCGCCGTGGGACCGTCCAGTTCGATCGCCAGCGTGTTGACCAGGAACGCGGTCCGGACCGGCACTTCGAGGAACCGGTGCGCCCCGTAGACGGCGGCCTGCCGGGACGCTTCGAGCAGCAGCAGGAGGTCGAAGGCCGCAGCGGCCAGGTGATCGCTGTAGTAGGAGTGCGCCAGCGGCAGTTGCGCGCCGGCCAGGTAGCGGTCGCCACCAACCGGCCTCATGTCCGTCACGAAGACCTCGGCGAGCGCGGTGCGGTGCACCAACTGCCGCTCCACGGTTCGACCGAAGCTGATCACGCCGACTGCCTCCGGGTTGGTGTCACTCAGTTGATTCGACGTCATGCCCGCAGGATGGGCCACCGCCGCGCCCCTCCACCCGGCCGATCAACCCAAGAGCCGGGTACACCCATCACTTTGGTTATATCCGGCACTCCTCTTGGTGATAGGCGGCAACCGAGAGCGGATCGACCCCGCCTAGCGTGGCTGACGTCCGCAAACCCGGAAGGAGTTCGCACCATGGCCCCGAACAGCACCGAGCTCACCACCGACCGGCAGGAAGTGATCCGCCGGATCGTCGCCGAGGAACTGGACCTGGAGACCGCCGAGCTGAGCGGAAGCGCGCTCTTCATCGAGGACCTGGAGGCCGATTCGCTCTCCCTCATCCAGATCTTCTCCCGCATCGAACGGGAACTGGCGGTCTCCATCCCGCAGAGCCAGATGACGGCGATGGTCAGCCTGGACGCCATTGAGGAGGTCGTCGCCCGGTACGTCGACGGGGGACCGAGCGGTGCCTGAGTTCACGCACCGGCGGGTCGTCATCACCGGCCTGGGAGCGGTCAGCAGCCTCGGCATCGGCGCCGGCGCCTTCAGCGACGGGATCCGCGCCGCCCGCAGCGGCGTCTCACCGATCACCAGCTTCGACGCCGCCGGATTCCCGTACATCAACGCCGGCGAGGTGAAGGACTTCGAGCCGTCCGCGATCCTGGAACGGATCCGCCCCGAGCGCTGGGGCCGCAGCAGCCTGCTGGCCGCGGCCGCGGCCCGGTTGGCCCTCCAGGACTCGGGCCTGGACCCGGACGAGCTGTCCCGCTCGGCCGCTGGCTCGGTGATGGGAACGACGAGTGGAGAGTCGACCGTCGTCCAGCAGCTCACCGAGCAGTGGGTGGCCCACGGCCTCCAGGGGCTCGACCCCGCCCTGATCGCCCAGGTCCCGGCGAGCCGGATCGCCAACGCCGTCAACCACGAGCTACAGCTCACCGGGGACGCGCAGACCATCCCCACCGCCTGCTCCGCGAGCAACTACGCGCTGGGCTACGCCTACGACCTGGTCCGCACCGGCGAGGCGGACTACATGCTGGCGGGCGGTGCCGACTCGGTGAACCGCTACACCCACGCCGGCTTCTACCGGCTGGGCGCCCTGGCCGAGAACACCTGCCGCCCGTTCGACGTCGACCGGGCCGGCATCATCACGGCCGAGGGCGGCGTCTCGCTGCTCCTCGAACCGCTGGAGGACGCGGTCCGGCGCGGCGCGCGGATCTACGCGGAGGTCCTCGGATACGCCGTGAACTGCGACGCCGCGCACATGGTGCACCCCGACCCGACCAGCATCGCGAACTGCATCCGGCAGGCGCACCGGAACGCGGGGATCGAGCCCGACCAGGTCGACTACATCTGCGCGCACGGCACCGGCACCCCCACCAACGACGCCACCGAGGTACGGGCGGTCCACGAGGTGTTCGGGGACCGGCTGCCACCGATCAGTTCGATCAAGTCGATGATCGGCCACACCATGGGGGCCGCCAGCGGTTTCGGTGCGCTGGTCTGCTGCAAGGCTTTGGAGGGCGACTTCCTCCCCCCGACGGCCAACGTGCGGACCGTCGACCCCGCGCTGGGACCGGGGCTCGACTGCGTCCCCGGGCAGGCCCGGCCCGCCCGGCTCGACGTGGTGCAGAACCACGGCTTCGCCTTCGGCGGGAACAACGCCATCACTGTTCTGGGGAGGTTGACGTAATGCCGAAGACCCTTCCTCGGGGGACGGTCGAGCCCCTCGCGATCACCGGCGCCGGCGTGGTGTCGGCAGCCGGGCTCGGCCTGGCGGCGCTCGGTGACGCGATCGCCGGGAAGCCGCTCGCCGACTCGCCGCCGGCCGACCCGCAGCCGGGCGACTACCCGGCTGGCCCGATGAGGCCCGTGCCGCCGGTGGACTTCGCCGAGCACCTCGGCAGAAAAGGGCTGCGCCACCTGGACCGGACCACCAAACTCGGACTGCTGGCATGCAAGTTGGCCTTGGACAGCACCGACGACCAGGCCTCGGATCCGGCCACTGGCGTGGTCATGGGCACCAGCACCGGAAGCATCCGCAGCACTGCGGAGTTCTGCCGGGACACCCTGGTCCACGACCGTCCGTACCTGGTGGACGCCGGCTCGTTCCCGAACACGGTCATGAACTGCTGCGCCGGCCAGATCGCTATCCGCTACGGCCTGCACGGCGTGAACGCGACCCTCGCGGGCGGCCAGCTGTCCAGCCTGCTCGCCCTCCGGTACGCGCGCAACGCCCTGGTCGGGCGGCAGTCCCCACGCCTGCTGGTCGGCGGCGTGGAGGAGCTCGGACCGCAATCGGCCTGGGCCTGGCACCTCGCGGGCGGTCTGGCGCCCGAGGCGGGGCTGGGCGAGGGGTGCGCGGTGTTCGCCGTTTCCGGCGCCCCGGAGGCGGCTCCGGACGGCGGAACTGCGGACCCTACCGGAGACGGTCGATCGGCCGCCCCGCCACTCGCCTGGCTGCTCGCCTGCGAGGTCGCCTATCTGGGAGGCGAAGTCCATCGGGGCCGCCTAGCCGAGGGCCTGGCCAGGGTGATCACGCGGGCCATGGGGCGGAGCGGCGTTCGCCCCGAGGAGGTCGACCTCGTCTCCATGGGCGCCTGCGGCCACCGCGGACTGCGGCGGATCGAGGAGCGCGCCGTGACCGCGGCGCTGGAGCGGGTGCCCGAACGGGTCCTGCGCGCCGGGGAAGCGCTCGGCGAGTGCTACAGCGCGGCCGGCTCCCTGCAACTGGCCGCCCTGCTGGGCGAATGGCAGGAAAGGCCGGACTCGGCCGGCCGGGTCGGGCTCGTCACCGCGGTCGGATCGGACGGGAATGCTGGATGTGTCGTGGTGCGCGCACCGGCTCCGGTCGGCTGATCAGCGAGGCCTCGACAGCCTTGTTCACCGCGTCGATCCGGGAGACCGCGTCGAGCTTGCGGAAGACGTTGCGCAGGTGGAGCTTTACGGTGCCCTCGGCGATCGACAGCCGCGCCGCGATCTGCCGGTTGCTCATTGCGCCCGCGACCAGCGCCAGAACCTCCTGCTCGCGGGTCGACAGCAGCTCGGCGTCGCCGACGGCCGGGGTGAGCTGGATGCTGTCCCTTGTCACGGAGAGGATCACCCGGTCGCGGTCCTGCCAGACGCCCCTGATGGCGGCGGCCAGATCGCGCTGGCTGATGGTCTTGTGCAGGTAGCCGCGGATGCCCAGTTCGAGCAGTTCCTGGATGAGTCTCGGGTCCGCGTACATGCTGAGGATGATCACCTGCGTCCGGGGCGAGGCCTCACGCAGCCGGCGCACGGTGAGCAACGGTTTGCTGCCGGGCATCTCGATGTCCAGCAGCGCGATGTCCGGCTTGATCCTGGCGCTCAGTGCGACCGCATCGGACCCGTCCCCTGCCTGGGCGATCACATCGAAGTCGGACTGCGCGGAGAGCACCTCACACAGCACCTCGCGCAACAGCGTGTGATCGTCGGCGACGAGGATGCGGATAGGGTTTTCCATCGTTGAAATCACAGACAATCCTCCCGTGGGGAATGTTTCCAATCCCAAAGCCTGCCTTTCCCACATCATAACCCGCCGATCAACCCTCCAGCCTCTCATTCGGCTGGCGCGTCTCGGCTGGTCGAAAACTAGCCATCCGGCACAGAACGACCCCGTGTAAGAAAGTTCACGAGAGCTCTGCGTTTGAAATCCTATGCGCCCCGCATTCATGGAAGATTTCCGAAAGGATTCATGATGTCTGATTCATCCGGCGTTCTCGTCGTCGGCGCCGGCCCGACCGGTCTGACCCTCGCCGTCGAACTGCTCTCCCGAGGCACCTCGGTACGTGTGGTCGACCGCGCCGAACGCCCGCACCCGCACTCCCGCGCGCTCGTGCTGTGGCCCCGAGCCCTCGAGGTGCTCGACCGGCTCGGGGCCGGAGCGGCTCTGGCCCGGCAGTCGATGCCCATCCACGGCCAGGTCTACTACTCCGGCGGCAGCCGCAAGGCCAGGGTCGACTTCGAACGGCTGGCCGGGTCCCGTTTCACCTCTCCGGTATCAATCCCACAACTGGAAACCGAAAAGGCTCTACGGGAACGATTTGCGGAAATGGGCGGGCAAATCGAGTTCGGCGTCGAATTGGCCGACCTCAAAGATACCGGCGGGAAGGTCGAGGCGACGCTGGTATCCCCGGGGTCAGACCGGGCCGAAACCGTCCGGACTGATTGGCTGGTGGGCTGCGACGGGGCGCACAGCAAGGTCCGTGAACTCATCGGGGTCAGCTTCGAGGGCGCGCCGTACGAACAGAAATTCGTACTCACCGACGGAGCCTGCGCCACCTCGCTGGCCCACGACGAAGCCCACCACTTCATGACCGACACCGGCGTCCTGACCGTCCTGGGCCTGCCCGGAGGCGACTACCGGGTCGTCGCCAGTGTCGCCGCGGACATGAAGATCGACGACCCGGTCGCCTTCGTCCAGGCGGCCGCCGCCGAGCGCTGCCCGGTGCCGCTCCAGTTGCTCAGGAAGCAGCGGACCGGGGACTTCCGGGTCCAGCGGCGACTGGCCGGCGCCTTCAAGGTCGGCAGGGTGCTGATCCTCGGCGACGCGGCCCACGTCAACAGCCCGGTCGGCGCCCAGGGGCTCAACACTGGCATCGAGGACGCCCACGGGCTCGGCTGGCGGCTCACCCAGGTGCAACGAGGCATCCACTCCGAGGAGGTGCTGGAGGAATGGGCCGCCGAGCGGCGCCACATGGCTGGCATCGTGGTCGCCGACACCGACCGGCAGACCCGGATGTGGATGCTGACCGGCCGGCGAGCCACCGTCCGCGACCTCGCCCTCGCGGCGGCCCAGCGCACCGGGCTGCTCAACCGCTACATGCCCGCCAGGTTTGCCCAGTTGAGCAACTCCTACCCGAGCGACGGGCCCGGCATCGGCTCGCTGCGGGCTGGCATGCGCCTGCCCGACGTCCGCTTCGAAGGCGGGTGGCTGCGGGACCTGCTGTCTCCCGACGACCTGCTGCTGCTGGTCCTCCCAGCCGACCGGCGCGACCCCGGCCGGCTCGCGTCGGCCCAGCGACTGGTCTCGCGGGTACGGGACCATGCCGCCTCCAGCCCGGTCGGGATCCGTCAGGTCGTCCTGTCCCGGCGGGCGGCCGCCACCGACCCCGCGGACTCCACCGGCGCGGCGCACTCCGCGCTGGAAGCCCGGGAACCGAGCGTGATCCTGGTCCGTCCGGACGGGATCATCGCGCTGGCCTGCCGGTTCGACGATCCCCGGATCGCCCGCCGGATCCGGGAGCTGGCCCCCGCCCGGCGCACGCCACGACTGGCGGCCGACCCGGTATGACCCTCCTCCACCCCGGCCCCACCCGCCCTCCGGGGCCCCGGGATGCGACGCACCGGGTCGTGCTGGTGCACCACGCTGGCGGCTCTGACGTGGAATATCGGCGGTGGGCCCGGTACTTCCCGCCCGAGTGGGACGTCTTGGCCGTCGGGCTGCCCGGCCGGGGCGGCTCCCGCGGAGCACCGGTCGTGCGCACCATCGCGGAGCTGAGCGACCGGCTCGTCGCCGAACTCTCCTCGCTGCCCGACCGGCCACTCGCCCTGTTCGGCCACAGCATGGGCGCGCTGGTCTGCTACGACCTGGCCCGCACCCTGATCGTCCACGGCCTGCCTGCGCCGCTGTGGCTCGGCGTCTCCGCACACCCCGGCCCCGCCCACCACGTCGGCGGCCGGCCCGCCCCGACCGCCCTGCCCAGCGAGGAACTGCGGGCGCTGGTCAGCGAATGGGGCGGGCTGGAGCCCCGTCTCCTCGCCGATGACACCCTCTGGTCCTTCGTCGAGCCTCCCTTGCGCCAGGACCTGGATCTGGTGGCCTCCTGGTCGCGGGACCGGCTCGGCGCCCCGCTACCCGTCCCCCTGACCGCCTTCTGCGGCTCCGCGGACCGCCTCGCCCGCCCGGCCCAGGCCGCCAGCTGGGCCGAGCACACCGACCACTTCCTCGGCCTCAGAGTGCGGACCGGGGGCCACTTCTACTTCCGCGGCGACGTCCGGACCGTCATCGACCAGATCGTGTTCGAGATCCGCTCGGCCGCCCGGCACACCACAGTTCGCCAGTCCCGCCAACGACCCAGGAGCCGATCAGCGTGAAGGAACGAACCGCTGCAACCCTCCGCCGCGCGGACGAGGACCGCCCCGCCCCCGACGTCCTCAGCGTCGACCCCTACGGCGAGCTCGTACGGCTCGGCCTACTGCCCGGAGCCCGCAACGACGCCCGCCCCGCCGCACCGGAGGCTCCGCGCGCCGAACGGCTCCCACCCGAGTAGCCGCACCGCTTCGCCGACGCGCAATCTCGCCTACCGGCGGGGGAGGCTCAGGATGCGACAGGAGGGGCCACGGAGTAATCCGAGAGACTGCGAGTGCCGGGAAAAGTCAGGCCAGCGGGTATCTGGCCTGGTCTCAGCTCGGTGAGCTCTCCAGGAGCTCGAACGTGTACGCCGAAGGCCGCTTTCTCGTGAACGAGAAAATGGCCTCTGACCTACGACTATGGAGTTGAACTCCGCTCGATAAAACAGGAGTTGAACCTGCGACACCTTGACCCCCAAGTCAAGAGGTTCAACTATCGTCGGGAGCAAGGACCTTGAGGTCTCGGGCTCTTGTTTCCCAACCATCTTGAGGAACCAGCGAGTTGGTGGTTTTCGACGAGAGCGATACGGCGAGGAGCTGACAGTTCGCCAATGTTTGCTTTGCGCACAAGCGTCCGCTTTCGCCCATCGGCGTTCATGAGCGCTCATCCTGCGTGGTCCCAAAATGGCCCCCAGGCCGACCACCCCGCGACAGCTACTGCTCGTGACCGAGATCTGTCGGCTCCTCAGCAAGCACCACCGCGTGATCCCGGCAGCCGCTGCGCCGACGGCGCCGGTCAGCTCGCAGGGCCGCCTCCTACGGGCGGATCACGCTCGCTTACCCACCGGTTGCGGATCGTGATCGTCCGGACGGTGTGTCGTCTTGAGCGTGTCGTCTCCAGATGGTTCTGACGCGCTTCGTGCACCGCCCCGCACGCTCTGCCGCCACACCCGACATGGCAGCCACTCTTATCCCAGAGGCACCACCCAGTCCGAGAGAAGGGGAAGCTCATGGGACAACGTGCGCAGCGTGGCCGGGTCTATCGGCGGTGTGCTTGTTCGGACGGGCACGAGAGGCAGTTGGGTCCGTGGTGTGTGCGGTTGCTGGAGGAGGCGGGTCGCGGGTCGTGGACGTACTGCGTTGACCTGGCCCCTGAGTACGGGAAGCGAAAGACCCGCCGGCGGGGCGGGTTCGCCAGCCGTGCGGAGGCGGCCCGGGAGATGAGGGCGGTGCTGGACGGTGAGCTGCGCGGCCTGTACGAGGACCGCCGCATAACCGTGGCGGGCTTCCTGCGGCAGTGGCTGGCGGTGAAGATGGAAGAGCTCGCTCCGAACACCGACGCCGGCTACGAGGCGTGCGTGGAACGGGACCTGATCCCCGCACTCGGCCGCTACCGTCTCCCGGACCTACGCCCGAAGCACATCGCGCGCTGGATCGCCGCCCAGCGCAAGGCCAAGCGCGGCAAGGTCACCATCTACCGGATCGTCTCCACCCTTCGCAACGCCATCAACACCGCCGTGCGCACCTGGGGGCTGCGCTACAACCCCGCCAAGCACTCTCCCGCCCAGGCCCCGTGCTGCCGAGCGCACCTGCTGGACCCCCGAGCAGGCCGCCACCATCCTGCGCCGAGCACTACGCCGACCGGCTGACCGACCTCTTCGAGGTCATGCTCGACACCGGCATGCGCCGTGGCGAGATCCTCGCCCTGCACTGGTCCGACGTCCACCTCATGGACCGCCAGCTCTACGTCCGCTGGACCCTCGCCGCCATCGACAACGGGAAGACCCACCTCCGCGAGCCCAAGACCGAGGCCAGCCGCACCTGGATCAACCTCTCCCCCGGAGTCATGACGCCCTCCAGGTGGAGAGGTGAGGTTCACGGACGCCGTGGTGGCCGGCAGCGCAGCGATGTGGTGTAGCAGTGACCGAACCCCTCGGAGTGAACGGACAGGTCGTTTGACTGCGTTTGCTCGTCGACTGGTTGCACCATGTGCACAGAGCTGACACGGCGGCGACCAAGATCCCCGACAGAGTCACGCTCAGTCGGCCTCACTGTCACGGGCGGCGGTGCTCGGCGGGACGGGTCCGGGGCCGGCACCCGGCGCCGCCTTCTCCAGGTGCCCTGTTGATCCCCGGCAAGCAAGGCCCCGCACCCGGCACACTCGAACGAAGACCTTGCCTGTCGCGTACAGCTACGGCCGCCCGGTCAGGACCAGGTCTAGCGGCCCCCGGCGTGAACCGGGCCCATCAACCGCCGCTCTTGCGGCGAAAGTTGCGCTTACCGCCCACCGCGCCGTGGGCGCCGTGGATCTTCGAGTCGCCATTCAGGCCGCTGGCCACGCTATCGGCCCGCTGCCAGAGGTCGATCTGGCGGTGGACGGAGGCGAGGACGGGCGCCCAACCTTCTTCGAAAACCCCGGCGATGGCCCTGCCACCGGCGTCTGCCGCTTTCAGGCCTGTGATCTCCCGCGTGCGCAGACCTCTCTCAGGGCCAGACCGAACGCACGGTCCGCGGGGGGGGCGAGGCCGGGGCGGTCTTCGTCTCCACCATGGTGGCCTCGACAGCCGGAGGAATCAGCGGGTCGTGTCCGACCGCGAGTTCGTCCTGGTGTCAGCCCCGGTCCTGCAATGCCTCGTGCGCCTGCCGCCACGCGTTCTGGCCCGTCATGCGCCACACGCTACGGATACGGTACTGAATCCGGTCGCTCAGCGCCGCGGCCAGCAACCGAGCCGCCCTGCCGCGCCTCGCCGCCCGGCCAGCCCACTGCCCCGAGTCCGGGCGAACTCATGATCACTCTCCGGCAGCGAGATAGCTCGACCACCCAAGAAGGTCGGCGGCAACCAATGACCTCTGCCTGCCGACCGGTCCGCCTCAGAAGTCCCTGAACACCCCGTCCTCATCGACGGCGTCGGCAAATTCGTCGAAGTCCATGTTCGCGATCGACAGGTTGTTCTCGATCCCCCAGAGCTCAGCGGCGACAACCCTGATGCAGCGCCCCGGCTCACCCCACAGGTCCACGACGACGACCGGCAGTTCGGCCGAGCCGAGCACATCCGCGTCCGCCAGGACGAGCAGTGCGTGCCAGTAATCGCCCGGCAGCAGGTTCCTCGCCTCAGCACAGGTCGCACCCGCGAAATAGGGATTGTCCACAAGCTCTACGCCGGGAAGGAAACCGTACTCGTTCGGGGTGGCCAGGACCTCGCGCAGACGCTCCCACGACACGGGGCTGGAGAAGTCGGTACGCACCACCAATGTGGCCAAACTACTGGGAAGCGGCGGCCTCCGCGGGTGATCCGGGCGGCGGTGTGCAGGAGGCGGTAGCGGAGCTTCTTGGGTTCGGCGGTGGCCAACTCGCCTTCTAGCAGCGGGGTTCGGGTCCAGGCGAGCAGGTCGAGGGCGGTCAGGGACAGTTCCAGCCAGGCCTGGTTGATGGCGAAGTGGCGGGAGGGGAAGCGGCCGAAGCCGGTGCTCTTGCCGCAGCGGATGTGGTCCTCGATGCGGGCGTGGGCGCGGTGGACCTCCAGGTGCTGCAGCGAACCTTCGCCGACCGGGGTATCTGTGAGGAACGCATGGTGGCGCATGCCTTCGTCCTGGTCGAGCAGGGACAGCTGGGCGCCGGGGTGGGGACGCTCGCGGCGGACGATGATGCGGGTGCCGTCCGGGTGTCCGGTGAGGTCGACCAGGCCGGTCAGCTCGGCGACCTCGGCGCCGGCACGGAGGGAGCCGTCCTGTTCCAGCGCCGGGTGCCAGACCTGTTCGGGTAGGGCACGGATGGCTTTTCGGACCTGTTCGGTGACGGCGTGTCCGACGGAGAAGGTGGTCCGGATCCCGTGTTGCCGCAGGGCGCGCAGGTGGGCCAGGAAGGCCTTGGCGCCGCCCGCGCTGTCGGCGCGGACGAGGATCGGGGTGCCGTGGCGGTGGGCGTCGGGGATTTGGGCGAGGGCCTGGTCGAGGACGGTGATGTGGTCGGCGGCGGTGTTCGCTCCGGCGTTGCCCGGTCGCAGGATGCCGGCGAGGGCCTCACCGGTGTTGTCGAGGAAGCAGAGCATCGGGTGGTAGCCGAAGCCACGTTTGTAGGTGGCGGCGGCCTGTTCCTTCTCGGAGTGGCAGGTGACCAGGGTGGCGTCGATGTCCAGGACCAGGCCTGGTAGTTGATGTATTCCGGCATGCGAGGCGGGTATCGGGCGTGCGGTCTCGCCGGCCTGCAGCCAATCGTTGCAGCTCAGAAGGCACTTTCGCTTTTCCGATCATGATCCGGACGTGACCCCAGATGAAACGCGCAGGCTAGTTCCGCAGCCCGCCGTGGCCAGCCTGGCCAACTACGCTTCGGGCGGATTTCATGCTGTCCAAGACGGTGCCGATGGCGTCGTAGCGCCTGGCGGACGACTGCTTGATGGGATGCTCGGCCATGGCCGCCGGATGAATGTTCGCGAAACCGGCCCCTACAGCCCCGGCCACTATCCACCCTCCCGGCCGGCGAGGTTAGAGTCCACGAACTCCGATTACCTTCGGCTGGTAAAGCTTCGGAGCGAGTCATCGACGAGCGTCCGGAGCTCTCCGTCGAGGTCCTCCACGGACAACGAGTCAAAGGATATGAAGGCCTGAAGCCTCAGGATCCGTTTCAGGAGGTCTCGGAGGAAGCCCCGCTCGGTCACCGTCTCCAGGGGGATATCTACTGTCTGCCAGACCCTGAGGATCCCGCGCACGATGTGGGGGCTGCCGCCGATGGAGGTCCGGCGGGCGTAGATCTGGTCGAAGGCGGACTCGCCGAGGACGGAGAGGGCGGCGTAGAGGTCCTCGGACTCAACGTCCCGATCGTGGACGAGATGGGCCCGCCACCAGAGACGACCGAAGACGTGCCGGGTGACGTCCGTACCCAGGACCCGGTCGTGGTGGAAGTCGGTGTATCGCCACGCGGCCACGTCGGGCATGACCACGAGGGAGAGGAAGGCCCAGAGATCGCCCACGACCGCCTCGGCGGGGATGATCCCCGAGTCCCGATGGAGGATCTCGGCCACGGCGATGTCGAACCCGCCGGCCTGCTTCCGGTTGTGTGGGGCCGGGAAGCCTCTCTCGCGGGCCGCGTCGACGATGGCGGCCCGAAGCCTCAGCAGTCGCTCCGGGGGTAGCCGTACGCCACCGGTCGCGGCGTAGAACATGGCGAGGTGCGACTGCGCGGCACAGCCGCTCAGTTCGTCGGGCGACTTGTCGAGGTACGACGCCCTCAGTTCCTTGGCCGCTCCGGCGAGCAGGCGTGGGTAGAGATACGCCATCACGAGTCCTTCGCGAAGAGGCCGACGGCACTCTGCACACAGGCGGAGAAGTACGACGGGTCGCTGCGTCGCATGAGTCTGAGCGAGGCCAGCGGCGTGCCGGGTAGGTGTGTGCGGACTGCGCCGAGGAGCATGTGGCCCAGGGTGTCCGGCTCGAAGGTCGATTCGTCGTCGAGGTCCTCGTTGCCGACGGCGTGCTCGATCATGAGCCGCACGACGTCCTGACGGAGTGCCGACTGGATCAGCCGTTCCGCGTGGGTCGCCTTCTCGGCCTTCCGCATGGCGTCGAGGACGATCGTGGTTCGGCTGTTGACCAGCAGCAGGACCGCGCCCATGGTCGCGGCTTCGAGGTTGGGCCCGATGTCCAGGTACCAGGGTGCGTCCTCCGGATAACCCGCCTCCGCGAAGTCGACGACGGCCATCGGGAACTGTGAGGCGTCTCCTTGGAGGCGGACCTGTTTACGGTGCTGCCACAGGATGGAGCCGGCGCGCCGTGGTCCCGTCGGGTCGGGGTTGTCGAGGTGCTTGGCGAGAATCATCTGAGTGTCGATCGAGAGCACGCCTCCGCTGTCTCGTCCGAGGACCGTGAAGGCCAGGTGCACCGATCGCCTCCCCTCGTCGGTCAGTCGCTCCTCGGCCGCAAGCATGCGTAGGCCGGAGCCGGACGAGCTCCACACGGTCGTGAGGGCGAGTTCGGCGTCCGGGGGCAGCGCCGCGCTCTCTCGGACCGTGTCGAGGTCCACCTCGACGGTACATTCGAGTTCGAGATCGCGTTGGTAGTCCCAGTCGACGACCGAGGGCGGGAGCGGGACGCCCTCGCCGTCCTCCTGTTTGAGGAGCCATCCGTCGGTGGTCACCGCATGCGGGTGCGGGCGTCGGTAAGGGTAGGCCCGACGGCTCACACGTCACCGCCCTTACGCTCCGAGACCATGACGATCTCGGTCACGGTGTCGGGTGCGGGCGTGACGATCAGCGCCCAGACCCGCCCGTCGCCTCCCTCCGCGGAGAGTTCATCGGATCTGTGGATCTCCCCCGTGTCCGACCGCCACCCGAGCACGGTCGGCACGAACGCGCCCCGTGGCGGTTCGCCCTCTCGACCCAGGGCGTCGTTCAGCGCCACCGCGAGTCGGCTTCGGACCGTCTGTTTTCCGATGTCGACCAGCTCGAATCTCTGCACGAGGACGGCGCGACCGTCCACGGTGTCGTGGAACGGCTCGTCCAGGTAGCGCAGCCTGGCGCCACGTCGGCCGTGTGTCACGGGGCGGTCGGGCAGGTTCGACCCGGCTTCCCAGGTGTTCGAGGCGTCGGTGCCCGGACTGCCGCTGGCCGGTCCCGGGGACCGTGTGTCGCCGGTCGCCGGGAAGACCGCGGAGCCACCGAGTCCGGGGGCTCCCGCCATCAGCCCCGCCATCATCTTGCTCATACCCGCGAGCGAGACTCCGTCCCCGGCGTTGTTCACGACGGCCGCGGGTCCGGAGGCGGCCTTCATCTCGTCCGCGATCTTCTTCAGGGCGTGCTTCGCGAGCCTGCGCTCGTCCAGGTCCTGCAGCCGGTCCACCATCCAGTTGTCATGGCTGGCCGGTTCGGAGAGCGCGAAGGTGCGGTCCATGCCCTTGTCGGCGCGGAAGACGGCGGCGTAGCCCCCGTGCTCCTCGAAGAACGGCGGGCCTTCTAGGTACTTCACCACGAGGTCCACAGGGCGCATGAGGCAAGTGTGATGCAGCCGGCCCCCGATTCCGGCCTCCTGGGCGGCTCTCGGCGGCTTGCCGGGGGGTGCGATGAACTTGCGTACGCCGAAGCGTCCCAGAGGTCGTTTCCTCGTCTTGTGTTCGATGAGGACGTTCATGTCGCCGTGGGCCCAGAGGAACGGGCGCAAGTGCGGTACCTCGGACGGACGGGGGACGGGGACGTCCGTCCCGTCGTACGTGATCGAGAACCGCATCGGCGGTTGCCCGCCTTCGGGAAGCATCTTGGGCCAGAGGTTCCAGACGATCGCGTCGGCGATCCAGCGCATCGCCTCGGCGTCGTCCCGCTCTCCGAATCCGGGTTCGATCACCGCGACGGTGGTGCCGGTCTCGCCTTCGGGCAACGCCCTCAGGCCGAGCCTTCGGGCAACCTCGTCGGCTTCCTCGCCGACGAGCGGTTCGACGTATCCGTCCTGGACGCGTCCCCAGTAATGCCGGCCGGTGAACGTCTTCGGGCCCTCGACGGTGTCGGTGCTGTAGCTCTCGTTGACAGCCCAGCCGATGAGTCGGGTCTCCAGGCGGCCGCTGGCCCGGCAGCGGGTGTGGACGAGGACCGTATGCGGCTTGGAGGCGAGGTGGAAGACCACCTTGCCGTAGCCGTAGGTGCCGCCGCGACTGTCGAGGTCCTGGGAGCTGCCGGTCTTGCGGACGAAGGAGACGAAGTCGCTGTCGCCGTCGGCGACGACGTCGGCGCGGGTCGGGCCGCCGAGCCCCTTGGTGCCGGTGTCGGTGACCGTGAGGACGCGGATGACCGGTCGAGCGAGGGAGGCGCGCAGTTCGAGGTGTTCGGTCGTGGGGGCGTTCTCGAGGAGCAGGTCCCGCCAGATCGGCGCTTCGGTGGGGCTCAGGGAACGCAGCTCGACGCGGTAGTCGACCGGGCCGTCGCCGGTCCGGGCGTCCCAGCTGTTCTGCGCCGACTCGCGGACGAGAAGGGTCAGCGGATCAAGTTCGGTGGCGTCGAGGTGTCGGAGTATGCCCTCGGCCGCTCCTCCTCCACCGGGTCCGTAGGACTCGGACAGCCAGCGTGGCGTCGTTGTCACGTCGGCTCTCCCATCCGGGCGAGGACGTCGTTCACGGCGTCGTCGTCGAGGCGGTCGGTCCGGACGCTGGCGAGGTCCACCGTGTAGCGGACGTCGAGGACCCCCGCCGGTACCTCCGCGCCCGGTATGGAGGTCGTGGTGAGCTTCGGGAACCCGTCGTCGACGGGGTACCAGCGGCTCTCGACCGGGGAGAGCCGCTGGCCCTCCTGACCCTGGTCGGACCGCTGGTAGCCGAGGCGGGCGAGCTTGGACAGGAACGCGACCTCGTCGTCGCACAGTTCCCTCGCGTGTGTCACGAGTTCGTCGAGGGTGCGTCCTCGCGGATCCGGCTGAAGCCGTTGCCAGGCGATGAACAGCTCGCCGTCCTCCGGCGGTTCGAGTTGGTCTAGTCCGTGGACCTGGAGGAGTCTCCTTTCGGAGACCGTGGTGCTGCTCTTCACCTCCACGGCCAGGCGGCCGTCGGTGAAGTCGTGTCGCTCCCCCTCGGGGCCCGCCCAGTGGCGGACGGCTCCCGAGTCGCCTTCCAGCAGGCGGATCAGGACGAGGAGCTCCCCGAAGAGACCGACGACCTGTTCGTCCGTCAGAGGACGCCTGCCACCGCTGAACAGGCGGCGCCAGCGTTCCACGACCGCGCGGGCGGTGCGGTAAGGCCGATCACCGTCGGCGGCCAGCGCGACGAGCACGTCATGGCAGAGGCCGGTGAACACGTCGTCGAGTTCGCGGTTGGTGCAGGTTACGTCGGCGAAGCGGCCGTAGCTATCGTCGTCTTCGAGCGGGCGCTCGAAGATCCGGAGCGATCCACCGGCGACGCCCGCCGAGAGTCGTTGTCGCGTCGCCAGCGGTATCAGCAGGTGCCTCATACCGTCCGCGTCGACCGCCGCCAGGAGCGGACCGTGGGCAGTCGTCACCGGGAGGGAGGAGGTCCTCAGGACGTGTCCCTCCGCGACCGGGGCCACGTCGAGACCTCGCCAGTGTTCGTCGAGGACGAGACGGAGGCCGGGCGCGCTCATCTGCCGTCGTCCTCCATCAGGAGGGCGAGCTCGTCCTCGTCGATCGTGTCGAACTCGTCGTCGTGGACGACGCCGGAGAGATCGGCGCTGTACCACTCGACCTCGCTGTCCTCACCGCGGGGCAGGGGGAAGACGAGACCGACCCCGATGACGTGGTCGGCGGCGTCCAGCGGTACGCGGCGTTCCTTCGTGGGGGGCGAGATCCGGTCGATCGGATAGAGGGTCAGCAGAGCGGTCTCGGGACACTGCGTCTGGCGGGCCACCTTCAGGACCTTCTCCGTGATCTCCTCGAACCGGCTCAGGTCGAGGTCGACGCCGGCGTCCCGACGGCTCATGAGGGTCTTGATGTCGGCGGCGTCGTGAGCGCTCTCCAACTTCGCACGGATCACCCGGTTCACGGCGACGCCTGGGGCGAACTCGTAGGCGGCGTCGGGATCCTCGGTGAGCGGCTTGCCGATGATCGCCACGTTCCACCGCTTCAACGCCCCACCGCCCGGTGCCTTGAGCCGCCTCTCCACGTACCGACGGAGCAGATCCGCGTCGCAGTCCATCGACTTCTCGTGGAAGCGGTAGCGGCCGAGGAAGTCGAGGACCATGTCGTAGGGAACGTCGCGCAACAGGTGCCGGCCCTGGGCCGAACGATCCTCGTGACGGGCCCCACCGACGCGGAGAGCCTGTTCGACGAGCTCGCCGGCGGCCTTCCGGTTGGCCCGGAGCCATTCCGCGTCCGCGGTGCGGAAGTAGCGGGTCTGAACCCGCTGCCCCCCGTAGGCGGCGCTGGCCTTGACCGCGTCCCGCATCTTGGTCGCGGCGGTGATGCGCAGCGCAGGGTGATTGCGAAGGCGGACGGCGAAGGTCAGCGGGGTCTTGTCCTCGATCATGAAGGAGTCGATGTCCCGCCTCATCTCCGACTCCACGGTGGCGATGTGGCGGAACCAGTCCCGCAGTTCGTCGGTCATCCAGATGCGGGGGAGGTCGGCGTAACCGTCGCGGAATCCGAACCAGCGGCCCATCTGGAGCAGGGTGTCGTAGGTGGAGGCGCCTCGGACGAAGTAGCTGACGGCGAGGCCTTCGAGGGTCAGGCCGCGGGAGAGCGTGTTGCCGCCGACGGCGATGGCGACGATCGGGCCGGTCTCGTAGTCGAGACGTTCGAGGCTCTTGGAGTTGTCGAGGATGACGCGGCAGTCGTCGACGACGCCGGGGAATTTCGGGAGGAGCTCCTCGAAGGGCACTTTCCATTCACCGAGGTCCGCCGCGGGCACCCGGGCCGTTTCCGTGTCCCACAGTTCACGCAGTTCGTCGAGAAGTTCCGGTTCCTCGGCCGTGATCATGTCCAGGATCGTGGACTTGAAGCGCTTGAGCGGTTCCTCGAAGCTCTGGTGGACCACCGTGCTGACGCTGGTGTGGACGAGCATCGTCGAGTGGGGCACGCCCTGTCCGCGTACGCGTCGGGCCGCTGTGGCGAGCCAGAAGTAGAGGACGGCGGTGCGGAGGGAGCCGTCGATCTCTGGGCTGAATCCGTCAATCTCGTCCCGGCCCGGTCGGACGAGTTCGACCTCCTCCTCGGGCACGGTCCGGATCATGTCGTAGCCGTCGGGTACCTCCTGCGGGTCCTCCCCGTCGAACGGTTCCCGCCCGAACAGGACCTCGGTGCCGAAGTGGCCGCGCGGCTTGGGCAGGTTGACGATGAAGTCCCGCGGATAGAGGTCCTTGGCCGTCGGGTCGATGAGGAGGTTCGCGAAGGGGGTGGCGGTGTATCCGACGTATCCGCCCCGGGGGAAGAGGTCGATGATCTCGCGGATCAGCGGGTTGGTCCGCTTGGACGCGATGCTCGCTTGGTCCGCCTCGTCGTCGATGATGAGCGTCGGGCAGTTCTTCAGGTGTTCGGGGGCCTTCTCCAGCCAGTCCTTGAGCTTCCTGAGCCTGGGGACGTTCTTCTTCACCACGCACAGGACGTGTTGCTCGCTCTTGTGGGTGAAGAACGCGGCGGGGTTGCCGGCGGGCGGTTCGAAGTCGCCGTCGACTCCGGTCAGGGGGTGCCACTGGTCGATCACCGGCTGGAGGAGCTGTCGCTCGAGCCGCAGCTGGGTCTGTCGGCGGAGACCGTTGTGGATGCCGGCGAGCACGATGAAGAACTTATATCCGGCGTCCGCGGCCTTGGCGATCAGAGCGGTGAAGTTGGTGGTCTTGCCGGACTGTACGTAGCCCACGACGAGGCCACGGGTGGAGAACTTCTTCTCCTTGGGGTGGTCGAGCAGCGAGACGACCTTGGTGGAGGCGGCGTCGAGGTCCCGAAGGCCGTCGCCGTGCCACGACGGCTGCCGTCCCAGGAGGTCGTGGAACGCGGGCCAGCAGCGGTCGCCCTCCTGGGGGCCGACGTACCAGGTCTCGCGGTTGTTGCGGACGACCGAGCCGGGCTGGCGCTTGTCGCGGATCTCGATGGTCTCCCGCTGGTGGCGCTCGCCGATGCGCTTGACGATGTCCTCGTCCACCCGGAACAGCTTGAGCATCGCCAGGGCCTGCTCCGGCGTATGCAGTTTGATCAAGCTCCGGAATTGCTCGTACTGCGCGTCGAACTCGTCCACGGATCCCCTTCCGCCCCACACCCGGCCCGACACGAAACCCCTGTTCGGCCGGACCCCACGACGTGACGACCGTACAGCAACGCGACCATCGTTCCCATACGCACCAATGTCGCGGTCGCGCGCGGCCCGACTGTCAGGCGGCGACGAGGGCCAGCTCCTTGGCGCGACGGCGCCGCTCCGGAGCGGGCGAGGGAAACTGTTCGACCTGAGCCACCAGAAGCGGTGCGAGGTGCTCCGCGATGGCGCGCGCCAGACCGACGGGCACGGCGTTGCCGATCTGGCGGGCGATCTGGCCGCGGCTTCCACACCACTTGAAGTCCATGGGGAAGCTCTGCAGGAGCGCCGCTTCGAGATGGGTGATCGGGCGGTGAAGCCAGGGGTGGAGGTACCGACCCTTCTCCGGCTTGAAGAACTCGGTCCGGATCGTCACGGAAGGCTTGTCCCGGAACATCCGGCCCATGACGTCGGCGGAGCCGCTCTTGTGCTTCTTCCAGCAGGCGGACAGCAGGTCGAACGGGATATCGAAGCGGTTCCCGCCTTCCGGGATGGAGGCGTAGCGCTCCATCGACTTCTGGGTGATGCCGCTTCGCCGGAGGTGCAGTTCCTCCATGGAGAACGGACCCGGGACGCCGTTGACCGTCGACCCTCGGGTGGGCAGTTGCGGGGTCTGCTTCTTCAGGACGAGTTCCGAGATCGTCTGCCAGACGGTACGTGGCCGGCCGACGGTAGGTGCGGGGATCAGCAGGGCGACGAGTTCCATCTCCGAGAGCTGGTCGAGCCGCTTGCCCGCGCCCGGGGCGATGAGGTCCTTGCGCGCCCCAACGAGGATGGTCCGCCTCCTGCGCTGCGGCACACCGTGATCGTCGGCGTTGATCAGTTCATGCCGGATGAGGTAGTCCTCGAGAAGCCCCCCGGTGCGGGTCTCGTTCACGAGCAGGGCGAACTCGGGGGACCGCCGGAAGGCGTCGACGTTCTCCATCACGAAGAACTTCGGTTCGGCCGCAGCGACGACGGTCAGGTAGTGGCGCCACAGCTGGTTACGCTCGTCGTCGGGATCCTGGTTTCCGAGCCTGGAGAACCCCTGGCACGGGGGACCGCCGAGGACCACGTCGGCCTTGGGGATCCCCGCCTCGCGCTTCACCCACTCGGCGATGTCGCCCTGATGGATGTGAGCGCCGAAGTTCGCCTCGTAGGTGGCCGCGGCGGCCTTGTCGAGCTCCACTGCGGCGATGGGGCGGTACAGCGACTTCCCGTGGTGCCTGGCGTCGACGAACCCCTTGGTCAAGCCGCCACAACCCGCGAAGAGATCGATCACCCGGAAGTCCCCGGCCCGGGGGGTCTTACCGCTGCGAGGCGGGTCGAATGCGCTGATCGTGGAGGGGGTGTCGGCCATGCAGGCACTCTAGCCGGCCGGACCTATCAGGAACAACACACAGCGCAAACTTGGATTCTACTACGCGAGGAGGCATCGCGCCGGCCCTGATTCCGCCCCGTTCCGACGGGCGGGACCCCGGCGTCGACCCACGGCCGTATCGTCGACTCCGTACCGCACACACGACGGGTAGGGGATCATCGGTGGCTGTCGCAGCTCCCGGCGGGTCGTCGAAGCCGGGCTCGACGGACCGCTCATGGCGGCCGAAGCCGGGACTGGACACGGCCCAGCGCTCGAAGGAACAGGACCGGGCCGCCGGAGGCTACGACCACCGTCTGGTGGACGCGGGCGAGGGACGACTCCGGCCCGCGAGCGTCGTGCTGAACAGGTCCGCCCGGACCGGCCGGATCAAGGCGGTCCTGCGCTGGTCCGCCGACGGACGGTCGAAGACCGTGTCCCTCGGTGAGGTGGATCACCCCACGCGAGCCGCCAACCTGCGCGAGGGCTGGCACCTGGCCCAGGAGGCCGGACTGCTGACCGAGGCCTCCCTCCCTCCGGACTCGTGGGCCTCCTCCCTGGGGACGCGGGCGTCCATGCGCTCGAACACGGGCAGGGACACCAAGCCCGAGCTGCGCCTGCGGTCACTGCTGCATCGGGCCGGGCTCAGGTACCGGGTGTCCGCCCGGCCGGTCCCCACCCTGCGCCGGACCGCCGACGTGGTCTTCACGAGGGACAGGGTCGCAGTCTTCGTGGACGGCTGCTACTGGCACTACTGCCCGGAACATCGCAGCGTGCCCGCGACGAACCGGGACTTCTGGGTCGAGAAGCTGGAGAAGAACAGGGCTCGCGACGCCGAGACGGTACGGCTGCTGCAGGATCACGGGTGGACGGTCATCCGCATCTGGGAACACGTCCCCGCCGAGGAGGCGGCCCGCCTGGTCATCGAACAGGTCCACCGGGCTCACGAGGCGGGCCGTCACTGATCGGAAGATCTCGGTTCGGCCTCTCATCCCGGATCCGTCGTGTCGTCAGGTCCGTTGGTCTAGAGTCCTGTGCAGTGGGGATGTGCGGGGGACGTGCACGTCCTGCCAGCAAGCGGTGACATGCGGGGGACGGACTGAAGGATCGGCACACAGCCCGAATCGCGGCCGACTGTGCCGTCGTCGGACGCCCGAGGCGCGCCTTCACGAATCACCTGGCGGGCGGCGCAGGCGACCCCGCCCACAGAAGGTTTCCCTACCCGACATCGCGTGGCTCCAGGAAGTCTCAGACTGCTCCGAGCGGATGTACGACTGGCCGCAGCGCGGAAGACCCGGACGCGAGGAGTACACACCTGTGACGACGGAACGACTGTCCTGGACACCGGACTCGTGTCTTGTCGAGGAGGTCGAGACCCAGTTCGCCAGAGCCATCGCCTCCTACCGGGCGAACCCGCACCTCGTCTCCGAGCACGCGAACCACGAGGAGTCCATCCGGGTCGGGGGATACGCCACCCGCACGCTCCTGGAGCTGGTTCAGAACGCCGCCGACGCGATGTCGGGCGTGGGCGGGGACGAGGGCGGGTTCACCGGCCGTGTCGAGATCGTCCTCGACACGCAGAACCGGACCCTCTACTGCGCCAACGACGGTCGCCCGTTCTCGAGGAACGGGCTCACCGCGATCACCCACGCGCACCTCAGCGGCAAGCGGGGCGACGAGATCGGGCGTTTCGGTCTCGGGTTCAAGTCCGTTCTCGCGGTCTCGAGCGTCCCTCAGGTGTTCAGCCGCTCGGTGTCGTTCGAGTTCAACTCGCCTTTGGCCCGGGGCGAGCTCGCGAAGATCACGGCTGCCGTGAAGCGGTATCCGGTCCTCCGCACCGCAACGGTCCTCGACCCGGACGCCGCGTTCGCCGAGGACCCCGTTCTCGCGGGGCTCGCGTCGTGGGCGTCCACCGTCGTGAAGCTCTCGGACGCGTCCGGCCTCGGCAGGATCCGCGAGGAGATCGAGGAGTTCTCCTCGGAGTTCCTCCTGTTCGCCGGGGCCGTGCGGGAGGTGCGGCTCAGGGTGCTCGGGCAGGACTCGTTCGAGACGACGCACACGTCCCGGGACCTGGGAGGAGGCGTCTTCAGGATCGAGGACCCCGACGGCAACGGCGACGAGTGGATCGTCGAGAACCGGATGCACACGCCCTCCCCGGAGGCACGCCGGCAGGTCGGGGAGGCCGTCTCCCGCAACCAGGTCAAGGTCACCGTCGCCGTTCCGAGGCGCCACGCGAGGCAGCGCATCGGGCGGTTCTGGTCCTACTTCCCGCTCCAGGACCAGACCTCGGCGTCGGCGCTGTTCAACGCCCCGTGGAGCGTGAACGACGACCGGACGACGCTGCTCAGGAACAAATACAACCAGGAGATCCTCGAGACGCTGTCGGCGATGTTCGTCGACGTGCTGCCGTTAGTGGCCACACCCGACGACCAGGCGGCCCACTTCGACTACATGCCGGCGCGAGGAAGGGAACAGCTCTCGTTCGGCGACGAGTACTTGTGCGCGTTCATGCCGGGGATCTCGGCCTCCCACGCGCTCGTCCCCGACGCCACGGGCACGTTGCGGAACTCCTCCGAACTCACCGCGTTGGATTTCGCCGTCGAGGTCGACCAGACCGTCCATCAGGCGTGGATCCACTCCCCGAACACCGGCGACGACGTTCCGCACTGGCGTTGCTACGCGTCCCGACAGCGGTTCACCCGTCTTCGGCAGCTTTTCGCGGCGTCGACGTCCCGCAATGTCTTCGGCCAGGACGACCGGGACATGAAGCGGGCGCTGACGGAGCTGCGAAAGCGCGGGCTTCTCTCCTGGCTACGCGAGTGGGCCGAGGGAACGGACGCGCCGTCCGCGGCGAACGCGTTCAAGTTCGCGCTCGGGCACCGGAACCTGCCCGACATCGAACGGGCCAAGGTGATCCCCACCACCGACGGCCTGCACGCGATCTGCGACCGGAACACCGTCTTCCTGCACCAGGAGGAAGGAGTCGAGATCGAGGGGGCGGTCTTCGTCTCCCCGAGCTTCCTGGCAGAACCGGGAGTGGAGGCGGGCCTCAGGGAAACAGGTTTCCGGGACCTGGACCCGCTCGCGATCCTCAACGCGCGCCTCGCCGCCCTTTCCACCGTGTCGGGCGACGACGAGCTCGTCAAGCTCTGGACCGCGGTCCGAGGCGTCACCGGCGCCGTCGCACTCAAGGCCCTCGCCGCTCACCCGGCCACGGTCAAGGTACCCACGCTCGAGGGCGGTTGGGCCTGGCCCCACCAAGTCCTCGACCTCGATGAGCCGTTGGGGGGCGACGACCACAAGAGGAGGTCGTTGGACCGCAAGCGCTGCCTGCCGGAGGTCGCCCACGGGCTCGGGGTCGTCCGCGCCCCCGTGAAGGACTACGCGCTCGAGGACGAGCCGTGCCTCGGGCGGTACCGGGAGTGGGTCCTGGAGACGCTCAACGCCCAACGGGGCCCGGGTGAACGTCCGATCCAGAACATCGACTTCCTCCGAAATGAGGGTCCGGGTCCGTTCTCCGTCCTGTTGCTCCTGCGCGACGCGGACGCGTCGAAGCACTTGCGCGCGACCTGGACGACCGGGCTGCTTCAGACGGGCGACCCGGACTGGACCTGCGAGGACCTCGACACGGGCGCGGTGCACGCCGTCCGGCCACCGGTCCGTTGGGCGGTGGAGCAGGCCGGGCTGCTGCAGTCGAACCGGGGCTTCCACGCGCCCGCCGACGTGGTGGCGCCGTCCCTCGTGCAGTACGCGAGCCTGCTTCCGCTGTTCAAGGGGTCGCAGCGGGTGGCCGACGTCCTGGAACTGCCGGACGAGCTCGACGCCGTGCCCGCCCATGTGTTCAGGGAGGCGCTCGACGCACCGCTGTTCGATCCCAACACCCGGGACACCGTGCTCGTCGACTTCCTCCGCACGGCGTGCCGCGTCGCCTATCCCGGTACCCGACCCCCCGGTATCCCCGCCAGGGTGGGGCGCGTGATCGAGCGACGTTCCCCGTCATCGGTGTATCTCGCCACCACAGACGAGCAGGAGGACTACCTCTCCACACGTCAGCGCCCCCGCCTGAGGGTGACGGAGGAGCAGGCCGAAGAACTCGTCGCGTTGGCCGGTTGCGGCCGGTTCGAGGACAGCTTCGCCTTCTCGATGATCGTCGAGGGGGTCCAGGAGAGCGAGCGGGTGCTCGACGTCTTCACCGGGCTCCGCGGCACACTCGTGGCCGACCGCCTTGTCGACGCCACGATCACCAGGGCCGTCCAGGTGGTCAAGCGGGTGACCAAGGACGACGGCGTCGAGGACGACTCGCTCGAGTGGCACCTCGACGGGCACGATCTGGTCGCCCGCGGCGACGCGGACGACCAACGCCTCCTGCGCATCGTCAACGACGCCTTCGAGCTGCGCCTGACGAACGCCGAGCTCGAGGACGTCCGCAAGACCGGCATCGGCGACAGACTCGAACTGCTCCGTCAGGAGGCCCTCGCCGCCGCGAGCGACGAGGAGCGGCTCGACGTCTACATCGGCCCCGACGACCTGCGCGACGCCTTGCCCAAGGGCCTGTGGCAGGCGCTCGAGGCACAGGGTCTGGTCGACGACGACACCTCCGTCGCCGACCTCTTCCTCAAGGTCTACGGCGCGGACTCGATCAGACTGCTCGTCACCCTGTTCCGGGACATGGGCTTCCCCGACGTTCCGACGACGTGGGCCGGCGGTGCTCTTACCGTCTCCTGGCTGCGGAGGATGGGGTTTCCGGCCGAGTACGCCGGCCGTCGGACCGAACGCCAGCCCGCCGAGTTCGTCGTCCCGGGCGCCGTGAAGCTCAACGACCTCCACGACTTCCAGGCCGACATCAGTCGCCGGCTGGCCGACGTGCTCACTCTTCGGGAGGAGGGGGGCCGCCATCGGAAGGCGATGGTGGAACTGCCTACCGGTGCGGGCAAGACCCGTGTCGCGGTGGAGACCGTGCTCACGCTCTTCATCGAGGGCCGTCTCCGCGGCGCTGTGCTGTGGATCGCGCAGTCGTCGGAGCTCTGCGAGCAGGCCGTCCAGACCTGGAGCACGGTGTGGCGGGGGCTCGGTGACGAGCGTCCGCTGACGATCGGGCGTCTGTGGGAGAACAACGTCGTACACCAGCCGGACACCGAGTTCAGCGTCGTGGTGGCGACAGACGCCAAGCTCGACGTCGTCCTGGGCGCGGCCGAGTACGAGTGGTTGAGCAGGGCCTCGGCCGTCATCGTCGACGAGGGGCACCGAGCGGGCGAGTCCGAGCGCTACACCCGGATCCTGAACTGGCTCGGCGTGGCCGGCCGCGGCTGGGAACGGCCTCTGGTGGGACTCTCCGCGACGCCCTTCAAGGGCAGGTCCACGACGGGGACCGCCGCTCTCGCCAGCCGGTTCGGCAAGCACAAGCTCAAGGCGTTCGAGGGGAACGTCTACGAGGAGCTCGTCGCGCGCGGAGTGCTGGCACGGGTCGAGCACGAGGTGCTCGACGGCATCAAGGTCGTCCTCAAGGACGAGGAGCGTGACGAGGCCACACGACTGCGACGCATCAGTCCGACCGTTCTGGACCGCATCGGCCAGAGCCACGTTCGGATGAAGACCCTGGTCGAGGACATCATCAGCCGCGATCCGGACTGGCCGGTGCTCGTGTTCACCCCGAGCGTCCTGTCGGCCCAGGTACTCGCCGCGACGCTGCGATACCGCGGCGTGGAGGCGGCCTCGGTGAGCGGACAGACCGGCCGGCAGGAGCGCCGCGACATCATCGAACGGTTCAAGGACCGGAAGATCCGCGTCCTGGCCAACTGCGACCTGTTGATCCAGGGCTTCGACGCACCGGGCGTGCGGGCGCTCTACATCGCCCGTCCGACCTTCAGCCCCAACGCCTACATCCAGATGGCCGGCCGCGGCCTGCGCGGCCCGAAGAACGGTGGAAAGGAGATGTGCCTGATCGTGGACATGGCCGACAACTTCGGAGGAGACATCAACTCGTTCCTCGGGTACCGCGAGTACGAGGACCTCTGGCAGGAGCAGCGCGCGTGATCCTGGTTCCCGGTCTGAAGGACATCGAGCGCAACGCCGCGAGCGACGCCGAGCTCCGGCTCGCCCGTCTGCTGCGGGACGTGGAGGGCGATCCCGAGGCCGTCGCCTTCCACTCGGTGCGGTTGCGCTCGCACGCCTACAAGCAGCGGGCGGAGGCGGACTTCGTCATCCTGTGGAAGAAGGTCGTGATCGTCGTCGAGGTGAAGGGGGGCGGGGTCGGCAAGCACGACGGGAAGTGGTACAGCGTCGACCGACGTGGCGACTGGCACAAGTTGTCCGACCCTCCGATGAAGCAGGCCGAGTCCGCCATGTACGCGCTGAGGGACGTCCTCCAGGAGGAGGGCGCCGGCTGGTTCGCGCACGAGGCCGTCGTCGTCACGCCCGACATCCCCACGCCCCCACACGCGATCGAATGGCGCCCGACCCACTGGCTGGCGAAGGACGACATGACCGTCGCGGGGCTGACGGCCGCCCTCGACGCGATCGCGAAGGCGTCGGCGGCGCCTCCGGGGAACCGGAGGCTCGCCCGGCCGGAGGAGCTGCGCACGCGCCTGTTCGGGGAGTTCACGCGCATGCCCGTCGTCGACGCCCAGCGCGGCGCGGTCATCGAGGAGCAGAACCACGCCACCGCTGGCCAGACCCGGGTCCTCGCCTCGATGGCGCGCAACCCCCGAATCATGGTGTTCGGCGGCGCCGGCACGGGCAAGTCACTCGTCCTCGCGGAAGCGGCCAAGCAGGAGGCGGACCAGGGACGCTCCGTCCTGATCACCTTCCACTCCCCCGAGCTCCTGCGTTTCTTCGCCCCCCACGTGGTCGGCCTCGACATCGACGTCGTCCCGTTCCACCGGCTCGGGCCCGACAAGACCTACGACGCCGTGTTCGTCGACGAGGCACAGGACCTGATGACCGCCGAGGCGATGGACACGCTCGACCAGGTCGTCGCGGGCGGCCGGGCCGCGGGCCGATGGCGCATGTTCCTCGACATGAACAACCAGGCGCACGTCGACGGCAACTTCGACGAGGACGTCCTCGAACTCGTCAAACCCGAGGCCTCCCTGTTCGACCTCAGCCTCAACGTCCGCAATACCCGGGCGATGGTGCACATGGTCCAGGAGTACCTGGCCGCGGACGTCGGGGACCCGGGCATCGTGCACGGCGAGAAGGTCCAGTGGCACACACCCGACGGGGACACCGGCATGGACGAGGCCGCGGCCGTCGCCCGGAAGCTGGTCACCGACGGAGTCCGCAAGGACGACGTCTGGATTGTCGACGTCGCGTCCGGTGCCGCTCCGGCCAGGACAGACGACGGATTCGTCGTGACGAGCCCGCGGTACGCCAAGGGCCTGGAGGCGGAACACGTCGTCGTCTGCGATCTGCCCACGACTTTCGACGACGCCGGAACGGCGGCGCTCTACGTCGCGGTGACCCGCGCCCGTGTCTCGTTGCACATCGTCGCGTCCAAGGACGACAGGCGGCGCCTCCAACAGCTCGTCCGACACCAGCTGGAGACCGCATGAGCATGACCGCGGCGCAGAGGAGCGCCCTGAAGCACCTTCGAGCGGCCTACGTCGGACCGGACGGCGGCGACGAAGAGGTGGTGTTCAACCTGCCGGACCGGCAGTACGCCGTCGGGATGCTGTTCCCGCCCGCGCCGTTCGGTCCTCCCACCACGGAACCGGCGTCCACGGCCGGGATCGCGGACGACGACGTCGAGGCGGACGTACCCCGGGGAGAGGTGGAGGAAGGCGCCGCGTCCGCGCCCCTCGCCGAGGACTGGCGCCCGTCGTCCGTCGCGATCTCCTTCGTCACGGACCAGTCCACGGTGCTCTGCGACTTCTCCGGAGGCACGTACGAGCCGATCGCGGACGACGGTCCACCGCGCTGGCGGCGCCGCCCGTTCTCCTTCAAGGGACTGGAGCTCGCTCAGAAGCTCGCCCCGCATGCACTCCGGGCGGGCGACGTCGAGTTCGAGATCGGCTCGAGGTGGCGTCCCCACGGAGACGCCCATCTGGTGACGGTCCACGCACGCGTACGGTCGGAGTCGCAGGACAATGACCGGAAGGACATCGCCCGGATGCTCTTCCAGGTCGCGCTCCACGCCATGCCGGCTCCCGGCGGCCGGATCCTGGAGTACGACGTCCCGCGGTCCTTCGACGTGGACGACGAGTCGGCGGAACTGCGCCTTCGTTACCGCGACAAGAAGGTCTACGCGGTGGGACACGGCATGGCGGCCGATTGGAAGGTCGAGGACGGTGTGTGCACGCGCGTCCTCCTGGCCCCCGTGCCGTCGTTCGTGGTGCCCACCGTGGAGACCGTCGGGTTCGACGTCGACTCGGAGGCGGCCCGGGCACTGCTGCTGGAGAACCTGTCGCGGATCGACACCCGACCGGAGGAGGTCGTGCCAATGCTCGACGCGTTCGTCCGGTCCTTCTCCGACTGGGTCTCGGAGCAGCAGGGGCGCGTCAAGGACTTCGGCGCGGACGCCCCGGTCGCGCGGGCGATCACCGACCGGGCACGCGCCGCCGCGGACCGGATGGCGGACGGCGTCGACCTTCTGCGAGACCCGGGGCAGGAGAAGCTGAGGATCGCGTTCGCACTGGGCATGGCTGCGATGAGGCTGCAGATTCGCCAGGCTTCGATCAGACGCGAGGGGGCCTCGGAGAACGTGGAGGAGCCCCGGTGGCGCCCCTTCCAGCTCGGCTTCCTGCTGGTGGCGCTGGCCTCGACCGTCGACGAGGCCCACGGCGACCGGGAACTCGTCGATCTGATCTGGTTCCCCACCGGTGGCGGCAAGACGGAGGCATACCTCGGTCTCGCGGCGGTCGAGATCTTCCGCCGCCGGCTCGTCCACGGGACCAAGGGCGCCGGCACCGCGGTCATCACCCGCTACACGCTTCGCCTCCTGACGGCCCAGCAGTTCCAGCGCGCGGCCTCGCTCGTCTGTGCGATGGAGCTTCTGCGGCACGACGACCCACGGGCGGCGGGGATGGCCCGGTTCTCCATCGGGCTCTGGGTCGGCAACGAGGTCACTCCCCGTTCGAGGGCCGACGCCAAGGGCGCCCTCGACCGTCTCCACAAGGCCGCGAAGCCCGAGGAGGCGAACAAGTTCCAGATCGAGGGGTGTCCGTGGTGCGGCGTCCCACTCGTACCTGAATCCAGGAACATGGACCGGGCCCGGTACGGCTTCCGGCTCGTCGGCAACGACGTCCTCGTCCACTGCACGGACGGCGCCTGCCGGTTCAACCGAGGGCTCCCCGTGGCCGTGGTCGATGAGGTCCTCTACGAGGATCCGCCGACGATCCTGCTGGCGACCGTCGACAAGTTCGCCCGCCTGCAGTTCAACACCGCGGCGGGCGCCCTCCTCGGTCTCGGTAGGCCGTACCTGCAACCGTCGATGATCATCCAGGACGAGCTCCATCTGCTCTCGGGCCCGCTCGGCACGACGGTCGCCGTCTTCGACGCCGTGATCCAGCTGCTCCTGAGCCGGGGTGACACCCCACCCAAGATCATCGCCTCGACGGCCACGATCCGCGCCTCCGGCGAGCAGGTCCGAGGGCTGTACGGGCGCGAGGTCGCCCTGTATCCGCCAGCGGGGCTCGACGGGGACCGCACCTTCTTCTCCCGTCCCGTCGAGAGCGGCGAGGGCCGTCTCTACGTCGGACTGATGCCGCAGTCCCTGTCCCAGGTCTCCGCGGTCATCTCCGCGGCGGCGCCGCTGATCGAGATCCCGGAAGTGCTCGCCCGGACCCCCGACTCGGGAGGGACGCGCGACTCGTACTGGACAACCGTGATGTACCACAACAGCCTCCGCGAGCTCGGGCGCACCGGGTCTTTGGTCGTCGACGACGTCAACGGGCGTCTCGAACCGCGCTCGGACCGGCTGGCCCTACCGCTGCGCCGGGTCAGGGCCGGGCGGGTGCTGGAGCTCACCAGTAGGCGGGGCCCGGAGGAACTGCCCAACGACCTGCGCGAACTCGGCCGCAGCGTCGACGCCACCGAAGACGCCGTCGACGTCGTTCTGTCCTCCAACATGCTCTCCGTCGGCATTGACATCCCCCGCCTGGCCCTGATGCTGATGGTCGGCCAGCCGAAGACGACCTCGGAGTACATCCAGGCCACCAGCCGGGTCGGCCGCGGGAAGAACAACGGCATCGTCACGACGTTGTTCCGCTCCAACCGGGCACGGGACCGTTCACACTTCGAGTCCTTTCGCGGTTTCCACGAAGCGCTCTACCGCAACGTCGAGCCGACGAGCGTCACCCCCTGGTCGACGGCGTCCCGTGACCGGTCGTTGGCGGGCGCCCTCGTGGCGCTGCTGCGGCACTCGCTGCCGTCCCTCGCCGCAAACGACGCCGCAGACCGCCTCGATCTGCACGACGACCGGATGCGTGGGTCGGTCGAACGGATCGTCTCGGCGTTCGTCGCCCTGGTAAGCCGCTCGGAGGCCGTCGAGACCGAGGAGACCGAGGCCCAGGTGTGGCGACTACTGAACGAGTGGGACCACCGCGCGAATCGCGCCCGTGACGACCACGCCCCGCTGCTGTACGAGTACAAGAAGTCCGAGGACCGGGCGCTGCTGAAACGATTCAACCAGAACAGGGAGGGATGGCTCGTCGGCGACTCGATGCGGTCCGTCGAACCGAACGTCGCCGTACAGGTACGCGAGCCGTCGGAAGGAGCCGACCGTGGAACGAATCCTGCATGACCTGCGTCTCTCGGAGACGATCACGCCCTTCGGGGTGGGGGCCGTGGTGGACGTGCTCGGGGAGTCTCTGATCGCCCCCGACACCTCGTGGTGGGACCGCAAACGGGCCCCGGAGATCAGCTGTGACCGGCTGCTGGCGCGGCTGGGCGCCGGCGTACTGCGCCAGGCGCCCGCTCACGCCGGGCGGGCGGCCAAGGACACCGACCATCTGCTCTACTGGCGCTTCCCCGCCTGGCGGTTCTGCGAGCAGTGCACGCGACTCTCCAAGGTCACCGGCCGGAAGAACGGCCGCTGGATCAACAAGTGCGACTGCGGCGGCGCGCTCGTGCCGATGCGCTACGTCGCCGTGTGCCGCAAGGGCAGCCACATCCAGGACATCCCCTGGTTCAAGTGGGCGCACCGCGGCTCCGACGGCGGCGTCACCGAGGTCGTACGACACTGCCGCGCGTACACGGAGCTGAAGTTCGTCCGCTCGATGCGGCACGGTGAAGGCCTGGCCGCGCTCCGCGTCCACTGCACCGCGTGCAAGCGTTCCCGCCCGCTCTCCGATCTGACCGGCGAGGACTCCCTGCACCGCGACTACATCCGTTGCGACGGCACCCAGCCGTGGGAGGAGCCGAAGCCCGGGGACGCCTGCGACCACCGGCTCATCGCCGTCCAGCGCGGCGCCACCGGCAACTACATCGCCGAACGCCTCTCGGCCCTGGACATCCCCGAGGAACGTCCGCAGTCCGCACAGGTCACGGAACGCATCCGAGGCCACCTCTACTTCGACAAGGTGGTCGCCGACAACGGCGGTCCGCAGGCGGAGATGGTGGCGGGATGGATCGCGGGCGAGGTCGGCGTGACGGCGGAGGAGGTCCTGCGCGTCGCGGCCGGGGACGACGGCTCCGCGGACACTCCCCTCCTCGATCTGAAGGACGGCGAGTGGGCCGCGTTCCTCGGGAAGCTCGAAGCCGGAAGGGACGACGGCGCCGGTGACTTCGTCGTCGACGGCTGGAAGGTCCCCGCCGGCCCGAAGTGGCCCTCCTCTCTGACGAGCCACCTCGTCAATATCGGTCAGGTCCGGCGCGTCCGGGAGGTACGGGCCCTCAGGGGCTTCCGGCGCCACGACGCCGAGGCCGACCTCATCCCCGCCGATCTCGGTCCCGACCGGCGGCGTATGCCGGTCTACCCGGCCGTCGAGGTCTTCGGTGAAGGGATCTTCCTCCGTTTCGACGAGGAGCGGCTCTCGCACTGGGAGAACCTGCCGAAGGTTCGTGACCGGGCCGACATCCTGGTGGACCGACGCGCGGCGAGCCAGTGGGCCCATCGGCTCGACTCCCCCGAGCCCCGCTTCATCGCCCTGCACACGATCGCCCACCTGCTCATCCGCCGGCTCGCGTTCGCCAGCGGCTACGCATCGGCGGCACTCCAGGAAAGGGTCTACGCCAACTCCGACCGTGCGGACCGCACCGCCGGCATCCTCATCTACACCGCTGCGGGCGACGCCCAGGGCACACTCGGCGGACTCGTCCGACTCGGCGCCACCGACAAGCTCCTCCCGTTGCTACTGGCCGCCCTCAACGACGCGGATGTCTGCTCGAACGATCCCGTGTGCATCGAGAGCGACCATCAGGGTTCCTCCTCGCTCAACCTGTCGGCATGCCACGGCTGCGCGCTCGTCAGCGAGACCTCGTGCGAGACGGCGAACCGCCTGCTGGACCGCCAACTCGTCCTCGGCGGTCGGGACGTGCCCGGCCTCCTCGAGGCCGTCCTTGACGAAGCTCGGCGCGGGGCGATCGTGTAGCGCGACAACGTCGAACGAGCGCCCCCGCGTACATCGGGTCTTCCCGGGCACCGGGGGCACTCGGCGGCAGCTTCTGCAAGCGCGCGGTTGACTGGAAAGGTGTCCTTGCCCGGTCTCCCTGGCAAGGACACCTGCGCAACCGACTGCCGCCTCTATGCTCCTGGTCTGCGACGCCCAAAGCAGGCGACGGACAGAGCAGTATGGCGTCCCGTGGAGTGGTGTAGCAGGGATCTTGGTGCAACCCCTGGTCATGAAGCAGCCACCGCGCAATTCTCCGAGTTGGTGCTCGTTGAAAGGAGAGGTGCGAGATGGCCTTTTCCTAGCCTGCCCTACTCCGTCTCATGGAGTCACTGCGTACAGCGGACGGAATCGAGTTGATCAGGACTCTCGCCCAGCGGATCCTGCAGGAACGCATCGAGGCCGAGGCCACCGCCCGGATCGGCGCGGAGCGGGGCGAACACACCGAGGCCCGCATCACCGCCTGGCGCAACCGTCGCTGGGACAAGCCCCTGACCACGCAGGCTGGCCACCTGGAACTGGCCATCCCCAAGATCCGCGCTGGCTCCTTCTTCCCGAGCCCGCTGGAGCACCAGCGCTGTATCGACCAGCCCAGCTGCCCCGCCATTCGGTGACACCGTGTAGGCGGTCCTGCGGCGGTAGGCGTTCGGTGGCCACGCCGGGCTGCATGCCCCCGCGACCCCCGTCACGAGATCCCCGGCCCGAAGTCCGTCGCCCACCCGGTCCGCGCGAGCACCACGTCAGCCGGAGAGGGGGCCAACGAGCCCGAGGGGCAGCTGCCCCTGACCCCGACGTGCCCAGATGCGTCGCCTCTTGCGGCTACGCCCACGAGATTGGCAGAGCGCGCACCCAGCGCCGCCGGGTCAACCCTGGCTCCGAGTCGGATTGGGGTGAGCACCGTGTCGTGCGCTGTGGGTGTGCTTCGGGCCCCTTTGCTCGGTGCGACTTCGTGGCTGCTTGGCGGGCATGCATGTGGCGGAAGTTGCTTGCGTGAAGGGAAAGTTCAATGGTGAGCACTGCGGCTGAGTTCGAGCGTGGGCGGGTCTATCGGCGCTGTGGCTGCCGGGGCGCGGATCGACGTCCGACCGGGGCGCGCTGCCCGCGACTGGCGGCGGATGACCTGCACGGGAGTTGGGCGTACGCGGTGGACATGCCGACGAACGGCGAGGGGCGCAGCACCCGGCGGCGCAGCGGTTACGGGACGCGGGAGGATGCCGTGTACGCACTGCAGTGCGTGCTGAACGCGGAGGCGACGGGCGTATTCGAGGACCGCAAGCTCACGGTCGGTGCGTTCCTGCTGGAGTGGGTGGCGTTGAAGGAGTAGACGCTCAAGCCGTCCACTGCGGCCTCCTACGCCAAGTGCGTCCGCCAGGAGCTTCTTCCAGTGTTCGGCCGGATGCGGCTGAAAGACCTGCGCTCCCGGCACGTCGCCGCCTAGCAGGCCAACCTGCGGGATCAGGGCCGCGGCGCGCCGACGGTCTACCGGCTCGGGGCGACGCTGCGCAGTGCCCTGAATCATGCCGTCCACAAGGAACGTCTGATCGGCTACAACGCGGCCGAGGGTGCCATCGGCGCGCGGCCGGCGGCGGCCGAGCGCCTGTGCTGGACCGCAGTGCAGGCGGCGGCGTTTCTGCGTCACAACGAGCTGTACTACCGCGACCAGGTCGCCGACGTGTTCGAGGTGATGCTGGGAACCGGGATGCGGCGCAGGGAGGTGCTGGGGCTGCACTGGGAGGACGTCCACTTCATGGAGCGCAAGATCTTCGTCCGCTGGACGCTGGCCACCATCGACAACAACGAACTGCACCTGTGCGCGCCGAAGACCAAGGCGAGCAGGAACTGGGTCAGCGCCAACCCGCGGGTCCTGGCCGCGCTGCAGCGCCAAGCCGACCACCAGCAGTCCCTGCTCCCTCCGGGAGCACCACTGCGTGGACTCGTCTTCGCGGACGTCGACGGAGCCCCGCTGCACCCGCAGTACCTCCTGGACCAGCTGCGCCGCCGCCAGGCCGAGGCCGGGCTGCCGCAGATCACGATTCACGATCTGCGGCACACGGTGGCGACCATCATGATCACCTCCGGGGTGTCCATCGCGATCGTGTCGAAGGCGCTGCGGCATTCGACCATCGCGACGACCATCAACATCTATGGGCACCTGCTCAAGCACGCTGCGGACGACGCGGTCAACGCGCTCGCCCATGCCTACGAACTGGCCGCCACGGACCTTGATGACTGGCCCGGTTTCCAGCCCCGCCACGCTGCTTGACCGGCCCGGGTGTCAGCTGCCCAGGAGCAGATCGGCCACCGCCTGGGGGACGGTGAGCGAGACCTGGCCAGCCAGCCAGTCGACACCGGTCTGGTGGGCCGCTATCACCTCGGCCTGCCAGAAGGTGAGGAAATCGTGCTCCCGACCGGTGAACGGCTCCTTCTCAAGTAGCGGGAGCGCCATCTGAACCAGGTGTCCGGGCCCGGCGTACTCCTCTTCAGCGAGCCGCCATGCCTGGTCGGTCGAGGCCGTGATGAGGCGCTGGACGTTGTCCAGCGCCTCATCACGCGCCTTGCGCCGTCTGCCGAACGCTTCGTAGACCGCTGCGGACGCCGCCCGCACGCAGTCCGCCACCGGCGCCTCGCCTTCGGCGCAGGCGCTCTGCCCGCGCATCCACGCCTCCAGCAGCAGCCACTCCCCGTCGACCCCCCAACTCCCCACACACGCCGGCAGCCCTTCCCGCAGCCCGACCGGCACGGGCAGGGCCGCCACGCAGGCAGCCGTCAGCAGTTCGCGCGGGTCAACACGGCGGGCAACCGCTCCGCGAGCCTGCTCGACCGCGCCGGTCAGCGCGGACAGCCTGGGCCCTGCCCAGGGCTCCAGCCAGGGGAAAGCGGCAGCGGCCGCAAAGCCCTCAAGCGCGCGACTGCGCGCGTCGCCACACCCGCACCGCCTGGGCGGCCTCAGCGCCCGCCAGCCCTGATGCCGTCACCGGACCCGCTGGCGCGCCGGCGCCCGCCACCACGGCAGGAGTTCTCAGCCCTGCCACCACGACCGCGAACTCGCTCACGGAATGGTCTGCCGGCAACGTCCACGCACAGGAGCCGCACAACGGCCCGGCCGCGAGCCCAACACGGCGCAGCCGCGCACCCGGCCCAACTGGCGGCATGCCAGGTCGCCGTGAAGCACAGCCTGGCTCCCGGGGACGCTGTAGCAGTCCAGGAGGAGAGAACCCAGCGCACCCAGGGGCACGTCATCGCCGAAGATCTGCCCCAGCCGCACCCGGCGCGCTCCACCCCTCAGCACAACGTCTCCCGAAGCCCACGGCCTGCCGGGCCCCTTTGCGCCCCAGCAAGGAGGACCACCCGGCCAGGGCGGCTCCCGCCTGCGTGGTGGTCGCATGGTGGTCGCAAACCTCCGCCTTGCGAGGCCGCCCCCGCACCGACATCCGATCCGGAAAATGCGGACAGAGCGGAAGGAGGCGCATAAATTGAACGATGCTCACGCCCGGCCGCGTCAACCCCGCGCCACGGGGTCACCCTCCACAGGACGTCGTGAGTGGTTAACGATCCGGCCGCCGATCGGGCCATGTGCGCTAACTCCAGCCATACAGCGGCGAGTTGACTAGGTCAGCCCGCGCCCGGCTGCGCTCCACGGCCGGACGAGGTGCGACCACCCTGCGACCACTACCCCGAGACACGCACAAAAAGGCCGTCCCCATCTTCAGATGAGAACGGCCTCCGACCTGCGGTTACGCAAGTCGGGACGACAGGATTTGAACCTGCGACCCCTTGACCCCCAGTCGCCCGGCGATAGCCATCCCTGCACGTCAGACGGTAGACAGCCCGCGCTGTTCGTTCACCGAGAGGCGCCTCAGAGACGGTGGTGAACGACGCGTGGTCCCCAGCAAGTCCCCCCGACTCGGTCTCGGCTGCTCCAGGGAGCGATTGCCACTCTCGTCTCAGGGCCCAGCTCGGCACCGCACCGGAACTGCGATCCTGGCCGCCCAAGAGGGCAACCGCCACCACCCTCCGGCGCTGGGTGCGCGGACAGCGCGGCATCGCGTTGCGATCCTCGGCCGCCCCGAAGAGCGACCGCCACCGGCCAAGGCCTGGTACTCCTGCACGCGGGCGACGTTGTTGCGATCCTCGGCCGCCCAGGAGGGCGACCGCCACCAGCGCGCGGTCGCCCGGGATGCGCGAGGCGCGTTCGTTGCGATCCTCGGCCGCCCCGAAGGACGACCGCCACTGGGTGATCTGGGTGAGCAGGCCGGCGAGCTGGCCGTTGCAATCCCTGGCAGCCCCGAGGGGCGGCCATCACTGCCTGCGGCGTGGGTACTCTCGCCGACATCGAATTCGTTGCGATGCTCGGCCGCCCGCGAGGGCGACCGCCGCCGCCCAGTTCATCACCTCGGCCTGGGCGCGGGAGTTGCAATCCCGGGCCGCCCCAGAGAGCGACCGCCACGACGCACGACCAGGCCGGTCGCCGAGTTCCGTGTCTCGTTTCGATCCCCGGCCGCTCCAAAGGGCAACCGCCACCACGCAACAGGGTGCAGGCTGCGGTGGCGTCAGGGTTGCGATCCTCGGCCGCTCCGGAGGGCGGCCGCCAATGCGCCATCGCTGCCTTGGCTGCGTCGATCACACGGTTGCGATCCTCGGCCGCTCTGGAAGACGACCGCCACAACTACATCAAGGAGCGCTACGACAGCCCCGTCAAGGTGTTGCGATCCTCGGCCGCCCCGGAAGACGACCGCCAACAGAGCCTGACCCAGCTCTTCGGCTTTGGTGCCGTTGCGATCCACGGCCGCCCCCGGAGGGCTACCGCCACCTGCCTGGGGACATCGCCCTTGCGCAGGATGACGATGTTGCAATCCTCGGCTGCCCCCTGAGGGCGACCGCCGCCCCAGGAAATCCAGAGCATGTCGATAGCGGAGTACCAGTTGCGATCCTCGGCCGCCCCGAAGAGCGCCCGCCACCAGGTGGCCGGGTTCACCGGCACCGACGTGACCCTGTTGCGATCCTCGGCCACTCCAGGGTTGACCGCCAACAGTGCTGTGCCCAGCTCTTCGGCTTTGGTGCCGTTGCGATCCTCGGCCGCCCAGCGGGGCGACCGCCACATTCATGCCCATGGCACTCTCGTCGGCCTTCTTGTCGATGCGATCCTCAGACGCCCCGAGGGACAACCACTATTCCCCGCCGAGTTGGCCCGCCACCGACCGGGGCGACGTTTCAACCCTCAGCTCTCCCCAAGGACAGCAGCCATGTCGACGACAATGACCCAGGTGTCGAGGGCAGGTGCGATCACCGATCGCCGAGGAGGATGGGCCGCCTCTCTTAAACCGACTCCTCACCACTGTCCCGACAGATGTTGCAAACCTCAGCCGCCCCGAAGGGTGACCGCCGCTGCTGTACGCCTACATCGGCACCACCGGCGCGTACAAGTTGCGATCCTCGGCCGCCCCGATGGACGACCGCCAGTGACCCACCCCGCTAGCAGGCCCATCAGCCATTCAGCGTTGTGATTCTCAGCCGCTCAAGAGCAACTGCCACCCAAACAGCTCGACATAGACCATGTGGTGCCGCTCGCGTTGCAAATCCTCGGCCGCCTCGGAGGGCGACCGTCGGTGCAGCACCGTTGACGCCCAGATTCGCCGTCGGCGTTTTGTTGCGATCCTCGGCCGCCCAGGGCGACCGCCGCAGTTTGCCCGTCCGAAGGTCGACAGTGCCGTTGCGGTTGCGATCCTCGGCCGTCCCTAAGAGCGACCGCCAGCAAGCGTGGGCCCAGCAACAGCACCGGTGACCTTCTGATGCTGAGCAGACACTACCTAGTCCACGAGCGCCGTGAGGGAGATTCCCTCCGGAACGTCTGCGTCGACGGTTACCTTGTAGTCGGAGTACGAGCGTGCTGCGGTGTGGCCGAGCGGGGTGACGTGCACGCGATCGAGGAGCTTGTGGGCGGGGGTTTGGCCGTAGGCGTCGGAGTGGCTGAAGACCCAGAGGCCTCGCAGGGCCATGGAGGCGCGGGCGGCGGCGCGGTCGTGTTCCAGCATCATTTCGAAGGCCTGCCAAAGGGCGTGGAGGTCGTCGCTGGTGACGCCGGTCTTGGCGGCGAGCGGGGCTGAGAAGTGGCCGGCGCCGCGGTAGAGGCCGTAGGGGACGATGTTCTTGGTGCCCATCTCCGTCTGCTTGGTGGCCAGGTCCTCGACTCGGGTCGGGGTGACGCGGGTGATGGGGACTTCGATCGTGGTGACGGGGTCGATGGACCTGCTGAACGTGAGCTGCAGGGGGCCCTGGACGCGGCCGGCGGTCCGGTCGCGGTTCTTGCCGGTGGTCATGACGGCGCCCATCATGCGGACGTCGTAGAAGGTCTGGCACATCCAGTCGCGGGCTTCGGACTCGTTGGCGGCGCCGCCGGTATCGTAGGCGCGCTCGTGTTGGGCGTTGAGGGCGACGCCGGCTTCCACGTAGATGTCGTAGCCGGGGCGGCCGGCGTTCAGGAGGGCGACGGTGTTGCGGATCTTCCGCTTGAGGGCGACGTCGGTGACGTAGCCCTGCATGGTGATGGGGTCGGTGCGGGGGGCGCCGCCGTTGTCGGGGTCGCCGTTGGGGTTGCCGTCGACGATGTCGAAGAGGAACACGAAGTCGTGCTTGCGCGCGGGGTCGAGGTGGGCGGGGATCGTCATGGTGGGCTCTCGCTTTCCGGTGGGTGGGTGGTCAGACGGTTTCGGCATCGGCCGGGGAGGCTTCGACGAGGTCCGAGACGTCGAAGAGCGCGCCGGCCCCGGCGGGCTGGGGCTCGGCCGGCCCGGCGGCCTGCTCCTTGGCAGCCTTGTGGGCGCGTGCGGCGGTGATGTCGGCGGCACGCTGGTGTTCGTAGCCGAGGACGAAGCGGCCCTGCTCGGGGACGGTGAGCAGCAGGGGGACGTCGTTGAGGTGGTGGTAGATGTCGCGCATGCGGGCTTCGAGGGCGTTGGCGGTGGGCTGGTTGCGGCGGCGGATGATGCGGAGGTGGTTCTCGGCGCCGGCGCGGAGGTTGGCGAGGACGGTTGCGGGGCTGCTCATGGCGGTGCCGAAGTATTTGTCGGTGATGGTGGTGTTGACGGTTCGTCCGGTGTCTTTGGCGGCGCGGCGTTGGACTGCGGCGAGGGTGGCGAAGAGGCGGCCGCACATGTAGGCGGGGTCGGTGGCGTTGGGGTCGAGGCCGGGCATGCCGTGCTCCTGGGCGTGGTGGCGGGTGAGGGCGAGGCGTAGGAGGGCGGTGCGGGGGCCGTCGATGCGGCGGTCGGCGCGGATGCGGGCGAGGAGTCGGGGGAGCATCCAGGCGGGGGGTGGTGTGCCGTGGAGGGCGCTGTGGAGGAGTGCTTCGTCGAGGCCTTCGGGGATGGTCTTGGGGTGGTATTTCTTGTCGGTCTTGACCCATCGGGCGCAGGCGAGGGTGAGTCGCCAGATTGGGTAGGCCTGGTAGCGCGGGTCGGTGTCCGGGGCCGGGTGGTCCTGGGTGGTGTGGGGTGACCAGGGGTCGAGGTATCGGTGGTCGCGGAACCAGCGGCCGAGGCAGTCTTCGATGACGGGCAGGGGGACGTCGATCCAGTCGCGTACGACGACGCGTGAGGAGTTCGCGCCGAGGGTGGCGGAGTAGAACTTGTTGACGTCGGCGGAGTATTCGGTGGTCCCGGTGCCCGGTTTGAAGATCTTCCCGATGAGGTTGGTGACGTCCTCGGGCTGTGGGTCGTCCAGGTTGCCGAAGTGGTTGCATTTGACGGGTTCGCGGGTCCACCAGACCGTCACCGCAGTGTCGGCGCGCCGGCGGTGTTTCGGGTCGGCGAGGAGTTCGCCGAGTGAGGTGGTGGCGGCCGTCCCGCACCTCTCGCACAGGGGCGTGGCGGCGAGTCCGGCGGTGACGCCGGCGCGGCCTTGTGCGGCGGTGTTCACGCTGACGAGTTGGGTGCTCTTGGCCTGCTTGGCGGGGATGGCGCCCATGGCGATCGAGATTGGAACGGTGGCGAGTAGCGGGCGTTCGTGTCCGCAGGCGAGGCAAAGTCCGGTGTTGCCGGCTCCTTTGGAGTCGCTGACCTTGTCCGCCCAGAACTGGAGGGCGCTCGGGTGCTGGTGGGCCCACTGGCCGTCGATGCTGATGGCGACCAGGTCGCCGGCGGCCATGTCGGCCGGCAGGTCGATGGTGGTGGCGAGGAAGCGGAGGACGGCTTCAGCGGTGGGGTCGCCGGGGTTGGCGGCTGCCCACTGGCGGGCGAGGTCGGCGAAGGCCGTGCGGCATTTCGCCGCCCGGGCTGCGTCCTTTTCCTTGACCTCTCCGGTTTTGGGGTCGGCCTTCGGTACGCCGAAGACGTACTGGGCGTTGTCGGCGAGCAGGCACGGCGCGATGGCGACCGTGCGGGTGGAGGTCGGCACGGCCAGGCGGAGCGCGGGCTCGCCCTTGGGCATTCGCATGTCCTGGAGGTCCGCCAGGTCGCCGTCGAGGAACACGGCCCATTTGATCGTCGCCGGTTTCGTGTAGGAGTGTTCCTGGTCGGCGACGCGTTCAGTGAGGCGTTGCAGCAGCATGGTCAGGCTCCGGTTCGCCAGGAGCCGGCGGGCATGTGGACCTCGTCGTCGCCCAGAGGGCGTCGCGGAACGTGGAGCACGCCGTTGTCCAGGCGGGCGCGAAACCAGTGGTAGGTCTCCTGGCCGCGGTCACCGTACCTGATCGAGTGCAGCATCACACCGAGTTCCTCCGTGCGCTCGATGGGGCCGGCCTTCGTGTCGGCGGGGCTGCCGGGCCATGATCCGCGGGGGCCGAAGCCCGCGGAGAACTCCCGGCAGCCGAGGAAGGGCTGCGAGAAGCACCCGCCGCGCTCGGTGCGGCGCCGCAGTTGCTCCCGGTATTTGGCGGCCGGTGCCTTGGCGCTGCGGGTCGGGATGATCTGGGTGTTCACCCGGTAGGCGACGTCGCGCAGCGCCACGGTGTTGCGCTGGTCCCGGTCGTGCTCGACGTCGTAGCGCTCTTTGTGGTCCGCGCGCAGGGCCTTGATGCGGGGTGCGGTGATGACGGACTTGACCTCGTTGCGTCGGATGTTGATCCAGTCGATCGGGGTGAGGATCTCGATCGACTGGATGACGTACTGCATCTCCGGTTTCCAGAAGATGGCGCTGAGCGCTCCGACGGCCGCGGAGGGCGTCATGACGGGGTAGCTGACCCGTTCGACTTTCAGTTCGGGTCGCGTGAAGCAGGCCAGTGGTCCCCACAGCTCGACGGTCACCGGCGGCTCCGGCCAGCGCGTCTGGGCATGGCTCGGCAAGGAAATCACCCTCTCCAGGGCAATGTGACGATGTGTCAGACACGGACCGTAGCATCACTAGCACTCCTATGAAGCTGCTTCCCGGGAGGGCTTGACAGCCTCGACGGCACCGTGATGCCCACGGCCCATGTCGTTGCCGAATGTGTATCAGGGGTCACTGACAATGACGCCCCCGCCGGCAAGCCGACGGGGGCGCGAACGTGCTGACAGACACCAGCACGCCTGTGTTTCGATCCTCGCCACCCCTCCGAGGAGGCGGCGCCACGGTCCGGGAGCCTACCCAACACGCGCGTTCCGACCCGACTGTCCTCGCCGGACCGCAGTCAGGCCTCCGCACGCTCAGGGCGAGGAGGCGCAGGGAGTCCCTCGCGACGTGGCCAGCCGACTCGCTTCCGGGCGAGAGTGGTCGGGGCCGGCAGCCGCCCGGGCACCGCTACCGATTCGGCGGCTCGATGCCACGCTGTGGATGGTAGGGACCGACCCACTCGACGAGGTCGTCGACGATGAGCTTCGCGTGGCCGGCTTCCAGCGCCGCGTCCGCCTCGGCCCTGGGGATGCCGGCGATGTGGGGCTGCAGGACGCGCTGGGTCTCGGGCCCGCAGGGCTGACCCGTGCGAAGCATGTCGATAGCAGCACGGGCCGCAGCCTGCTCCTCGGGCTTCAGCTCGGGCCGGACATGGACGACGCTCGCCGTACTCTCACCGATCATGACGAATTGCTCCGCCACGGCGGGGAAGTCGAGTTCCCGGCGCAGCGCCTCGATCGGGTCCCCGAGGTTGGCGAGGCCCTGGAGCCGGTAGCGGGTCCTGGAGTAGCGGGCGAGTGCGGTGAGGTCGTCCGGATCGGCCCTTCCGGGGCCGTCGCCGAAGCGGTTGGCGGCGATGCCGAGCGAGAGCATGTACGACGGGTCCGGGATCCTGCCGCTGTCGTGGGCTTTGAAGACGACGACCGTTCCTCGGTGCAGGCGGCCCTCACGGTTGCAGCGGCCGGCCGCCTGCTGGAGGTTCTCCGGCGGGGCCCAGGCACGGAAGACGATCGGGAAGTCGAGGTCGACGCCGGCCTCGATCAGCGACGTCGACACAACCCGGACACACTGCTTGGCTGCCAGGAGCGTTCGGATCTCCTCGATCGTCTCCCGGCGGTGTCCCGAGGTCATGCGGGTGGACAGGTGCAGGGCACCCTCGGGCAGTTGCTCGTGGACGGCGTTGGCGTCGCGGGTGGTCGAGACGATCATCAGCGTCTGCTCGTGCCGGGAGGCTTCGCTCGCCATGGCGGCCAGCGTGGTGTCCTCGCGCCACTCGTAGCGGACGCGTTCGAGAGCCGAGAAGAGCGGCGCCGGGTCGGGGATGACGTGCCGGTGCCCGGTGCCGTCGATGCTGCTGAACTCCGGCTGTGTCGCGGACGACAGCAGCACCGTCGTGCCGAACCGCTCGGTCAGACCCCGCAATGCGGACAGGATGGGAACCAGCAGCCGGTCCGGCAGCGCCTGGACCTCGTCCAGGACGATCACCGCTCCGGCCAGCCGGTGGAGCTTGCGCATCCTCGACGGCGAACGACTGAAAAGGGACTCGAACAGCTGCACCGTGGTAGTGATCACGAACGGCGCGTCCCAGTTCTCCGCCGCCAACCGGGCCCACCCCGCACGCTCGAGATCGACGGAGGAGTGGTGTTCGAGGACGTCCCGCTCACCGAGCATCTTCCGGTAGACGGAGGCGTTCTGCTCGGTGATGCTGATGAACGGCACCGCGACGATGATCCGCCGCTGACCGTTTCGCGCGGCGTGGCGCAGTCCGAACGCGGCTGCGGCCAGTGTCTTTCCCCCGCCGGTCGGCACGTGCAGCCGGTAGATCCCCGGCTCACCGTCCGCCGCGGCCACAGCCTGCTCGTAGATGCTCGTGCGGATCCCATCGATCCGCGACGGCTGCCGGCCGGCGAGCATGGCCTTCCGGGCCTCCTCGAACCGCTTGCCCAGAGCGGCCATGTCCGCGTCCGGGCGAACATACGGAACCCGGCCCAGGCGGTGCGCGCGGGTGTCCAGGCGATCGGCGTCGATGACGCAGCTGAAAAGCATCCGGACCATCAGGTCGACATCAGCGAAGTCGCTGTCACTGTCGGGGTCTGACAGCCACTGCGGTACCGCGATCCCCGCAGACTCGATCTCGGGAACCTCCGCCGCGACCCGGCGAATCGCCTCCTCCACAACGCCGGGCCGTGCCCGCAACTCCCTCAGCAAAGCACGCATCTCACCCCAGGACCGCAAACCCCCGTGATGGCCCTCCACCACCCCGGCAAGAGGCCCCGGCAAACACTGCGCCGCAAGACGGACCCCCGCCCTCTTGTGGTCGATCCCGACCGTCCCACCGGTACCAGCAACCTCCACCAGCCGGCCCTGCCACACACACCCGCCCTTCCCCACATCGTGGACAAGCGCCAGATACTCAGCCGCGGCAGCCATACCGAACACCGCACCGAACCGCGCAGCCAGTTCAGCCGACCCACGAAGATGATCACCCAACAGATGCCACCGGCCAGCACCATTGGGCGAGTGGGCATAGAGAGGCTCGTCACGCATGACCCACAAGGCTACCCATCCGCCACTACACAGGAGTTACGACTGCGACCAAGCCGCTGCACAAGCCCAAACTACCCAGAGGAGAAGTAGCAATCCCAGGTACTGGCTACCACCACCGGTGACGCGCTCACCCGCCCCAGACAGCGACCGCCACGTCGGCCTTGCGGCAGGGCAGCATATCCTGGATGCCGTTGCGATCCTCCGTTACCCCGGATGGCGACCACGACGGCCCGGGCCCGCGCGCTGCGCACCGACCTGGAGGCGTTGCGATCCTCGGTCACCCCAAAGAGCAACCGCCACGTCGCCTCCTCCCGCAGCTCGAGCGCGAACTCATCGTTGTGATCCTCGGTCGCCCCAAAGGGCGACCGCCACCCAATCCGGACCCTGATGACCCGCTCCACCAAGACGATGTTGCGACCCTCGGTCGCCTCGGAGGGCGACCGACACCGGCCTCAGTCATCGCGGTGACCAGCGGACCGTACTGATTGTGATCCTCGGTTGTCCCGAAGGGCAACCGCCACCATGCCCTGATGTTGCTCCGGCATACCCGCCAGCACGGGTTGCGATCCTCGATCGTCCCAGAGGGCGACCGTCATGACCAGGGCGGGGACGTCGGCGCGGGCGTAAGCGATGTTGCAATCCTCGGTCGTCCCGAAGGGCGACCGCTACTCCGCCACCGCCTCGACGCCGGACATGCTCCTCTCGTTTCGGTCCTCGGCCGCCCCGAAGAGCGACCGCCACATTGATCGCCACCCCCGAAAGCCTCCCGCTGTACGAGTTGCGATCCTCGGCTGCCCCGAAGGGCGACCGCCACGAGATCGACCCGGCCGCGCTCGGCGAGATACCGGTATTGCGACCCTCGGTCGCCCCGGGGGTGACCGCCACCGCCCTGGCCAGCGCGCAGTGGGAGGACGGTGACTGGTTGCGATCCTTGGCCGCCCCCGGAGGGCGACCGCCACCTCGGCCCAGGCGTACCTGCTCTGGTCGATGTCGCTGTTGCGATCCTCAGCCCCCGAAACGGGGACCGCCGCTCCCAACACGTCCCGAACGCTCGCGGCGTCCAGCTTGGTCCGATCCTCGGCCGCCTGAGGGGGCGACTGCCATCTACCGACCAGGTCCGCGGCAACCCCGTCACCCGACGGGTCCATCACTGTCCTGACCCGCGTGCACGCGGTTGCGATCCTCAGCCGCCCGAGGGGGCAACCGCCACGACGCGGCCCTGAGGCACAGGTAGGCGACGCCGTCGTTGCGATCCTCAGCCGCCCTGGGGGCGACCGCCACGTCCCGACGAGGCCGATGCCCTGCTGAGGTGTGGGTTGCGATCAGCGGCAGCTCCGGGGTGGGCGATCGCCACGGCGGCGCGCCGGAAACGAGCTGGATCGCGGAACGATGGTTGCGATACTCGGTCGCCCCGGAGAACGACCGCCACCTTTGATCTTGGCCTTGATGGAGTGGCGCGCTTGGTGTTGCGATCCTCGGTCGCCCTGGGGGGGGGCGACCGCGACGCTCCATCTCCTCATCATCCAAGTCGACCGACACGTTATGATCCTCGGTCGTCCCGAAGGGCTACCTGCACGCCACGAGGACGGACACGCTCTACCTGTTGAGCAACTTGCGATCCTCGGTCGCCCCGAAGGACGACCACCACTGGTGGAGATCGGCGGCGGCGCCGGGGTGGTAGCAGTTGCGATCCTCAGCCGCCCAGGAGAACGACCGCCACGTGGAAGACGGTCAGGTTCGCCTCGGGGAACTGGCCGTTGCGATCCTCGGCCACCCGAGAGGGCAACCGCCACGGCCTCGCCAGTGAGGTCGTCGTCGGAGACAGCAAGTTGCGATACTCGGCCGCCCCTGAGGGCGACCGCCACGCCGGGTCGGCGGTCGGCGGACACACGCCGTCGGGGTTGCGATACTCGGTCGCAGCGCGGGGCGACCGCCATCTCCTCGCTGAACTCGTGCTCGACACCGTCCTCGGTGTTGCGATCCTCGGTCACCCCCGGAGGGCAACCGCCACAGGCCGGGCTGGCGATGGTAAAGCGGTCAGCGTGGGCGGTGCGATCCTCGGCCGCCCCAGAGGGCGGCCGCCACCAGTTTCTCGATGGCGGCGAGCCGTCCGCCGTCAGGGTTGCGATCCTCGGCCGCCCGGGAGGGCAACCGCCACCCGTCGCACTGGTACCCCCGACCCGCTCAACCCGGATGTTGCGATCCTCAGCCGCCCCGAGGGGCGACCGCCACTCTCCTACGCTTGGCCGACTGACGCCACCTGCAAGGCGTTGCGGCTCCCGGCCGCCCTGGGGAGCGACCGTCACCAGACGATTCGTTGTCCGAATCACCCGCCGAAGCGTGTTGGGATCCTCGGCCGCCCCGAAGGACGACCGCCACTCGTCCAGCAACTGGGCCCACACGAACTGGGTGTTGCGAGCCTCGGCAACTCCGAAGAGCAACCGCCATCAGTCCGCTGACTGGCGCGGCTCCCTCACCAACAAGTTGCGATCCTCGGTCGCCTGAAAGACGACCGCCGCCGGCGCTGGTTCGCAGGCATCAGCGCCTGGCTGATGTTCCGTTGCTCGGCCGCCCGAGAAGACGACCGGCACGGCCCGGCGGGCCGGGGTCCGGCGGCGACCTACGCGTTGCGGTCCTCGGCTGCTCCGGAAGGCAACCGTACCCTGGCCGGTCATCTCCTTGGTCTTGTAATCGGCGTTGCGATCCTCAGACGCCCCGAAGGATGACTGCCACACGACCCTCGATATTGCGAACCCAGTCGATGCCGCCATTGCGATCCTCGGCAACCGCGGAAGGGCGACCACGTTCGGCAGCCAGCATCACAGACGGAGTCAGAATTGTTGCGATTCTCGACTGTCTCGGCGGATGGACGCCGCATGGCTTCCCCGACCGCCGAGGCCGCCAAGAGACTAGTAATCGGTATGGAGGAGTCAAGCACCAGCGCGGCGTCACTTTGGGCGCGCAGCCGGAACTTATCAGGCTGAGGCCATACTACGGAGGGCCACCGCTCAAGTTGGCCTTGCTGAGGCGACAGTTCAGCCCATAGTCGCCCGGCGATGCTGAACGGAACGGGTTGTTCGTGTAGAAGAGCGAGTCCCATGCAGACGTTCTGGTACGAGTTCGGGCTCCCCGTTGTAGGTTTGGCCCTGTCGTCAGGGCGGCCCGCCGGGCTTCCCTTCAGGGACATGCCCCCACCCACACGAGTCTCTTCGTGCTGCCTGGGAGCATGTCTTGCTGTTCCACGACTCCGCGTCCGCGGTCGCCGCCGAGAGCCTGGCCGGATCACTGTTCGTGCGTCTCATCGACCAGTTCGTTCACAAGCACGGCCACAAGCCCGGCCCGTCCGAGGTGCGCTCCTGGGAGCGGAGCATCCCGGTTCTGACCAACGCGCTCCTGGACGCCGGACTCGGCATGGTGGAGGTACTCCTCGAGTACTCGCTGCCCCTCAACAGCAAGCGCGCCGACGTCATACTCGCCGGCGTCCACCCGAGCACGGGCGAACCGTCGTACGTGGTGGTCGAGCTCAAGCAGTGGAGCAGTGCGCTTCCGAAGGACGGCCTCCAGAGCTGATCACGACGGGACGCGGCCACCTCGCCTCCTCCTACTCCCTCCTGTTGCAAGCCCTCCAGGGCTGATCACGACGGCACCCACGGATCGTCGTCGCCGGGGTCCACGTGTTGCGAGCCCTCCAGGGCTAATCACGACTGGCGCTGCCCCTCAAAGGGCTGATGAAGTTGCGGTTGCGAGCCCTCCAGGGCTGATCACGACTCGGGCGGCCAGGCGGACAGCCTCGGCCAGGGCGTGTTGCGAGCCCTCCAGGGCTGATCACGACCCGGGTTCTGGTCGAGCCACGCCCGCCGGTTCGCCTGTTGCGAGCCCTCCAGGGCTGATCACGACCGGCCACTTCCGTGCGGTCTTGTCGCCGGAGGTCAGCGTTGCGAGCCCTCCAGGGCTGATCACGACGGTCTGGGCGGAGTCGCCGAACGGCCTGATGCAGTGGTTGCGAGCCCTCCAGGGCTGATCACGAC